>JBBSRM010000292.1:0-3017 GCA_038243055.1 Actinomycetales bacterium
CCCGGCCACCGGCACCTGGACGGCCGCTACCGGCCCGGCGTTCGCGAGCTACGGCGATGCGGCCACCACCCTCACCGACGGCAGGGTCCTGGTCATCGGCGCGTCCACCACCGCCCCCGGCGATGTCACCAGAAGCCAGTTTTACAACCCGGCCACGGACACCTGGACCCTGGGGCCGAACCTGCCCATCTCGCTCCTCACCAGCATGTCTGGGCGCTTCCCCAACGGAAGAGTCATCGTGGCCGGCACTACGACACGCGACCACTACCCGACCTCAGCGGCCGCCGAGTACAACCCGACTACCAACAGCTGGACGACGCTCGCCACGCCACCGATAGAGACGGAATGGGGATGGGGCCCCGGCGCCGCGAGGATCCTGCCCAACGGGGACTTCTTCACCACCTTGGGCGCGGACGCGCCAGCGGTGTACCACCGGGCCACCAACACCTGGCGGCAGCTGCCCTTGCCGCCGACGCCGCTTGCAACCCAATCAGTCATCGCGCTGCTGCCCAGCGGCAACGTCATGATCGCTGGCGGTTCACACTACAACTTCGTCGGCCTGAGCCCGAGCCCAAGCGTCTATGAGGTCAACCCGGTCTCCGGCGTGTGGACCATCGACGCGGGCCTGCCACGCGACTCCATCTGGTTATCCCCGTACATGTTCGACGGGTCGGAACTCGCGCAGCTCGGCAACGGTTCCATCCTGGCCACCGGCGGCCAGACCGATAGCGACCTCGACTACGTCTACAGCCCCCAGACCAAGACCTGGACCGCGGTGCCCGGCCGCAACGCCCACGACGGATCGCTCACCACCTTGACCAACGGATCAGTCCTGTCCGCCGGTGGCCGCACCGGCACCCGCGACAGCGCTAGCTGGCGCGAGCGATACCCGGGCGACCTCACCGCTCAAGCCGTGATCTATACCCCCTGACAACGCGCCGCACCGCCGGCGGAACCCGAACCCAGCGACCTATGACGAGAGCGCCGGTCACCCACGAGGTGACCGGCGTTCTCTGCTGGGACTCAACCCAAGCCCTCGTCGACGGAACGGCGTGACATCTTCTGCCGGTCCTATGGGCTGACGGACCGTGAAGCCGACCTTGATCTGGCGTCCGGGACTTGACGACGGCGCTGTCCTTCCCTAACGTACAACCGTATGGTTGTACGTGCAGATCTCAGCGACGGCGAGGTGGATCGGATCTTTCGGGCCCTCGCCGATGCGACACGACGCGACATCCTGCGCCGGACCCTGGACGGCGAGGCATCGGTGTCGCAGCTGGCTGCGGCGTACGACATGTCCTTCGCGGCCGTGCAGAAGCATGTAGCTGTCCTGGAAGGGGCGGGACTCGTGACCAAAAGACCGAAGGGCCGCGAGCGTGTCGTCCGCGGCAACCCCGAGGCTCTGACGCGGGCACGCGCTCTTCTGGACCGCTACGAACAGATTTGGCGCGCCCGTATCGCGGGGCTCGACGCCCTGCTCACCGAAGACTGAAAGGCTCTGTCATGCCCATCACCTCCGTCACACAAGACCCGGCCGCGCTGACCATGACGGTCGTCGCCGACTTCCCCGTGCCCGTGCAACGCCTCTGGGACGCCTACGTCGATCCTCGCCAGTTGGAGCGGTTCTGGGGTCCGCCGACCTACCCGGCGCAGTTCACCCGTCACGACGCAGCCGCAGGCGGCCACTCGGCCTACGCCATGACCGGGCCGGACGGCGATGTCTCGCGCGGCTACTGGCAGTGGCTCGCGGTCGAGGCGCGGAAGTCGTTCGAGGTGCTCGACGGCTTCGCCCTCGCCGACGGCACCCCCAACACCGAGATGCCGTCGATGCGGATGGTGTTCGTGTTCGAGACGACGCGGAAGGGCTCGCGCGTGAGTACGACGACGTACTTCAACACGGCCGACGAGCTCGCCCAACTGGTCGACATGGGCATGCAAGAGGGAATGACGCAGGCCATGGGGCAGATGGACCTGTTGCTGGCCGACCTGCGTTCCTTCGCGGCTGACCTGCCGACGGAGGCCCAGATCCTCAGCGACACCCAGGTGCGGATTAGTCGGGTCATCCACGGCACCGCGGACGCCGTCTGGCAGGCCCACCACACGAAGGCACTGCTCCAGAAATGGCTGCTCGGGCCAAATGGCTGGACCATGCCGGTCTGCGAGGTGGCTACCGCTGTCGGCGACTCCTACCGCTACGAATGGGAGAAGGGCGAGGACCGGTTCGGCTTCGAAGGCGAGCTAGTCGAGTCGCTTCCACCGTTCCGCGCCGTCACGACCGAGCGGATGATCGGCATGTCGGGCGAGGGCACCACCACCAACGAGATGACCCTCACCCCGGTCGCGGGCGGCACGCTGCTATCCATCCTGATCACCTACCCGAACGCCGAAGTGCGCGACATCGTCCTCGCCACCGGGATGACCGACGGCATGGAAACCAGCTACTGCCGACTCGAGTCCCAGGTCCTCGTCGCCGCCTAAAGCGCCGCACCCCTACGGGTGCCGAACGCCTCACCGAGCTGGGTGCGAACACGGGACACACTGCCGGACCTGCGCATGGGACGGGTCCGCCGCCCGGTGATCGGGAGCAGATCTCATACCGCAACCGATGGTCGTCAAGTACGATCTCGTGAATCGTTTCCGAAAGCTGGTCACGCTGCCACCGGCACTCGGGTCGGCCTGCGGCCTCGCTCTCGCCTTCCGCCGGCGTCAATTGGGGATCAGTCTCTGGACGTCCCGCTGGCCAGCCAGGATGAGTTTTGGACTCCGGACCGGTCGGTAAACGTGACGGACCAGCACATGATGAGAGGACGGGAGAGTCATGTCGCAGCTGATCTACTCCGTGATCGCCTCCCTCGACGGCTACATCGCCGACGAGGACGGGTCCTTCGACTGGGCCGTGCCGGACGAGGAGGTCCTGGACCACGTCACCGAGCAGCTCCGCGCCGTGAGCACCTACCTCTACGGGCGGCGGATGTACGAGCTGATGGCGGTGTGGGAGACCGACCCCGCCGCGGCGG
>JBBSRM010000293.1:0-2994 GCA_038243055.1 Actinomycetales bacterium
CCCTCGCTGGCCTCGCGCCGCATCGAATCGGCCAAGGAACGCGGGCAGGAATCGGATGAGGAACTGGCCGCCGACCGGCCGGTGGCGACAGATAACGTCATCGAGGTCCGGGACCTGGTCAAGACCTATAAGATCCGTGGCGGCATCGGCAGGGCAACGGACTTCCGTGCCGTGGACGAGGTGTCCCTGAGCATCAAACGGGGCACGACGACGGCCGTCGTCGGGGAATCCGGTTCGGGCAAGTCGACGGTGGCCCGGCTGGTGCTGGGTTTGGAGGACGCCACGGAGGGCAGCATCCTGTTCGACGGCGTGGACATCACCACGCTTTCGCGCAAGGAGATGTTCAAGTTCCGTCGTCGGGTCCAACCGATCTTCCAGGACCCCTTCGGCTCGCTGGACCCGATGTACAACATCTTCCGCACCATCGAGGAACCGTTGCGGGTGCATAAGATCGGCGACCGCAAGGTGCGCGAGCGGAAGGTGCGGGCGCTGCTGGACCAGGTGGCCCTGCCGGCATCGATGATGCAGCGCTTCCCCAACGAGCTCTCCGGCGGTCAGCGCCAGCGCGTGGCCATCGCCCGTGCGCTCGCGCTGGATCCGGAAGTGGTGATCTGTGACGAGGCCGTGTCTGCACTGGACGTGCTCGTGCAGGCCCAGGTGCTCAACCTGTTGGCGGACCTGCAGTCCGAACTGGGGCTGAGCTACCTGTTCATCACCCACGACCTGGCCGTCGTGCGCCAGATCGCCGACCATGTCTGTGTGATGGAACAGGGAAAGCTGGTGGAGACCGGCAGCACCGACGACGTCTTCGAAAACCCGCAGACCCAGTACACCCGCTCGCTGCTCGACGCCATCCCCGGTGCCGGTCTGATGTTGCCTCCCGAGGTGGCCTGACCCGCGACAGGACGGCAAGACCCGGCCCGCCATCCCCCCCGGGGTGGCGGGCCGACCTGTCGGAAGTGGAGGGCAGGATGGCATCCATGTCCACCATCGAACGCAGCATGCCGCCCTTGAACGCCTCCGAACGAGAAACCCTCGAAGCCTGGCTCGACTACTACCGGGCGACCCTGCTGCTCACCTGTCAGGGAGTCGATGCCGACGCCCTGCGCCAACGATCGGCCGAACCATCGGAACTGAGCCTGCAGGGTCTTCTCCAGCACCTTGGTGAAGTGGAACGCCAATGGTTCCGTCGGGTCATGTTCGCAGAGGAGTTGCCCACCATTTACCCCGGAGGCAAAACATCCCAAGGGCACGACGGCGGTTTCGACGTTGATCCCTCGGTCCCGTTCAGCACGGTCGTTGGACAGTGGGAGGCGGAGGTCGCCGCCGCCCGGACCAACTGCGCGGAGCGTTCCCTGGATGACACCGCAGCGTTCATGGGCACCGAGGTGAGCCTGCGATGGATCTACAGTCATATGACCAGCGAATATGCGCGGCACTGCGGCCATGCGGATATCCTGCGCGAGAGGATCGACGGGGCCACCGGGGCCTGACACGACGAAAGGCAGCAGCATGGCTGAACGGATCGGGATCATCGGCGGAGGCATCCTGGGCATCGCCATAGCCCGCGCACTGGCGGGCACCGAAGACATCCACGTGACCGTGATCGAGAAGGAAGCGCGCCTGGCGGCCCACCAGACCGGGCATAATTCCGGCGTCGTGCATGCCGGTCTCTACTACCAACCCGGTTCACTGAAAGCCACGTTATGCGCCCGGGGCCGGGAGATGACCCGCGACTTCTGCCGCGAACGATCCCTGCCCTACCGCGAGCTCGGCAAGCTGGTCGTTGCTCTCACCGAAGACGAGCTGCCGCGTTTGGATGACATCGAACGCCGCTCCCGCGAGAACCAGGTTCCCGGGTTGAAACGACTGGACGGCGACCAGTTGCGGGAGATCGAGCCGCATGTGGCCGGCGTCGCGGCAGTGCATTCACCGCAGACGGCAGTGGTGGACTATTCGGCGATCACCGAGGCACTGGCCGATGACGTGCGGCGCGCAGGAGGGACCATCCTGCTCGGCCAGGAAGTCACCGCGGTCTCCACCGCCGGGGGTTCAGTGACCGTTTCGACCACCGCGGGAAGCCACCTCTTCGACCGGCTCATCGTCTGCGCGGGCCTGCAGTCCGACGTCATTGCCCGCATGGTCGGGGCCTCCCCGTCGCCGAGGATCCTGCCCTTCCGCGGGGAATACTGGGCGATGGCCCCTGGCCGGCAGGGCCTGGTCAAGGGCATGATCTACCCGGTGCCGGACCCGCGCTTCCCCTTCCTGGGCGTGCACTTCACCCGCGGGGTTTACGACGACGTCCAGGTCGGCCCGAATGCCGTACCCGCCTTGGCGCGGGAAGGCTACCGGTGGAGACAGGTATCCGTGAAGGACACCCTCGAATCGCTGCGCTGGCCCGGTGCGCCCGCCCTGGCGAAACAGCATTGGCTGATGGGGGCCCGGGAAATCTCGGCCTCGCTGATCAAGCCGCTCTACTTCCAGCAGGCGCGCAGATTCGTCCCCGAACTGCGGCCGGCGGATCTGGCCTCGAAATCCGCGGCCGGTGTGCGGGCCCAGGCCTGGGACAAGGACGGTTCGCTGGTCGATGACTTCGCCGTCGACCAGGTCGGAGCCGTCACATTGCTGCGCAATGCGCCTTCGCCGGCGGCCACCTCGGCGATGGCCATCGCCGAGCATGTGCTGCAGGAATATCTGGGATTCCCCGGCCAGGGCGACTAGTTCGCCTGGCGCTCCGGGACCAGTGAGGAAACCACTTGCAGGAGCAGGTCGGGGCTGAAGTCCTCCGGCTGGCGCGCCACGTTCATGGCAGCGCCGTAGATGAGTGATGCCAAGGTCGAGCGCAACGCCTGCGCCGACATCCCGGTTCCTTCGACGATGCGTTCGGTGACCGGCTCCAAGGTCGCGCCGTAGCGGTCCAGTGCTGCGTTGATGGGCCCGCGGTACTCGTCGTGGTGACGCAGGAAGTAGAACTGGAAGATCAGATCGACTTCA
>JBBSRM010000294.1:0-2959 GCA_038243055.1 Actinomycetales bacterium
CCCTTCTACCGTTCGAGGGTCCGCTCGCTGATCCGCCAGGGCCACTCCTTCGTGGACCGTCCCGCAGGTGGAGGCATCCGTTTCAAGGCCGAGCTCGGTACCGTATCGCCGCGCGCCACCCAGATCCAGGGCGTCTGGGTCGCCCCGGAGCACCGCGGCGAAGGTATTTCAGGTCCGGCCATGGCAGCTGTCGCCGGTTCCGCCTTGGCCCTGGCACCGGTCGCGAGCCTGTACGTGAACAACTACAACCTCCCGGCGCTGGCCACCTACCGTCGAGCCGGGTTCGAACAGGTCGGGGTCTTCGCCACGGTCCTGTTCTGAATCCGCAGCGCTTCGGTCCTGCCCCACAGTGCCCACGTTCGCTAGGGTGGGGGCAGAACATCCGGCGCCCACGGTGCCGGTTCCAGCCTGCGAAACGGGGAACCCATGGACGGGGCATCGTCTGCGTCGACGCGCAGTAGGACCGCCGCGGTGCTCCTGGCCCTGCCGTTGGTCCTCAGCGCCTGCACCGGCAGCGATCCGGGCGAACCCTCCGGATCGAGCGGCACCGGGCCCGCGGCCTCCACCCCAGCGCCGTTGTCGTCCTCCGCTGCGGCGTCCCCGAGCGCAGGTGAAGATTCCGATGCCAGCAGTGCTCCGCCCCCACTGACGGGCCCGCTCCCATCCTTCAGCGCCGACGAATTGGCCGATGCGGCCCATGAACTGGCCGAAAACCATCCCGGCGCCCGGGTCCGTACCTCCCAGGAGATCGCCGGACAGACCGAAACGGGACAGACCCTGCTCGATGACATGGACATCACCCCCGCCAAATGTGCGCCGTTCATGGACAACCAGGAAGCCACGTTGCCCGCCGGCGCGCTCATCTCCTCGGTGACCATTCCCGGGGGCACCGTCAATCGGGAAAGCTACGTGTCGCTGGCCTCCTACCCCGATCGCGAAGCCGCCGCCGCAGCCGTAGCCCGCACCGCCGACCTGGTCCGTCGATGCGGGACTTTCGACCTGCATCTGGGCGACACCGACGGGACCGCGACGGTGGAACGGGAGAAGACGACGACGGAGGCGGAAGCCACCGTGGGCTACCGGATGGACGTCTCCGCCGGCGAACAGGGCGTGGCCAGCTACACAGTTTCCGGCAGCGACGGAGCCGTCGTGGTCTCGGCCACCACCCGGGATGAACACGAGGAAGACATCGTTCCCGACGACGTCGCCGAGCGGCTCGACGAGGCGCTGGAAGCACTGCGAACGCAATAACCAGGCGTGGCGGCCCGGCGCTGTTCGGCCCTTCGACGGGCAGCGGGTAAATTGGAAGCGTCCCGACCCGGACATCAACCCAAACGATCAGCGGCCCAGCCCGCGGAAACGGACAGCAAGCGTGGTCCTGCGACTTTCCACCATGTTCCTGCGTACCCTGCGCGAAGACCCGGTTGACGCCGAGGTCGCCAGCCATAAGCTGCTGGTCAGGGCCGGCTACATCCGCCGTGCCGCCCCGGGCATCTACAGCTGGCTGCCGTTGGGCCTGCGCGTCCTGGCGAAGGTCGAGGCGATCGTCCGTGAGGAAATGAACGCCATCGGCGGCCAGGAAGTCCACTTCCCGGCCCTGCTGCCGCGCGAACCCTATGAGACCACCGGCCGGTGGACCGAATACGGCGACGCCCTCTTCCGGCTCCAGGACCGCAAGGGTGCCGACTACCTGTTGGCACCGACCCACGAGGAGATGTTCACGCTTCTGGTGAAGGACCTCTACAACTCGTATAAGGATCTGCCGGTATACCTCTACCAGATCCAGAATAAGTACCGCGACGAGGCCCGCCCACGCGCCGGCCTGCTGCGCGGACGCGAATTCATCATGAAAGACTCCTACTCCTTCGACATCGACGACGCCGGTCTGGACACCGCCTACGCCAAGCACCGTGAGGCCTACCTGAAGATCTTCGCCCGCCTCGGGCTGGAGATCCTACCGGTGGAGGCCACTGCCGGGGCCATGGGCGGTTCCAAATCCGAGGAGTTCCTGCACCCGACCCCGGTCGGTGAGGACACCTTCGTGCGCTCCGCCGGCGGATATGCGGCCAACGTGGAGGCCGTGACCACGGTCGTGCCCCAGGACATCGACTTCTCCGCGCTACCGGCCTTGGAGGTCAAGGACACCCCCGACACACCGACCATCGACACGCTCGTGGCCGTCGCCAACGAGGTGGCCCCCCGGAACACCGGCGAGTGGACCGCAGCGGACACGCTCAAGAACGTGGTCATCGCCGCGAAGATGCCCACCGGGGAGCGCCGGCTGGTCGCCATCGGCCTGCCGGGCGACCGCGCGGTGGACCTCAAACGCGTCGAAGCCAATATCGCCGGCCACCTCGACATCGGCGGCGAAGTGGAGATCGAGGCAGCCACCGAGGACGACCTGAAGAAGAATCCGGCACTGGTCAAGGGCTACATGGGCCCTGGCAACGGGCTGGATCATGCGGTGCTGGGCACCGAGGCGGCCAGTGGGGTCCTCTACCTCGTGGATCCACGCGTCGTCTCCGGAACCTCATGGATCACCGGCGCCAACGAGCCCGGCCGCCACGTCTTCGGCCTGGTCGCCGGTCGCGACTTCGGCTGGGATGGAACCATCGAATGCGTGGAGGTCCGCGAAGGCGATCCCGCGCCCGACGGCTCCGGCCCGCTGCAGACGGCACGCGGCATCGAAATGGGTCACATCTTCCAGTTGGGCCGCAAATACGCCGAATCACTGGAGCTGAAGGTCCTGGACCAGAACGGCAAGCTCGTCACGGTCACCATGGGCTCCTACGGCGTCGGTGTCACGCGCGCCGTTGCGGCGTTGGCCGAAACCAACCATGACGACCGCGGGCTGATGTGGCCGCGCAACGTCGCCCCCGCCGACGTCCACCTCATGGTGACCGGCAAGGGCGCCGACCTCTTCGCCGAAGCTGAACGCATCGCCGCGGCACTGGATGCC
>JBBSRM010000295.1:0-2958 GCA_038243055.1 Actinomycetales bacterium
GCCGTTGGCCTCGAAAGCTTCCTCGAGTACTGCGGCAGCATCTGCGTCCTCGCCGGGCAGGACGCGTTCACGGGATGACACCAGGGTCACGCGACTTCCCAGCAGGCTGTAGGCCGAGGCGAACTCGGCACCGGTCACGCCGGATCCGACGACGATCAGATGTTCGGGCAGTTCCTTGAGGTTGTAGACCTGGGTCCAATTGAAGATGCGTTCGCCGTCGGGCACGGCGGTCGGCAATTCACGGGGGTGGGCCCCCAGGGCGAGCAGGATGGCATCTGCCTCCAGCGTCTCCTCACCGCCGTCATTGCGAGCGACGGCGATGGTGCGGTTGTCCAGCAGGCGCCCTTCACCGAGCACGACCCGGACTCCGGCGCGTTCGAGGCCGATGCGGATGTCCCTCGACTGATTATGGGCCAGCTCCATGAGCCGGGCGTTCACCACAGGCAGGTCGGCGCTGGCATCGGCCTTGCCCTCGACGGTGACGCCGAAGGAACCAGCACCGCTGACACGGCGCATGGCATCGGCGGTGGCTATCAGGGTCTTGGAGGGCACGACGTCGGTCAGGACGGCCGAACCACCCATGCCGGCACGCTCGACGACGGTCACCTCGGCTCCGAGTTGGGCAGCCACGATGGCCGCCTCATATCCGCCCGGTCCGCCGCCGAGGATGATCAACCGCTGGGAAGTTCTGCTCTGTTCTACGCTCACGCCAGCCCATTCTCCACTACCAGCGAGCAACTTGCACACCCACCCCTGTACCGGCATCAGGGCATCCACCGGTAGATTGGTGGGGTGAACGATTTCAACGAAGACCCCTTCCATTTGGCCGACGAAGCCGCTGCCGCCATTGCCGAGCAGACCGGCGTGGCAGCCCACGACATTGCCCTGGTCCTGGGCTCTGGGTGGGGGGAGGCCGCCGAACTGATCGGGGAGACCACCCACACCCTGGACGCGGCGACCGTTCCGGGGTTCCACTCCCCCGCCGTCGTCGGCCATACCGGGTCCATCCGCTCCGTGGTGACCCCTGCCGGGAAGCGCGTCCTGGTGCTCGGCGCCCGCACCCACTACTACGAAGGCAAGGGAGTGCGTTCGGTCGTGCACGGAGTCCGCACCGCCGCTGCCGCCGGCTGCACCACCCTGGTGTTGACCAACGGTTGCGGCGGCCTCAACGAGGCCTGGACCCCGGGGACGCCGGTGCTGATCAGCGACCACATCAACCTCACCGCGGCTTCACCGCTCGAAGGCGCCACCTTCGTTGACCTGACCGATCTGTATTCTTCGCGTCTGCGCGCGATCGCCCACGAGGTCGACCCGAGCCTGGACGAGGGCGTCTACGCCCAGTTCACCGGCCCGCACTACGAGACCCCTGCCGAAGTGCAGTACGCCCGACGCATCGGCGCCGACCTGGTCGGCATGTCCACCGCGCTGGAAGCCATCGCTGCCCGCCACGTCGGCATGGAGGTCTTCGGCATCTCGCTGGTGACCAACCTCGCCGCCGGCATCAGCCCGGTCCCGCTGAACCATGCCGAAGTCATCGAGGCGGGCCAGGCGGCCGGACCGCGTATCTCGAAGTTGCTCGCCGATATCGTCGGACGCATCTGAGCCGACCGGCCCGCCAGCAGCACACGCCCGATCCCGAGGAGCCCCGTGAACCCCGCATCCGCACAGCCCGACGCCCTTCTGGCCCGCGCCGAAGCCTGGGCCGCCGAAGACCCCGACCCGGCCACCGCCGCCGAGCTCACGGCGCTGGTTGCCGCGGCGAAGGACGACGCCGGATCCCGCGAAGAACTCGCTGACAGGTTTTCCGGGACCTTGGCCTTCGGAACGGCAGGCCTGCGAGCGGCCCTGGGTGCCGGGCCGAACCGCATGAACCGCGTGGTCGTGCGGCATACGGCAGCCGGTGTCGCCCGGTACTTGCTCGATATCGCTGCCGGGGCCTACACCCCGCGGGCCGTGGTGGGTTTCGATGCCCGCTACAACTCCGACGTCTTTGCCGAAGAGACGGCAGCGATCTTCACTGCAGCGGGCATCGAGACGTTCCTGATGCCTTCCCTGCTGCCCACCCCGGTGCTCGCCTGGGCCGTTCTGGCGTTGGAGTGCGAGGCAGGGGTCATGGTCACCGCCAGCCACAACCCTCCGCAGGACAACGGCTATAAGGTCTACCTCGGCGGCCGGGCCGTGACCGATGCGGGCCAGGGCGCCCAGATCGTCGCCCCCATGGACGTCGATATCGCCGAGCGTATTGCCGCCAGCGGCCCGCTGTCGGGCATCGAACTGGCCGAGGACGGCTGGACCGTCCTGCCCGCCGCGGGTCAACCCGGCGACATCCAGGCCCGCTATCTTCAGGCGATCACCTCCCTGGTGCCGGCGGATGAGACCGACCTGACAACCCGTTCGGCCCTGCGGATCGTACTGACCCCGATGCACGGCGTCGGGGGCGACACGATGAGCCGTGCCTTCGCCGCCACCGGCTTCACCGATGTCCGGCTCGTCGCCGAGCAAGCAGAGCCCGACCCGGATTTTCCCACGGTCGCCTTCCCCAACCCCGAGGAACCCGGCGCCATCGACTTGGCTCTGGCCCTCGCCCGGGACGCCGACGCCGATCTGGTCATCGCCAACGACCCGGACGCCGACCGCTGCGCCGCAGCCGTGAACGACCCGACCACCGGATGGCGGATGCTCTCCGGTGACGAGGTCGGCGCCCTGCTCGGCATCCATGTCGCCCGCCGTCTCTCCCGGGGGAAGGCACCGTCCCAGGCGGCACCGGTCTTCGCGAATTCGATCGTGTCCTCCCGGCTGCTTTCGCGCATCGCGGCGAGCGCCGGCATCGCCCACGGGGCCACGTTGACCGGCTTCAAATGGATTTCGAGGGTTCCCGGTCTGTCCTTCGGCTATGAGGAGGCGCTGGGATACTGCGTCGCCCCGGAATTCGTGCGTGATAAGGACGGGATGTCCGCA
>JBBSRM010000296.1:0-2956 GCA_038243055.1 Actinomycetales bacterium
CCCCGAAGACGTCGCCGCCGTGCATCTGGCAGTCATCGGGATGGGCAAATGCGGGGCTTGGGAACTGAACTACATTTCCGACGTCGACGTCATCTACGTCCACGAGGCCGAGGACCTTGACGATGATCGTGCCGCCGAGATCGCGGCGACCCTGGCCATCGGCATCTCCCGGGCGATCAACTCCCCGGGACCGGAGCCGGCGCTCTGGGAGGTCGATGCGAATCTGCGGCCCGAAGGCAAGGACGGGGCACTGTCCAGGACGCTGTCCTCACATGTGGCCTACTACGAGCGGTGGGCCAAGAGCTGGGAGTTCCAGGCCCTGTTGAAAGCGCGGTGCATTGCCGGGGACATCGAACTGGGACGCCGGTACGAGGAGGCCGTCGCGCCGATGATCTGGAACTCCTCGGAACGTGACGGCTTCGTGGAATCGGTCCAGGGGATGCGCAAACGGGTGCTGGAGAATATCTCACGCGACGAGCTGTCCCGCCAGATCAAGCTGGGCCCGGGGGGATTGCGTGATGTCGAATTCACCGTCCAGCTCCTGCAACTGGTCCACGGTCGGGTGGATGAGACCCTCCGGGTGAGGGATACGACGTCGGCCATCACCGCGTTGAGCTGGGGCGGGTACATCGGGCGCGCCGATGCCGCCGACTTCGACCAGGCCTACCGCTACCTGCGGGTGCTGGAGCACCGACTCCAACTGGTCAACATGCGTCGTACCCACCTCATGCCGGTGAAGGAGGCTGCCCTGCGCGTCTTGTTCAGGGCCTCCGGTGGGAAGGCAGTCAGCGGTCGAAAACCTGCCGACGAACTCACCCGCCAATGGCAGAACACCAAGCGCTCGGTCCGGCGTCTGCACGAATCGATCTTCTACCGGCCGCTGTTGGCCTCGGCGTCGAACCTTTCCACCGACGAAGTCAGGCTCTCACCCGCCGCCGCGCAGGCACGGTTGGCTGCCCTGGGCTACCTCGACCCCAAGGGCGCCATGCGCCATATCGAGGCACTCACCACTGGTGTGCGCCGTCGTGCCGCCTTGCAGCGTCAGCTCCTGCCGGTCCTGCTCGAATGGTTGGCCGAGGGTGTGGACCCCGATGCTGGTTTGTTGGGTTTCCGTCGGTTGAGTGAGGCGCTGGGGGAGTCGCACTGGTATCTGGGGATGCTGCGTGATTCGAAGGCAGCTGCCGAACGGCTCTGCCACGTTTTGTCGGGCTCACGCTTCATCACCGACCTGTTGGAGGTTTCGCCGGAATCCGCCTCGTGGCTGGGGGATGATCGGGAATTGCGGCCCCTGTCCTTCGAGCAGCTCTGGCAGGAGAATGCGTCCAAGCTCAAACGGCATGGCAACCCGGAGTCGGCCATGCGACTGGTGCGCCTGAACCGGCGACGTGAACTGCTGCGGATTGCCTTGGCCGATTCGGCCGATCTGCTGAGTATCGACGAGATTGGTTGGGCCTTGTCCGATGTGGACCGGGCAGCGGTGCTGGCTGCCCTACGGGTGGCCGAGAGCCACGAGTTCGAGACCACCAAGCGGTTGACGGACCTGCTCGTGGTGGCGATGGGGCGTCAGGGCGGCCGGGAGATCGGCTACGGCTCCGATGCTGATGTGATCTATATTCACCGGCCCCTGGAAGGGGCTGATCCGCAGGATGCACAGCAGCAGGCGCTGCGGATCTTTGCTCATGTGGGAAAGCTGCTCACCCAGCCGCTGAAACCGGCGGTACTCGCCGAACCCAAGCTGGTGGTCGACGCTGCCTTGCGGCCGGAGGGGAAGAACGGTCCGCTGGCTCGCTCGCTGGAGTCCTATCGCGGCTACTACGACCGTTGGGCGCTGGTATGGGAACGCCAGGCGCTCTTGCGTGCCCGGCCGATGGCCGGTGACGACAGCCTGGCCGCGGAATTCATGACCCTGGTCGACGGCGTACGGTACGGCCGCGGTGCCAGCTCCGACGAGGTGCGTGAGATCCGCAGGGTCAAGGCCCGGGTGGAAGCCGAGCGGTTGCCACGTGGCGCGGATTCGACCCGACACGTGAAATTGGGTCGCGGCGGACTCAGCGACGTCGAATGGCTCGTTCAACTCCTGCAGCTCGAACATGCCAAGGACCATCCTGAATTGCGGACCACCTCCACGCGTGAGGCACTGGCCGCACTGGCTGACCTGGAGCTGCTGCCCCCCGGGGACGTCGAACTGTTGGATCGGGCGTGGTTGCTGGCCACCCAGATCCGTGGCGCCTCGGTGGCCTGTACTGGACGTGCGTCGGACGTTCTTCCCCGGTCGTGGCGTGACATGGAAGCGGTCGCCCGGTGGTGCGGTTATCCCGCCGGGAATGCTTCGGAGCTGGAAAACGACTACCGACGTGTTACCCGCAGGGCCCGGAACGTCTTCGAAAGACACTTCTACGGATTCGAGGAAAACGGCCACGACTGACTTGGTCGCCCCGCTCGCGGGGCACAATGGAAAGCAGGGGACCAGAGTGAGGCCACCGATACAGCCTGGTCCATCTCCGGAACAACGAAAGTGGGAATCATGCATGTGAGCAAGGCCGATCTCGACGAACTCGTCGCGCAGCACCTGGAGAAGGCAAAGACCGCCCCGCATGGACGCAGTGCCACGGCAGTGTTGAAGGACGGAAAGCTGCGCCAGACGCTTCTGGCGCTGGATGCCGGCTCCGAAATGGCAGACCACAGCAAGCCTGAGTCGGCCACCCTCCTGGTCCTGCAAGGGACGGTCACTGTTCGTTGGGCCGACGGCGAGCAGGTCATCAGCCACGGTGGGCTCTACGTGATCCCCGATGTCGTTCACAACGTCTTGGCCTCGGAACCGTCAGCTTTCCTGCTGACCACGATCGCCGGCTAGGACTACTCCTCGTCTTCGTCCTGGTCCGTCGATTGGCTCAGTTCTCCGAAGGCCGCCGTCGGGAAAGACCGCCTCGGCCCGATTCGTTTGATCGGATGCGGG
>JBBSRM010000297.1:0-2953 GCA_038243055.1 Actinomycetales bacterium
AGTGGCCGCGCCGTGCTGGGCGATCGCCTTCTTAGCCGACGTGATGCCATCGACGGTGCTGCGCAGCACCAGGACGATGCCGCCTCGAGGCGCGTCCTCGCGCGCCCAGCTGCTGACCAGTCCACCGTCCCGACCATCCAGGGCCGAAGCCCAGACGGTCGCGCCGGCCCCGCCATGGGCCGCAAGGAATAGCGTGGTGGCAGCTTGCGGTGTGTCGACCGCTTGGGCCACGTCCTGGGGCGTAGCGGCCGACGTCGGCACAGGCGTGTGTGTGGGTGCGACTGCTTGCGCTGCGACAACCCAGGGGTTCGTGTCCTGACCGGTCTTGTTCATAGGCCCTGCGCCACCGCGGCTGTCGCGCGGAGCCAGGCACGCCGGGTGCTGGGGGCCAAAGCGTCGTGGATGATCCGACCGGACTTCAGCGCCGGGTCGTACGGGACCGTGACGACGTCTCGGACATAGGGACGGAATCCGGCCGCGATGCGCTCCGCGATCGCACTTTCACCGGGCTGCCACTGGGAAACGATGACGACTGCGTTCTCGGCCAGCCGCGCGGCGTGTTCGTCTCGTTCCTGCAGCCCCCGCAGGGTGAGTAGGGCGGCCTCGGCGCGGTCCTCCATTGTCGTGGTGGGTACGACGAGCTGGTCGGTGTGGTGGATCATGCGCGCCCAGTCAGACCCACGGTCGACGTTGCCCGAATCCATGACGATCAGCCGGTAATACTTGGCGGCCACCCGGTGAATCAGGTCCACATCTTCCCCGGTCATGACGTGCGTGCCGACCAGGCTGTCGTCCGAGCGCAGCACATCGAACTTGTCGGCCGCCTGATGGTGCACATAGCGGGACATATCCCCGGATACGGCCGTGCTGGAGAGCAGGCTCGCGCTGTTCTCCAGCACATCGAGGACAGTCGCTGCGTGGCTGCCCTGCTCGGTGCGCCAGCCCAGAGTTCCCACCTCAGGGTTGCCGTCGTAAGCGATCACGCCGCCTCCGCCGTGCCGTGCGAACGTGGCGGCAAGGTTCTTCACGGTCGGTGTCTTGTTGGCCCCGCCCTTGCGGTTCACGATCATCACCGTGCGAGTTCCGGACCAGTGCCCTGACACGGCGTCGACGTCTGTCCGCTCGGCCAGCTCCTTCGCCGAAGGAGTCGTCCGGATACCGATCGAGGCCAACCATCCACGGAAACCTCCGGTGGCAGGGCGCACAGCGGGCTGCGTCGTCAGAAACGATCCGGCCTCCCGCAAGGCCCTGCGGCTACTGGGTACAGCCGGTGCTGACACCACAGGCTCCGGCGTAGCCGTGCGGGCAGGAAGCATGGGCCGGTTGTTCGTTTCGGGAGCCGGAGCCGATTCTTCCTGCTCGACTTCACCTTCCGGGGAGACAACTAAGCCCATTAGGCCTGATTCGTCCATGGTGCTGACTCGGACCGGCCGGCCTTGCTTGCCGGCTTCCTCGATCACGCGACTCATGAGCAGGCTGCGCAGTTCGGCCAGGCTTTCGCCCCGGAAAGTTTCTTCGCGGGAGTCGATGCTCAGGACGCCGGTGTTGTCGGTGTTGATGATGGCGTTGATGACTGGTGCCGATTGGACGAGAGCCTTGTTGATGGCCACAGTTTCTACCTCTTCCTTGTCGCTGCCGGACTGGTTCATGGGTTTGCCGGTTCGTTGGTGGGTTCGATTGCTTCGACCAACCAGGGATCGTCCTGCCCCACGCGGTGGAGCAGGACCGACCAGGGGCCGGCGTTGGTGGAAAACTCGGCGGTCACGGTGAGCGGGTTGCCTTTCTCCCTCACCAGGGCCGGGCCGGACACGACGTCGTTGACCCGCACATTTGCGGGATCGATGTACTGGGCGTCCTCCGCGTATTCCGCGGAGAGGTGCGGCAACAGGTCCGTGTACCAGCGCCGCTCGGGGACCTCCGGGCGGGCAAACAGGCCGATTACTTCGGTTGCTATGGCTTCGACTTCCGTATCGGTCTCCGGCGCCCACGTGACGTCCGGGATGCCCTCGTAGAACTCGTCGTGTGGGTGGTCGTCCTCGCTGTGATGGGACTCAGCCGGTGGTGGTGTGCCCTCCTCCGTGCCGGCGGCAGGAGGGAAGAGTCCGCAACTGCTCAGGAGTAGTGCACTCAGTCCCATCACTGCGCCTGTTCGAAGGGCCTTGGTGGCGGGTCCAGGCATCAGAGGGCTCCCTTGCTGCGGAGGATCGGTTCGGGATCTATGGTCGGATTGGTGGGGATGGTTGGTTCGTTCGGTGTGCCCGTGAAGAACTCGAGGTGCAGGTGCGTACCGGTGACATTGCCAGTAGCTCCCTCGTTGGCCAGCGGCGTCCCAGCGGCAACGGTGTCCCCGACCTTGACCCGCAGCGACCCGGCGGCCAGATGGTAGTGGCCGATGGTGAGTTTGCCATCGAGCGTCGTCGCGTTGACGCGGGTGCCGAACTGCCCGTCGCCTTCCCGGGCGATGGTGATCTTCATATCCGTCGCCGCAACGACGATGCCCCCGACCGCTGCTGTCGTGCTGGAGAGGTCGAGACCGTAATGGAAGTTCGCCAGAACACCGCCAGCGGTGCCCCCTGGTGCGCCACGTGGCCCGTAGCCACTGGTGATGGACGAACCGGGTAATGGGTTGACCCACTTACCGGAGAGCTCACCGATGACTTCATTGCTCGCTGCAGGGCAGGCCCCGCTGGAGTCGATGCCTTCAATGTCACCACCAGCTAAAACCTTGACGACTTCCGTGGCGGCTGTACGGAACTGGGTGTAGTGGTTTGGATTATCGTTGCGCTGCACACGGTGGATGGCCAGGCTCGGTTCAACGTCTTCCCAGCCCTGGACACGCTGGAGAGCCTTGAAGAAATTGGTGGCGCTGACCCGAGGATTCATGCGGTCTTCAAGGGATCCCCACACCCCGTTATCGCGCTGCTGAAAAAGCCCGCGGGAGTCAGGCCCAGCC
>JBBSRM010000298.1:0-2947 GCA_038243055.1 Actinomycetales bacterium
GCAGAACTTCTACGGTGTGCGCTGCGATCCCAAGACCGCCTACGACCCCGGCTACCGTCCCCCGGAGAAGCCGGCGAAGAACCAGCGTGACTGGGACGTCGTCTCTCGTCGGACCTTCATCGAGCTGTGCGAGGAGCTGGCCGTCGAAGACGAGAAGGTCTTCGAACACCTCTTCAGCACCCTCGGACTCTCCGTGGATTGGAACCTGACCTACCGCACCATCGACGACACCTCGCGTGCCGTCTCCCAGCGGGGCTTCATACGGAACCTGACCGGCGGCGACGCCTATATGGCCGAGGCACCCACGCTCTGGGATGTCACGTTCCGCACTGCCGTGGCCCAGGCCGAGCTCGAGGACCGCGAAGTCGAAGGCGCCTACTACCGCTTCCCGTTCTTCGCCGAAGACGGAACCGAGATCCATATCGAGACGACGCGTCCCGAGTTGCTGGCCGCCTGTGCCGGTCTGGTCGCCAACCCCGATGACGAGCGCTACCAGCCGTTGTTCGGGAAGAAGGTCACCTCCCCGCTGTTCGATGTCGAGGTCGAGGTGTATCCGCACCACCTGGCCAAGGCCGACAAGGGTTCCGGAATCGCCATGGTCTGCACCTTCGGCGACCTGACCGACGTCACGTGGTGGCGCGAACTGCAATTGCCAACCCGGGCCATCATCGGCCGGGATGGTCGCATCCAGGGGCAGGCTCCGGAGTGGATCACGTCCGAGGCAGGACGCGAGGCCTTCGGTTTCCTGGCCGGCAAGACCGTGTTCTCCGCCAAGGAAGCCGTCTCGGGGATGCTGGCCGAAGCCGGTCTGCTCGACGGCGAACCCCGCAAGATCACCCACCCGGTGAACTTCTTCGAAAAGGGCGATAAGCCCCTCGAAGTCGTCAGTTCCCGCCAGTGGTACATCCGCAATGGCGGCCGCGACGCAGATCGTCGCGAACGAATGATCGCCCGCGGCCAGGAGATCGAGTTCCACCCCGAGTTCATGCGTTCGCGCTACACGAACTGGGTCAACGGGCTCAACGGCGACTGGCTGGTCTCCCGCCAGCGCTTCTTCGGAGTGCCGATCCCTGTCTGGTACCCGTTGGATGCCCAGGGCAACCCGGATTACGATCACCCGGTCCTCCCCGATGACGACCAATTGCCGGTGGACCCGGTGGCCGAGACGGCTCCGGGTTACACGGAGGACCAGCGTGAGGTCCCCGGCGGTTTCACCGGGGACGCGGATGTGCTCGATACCTGGGCGACCTCCTCACTGACCCCACAGATCGTGGGCCGGTGGAGCCGTGATGAGGATTTCTTCGCCAAGGTCTTCCCATTCGACCTGCGGCCCCAGGCCCACGACATCATCCGCACCTGGCTCTTCGCCACCGCGGTGCGCGGCGATGCCCTGCACGACTGCGCCCCGTGGAAGCACGCAGCCATCTCCGGCTGGATCCTGGATCCCGATCGCAAGAAGATGTCCAAGTCCAAGGGCAACGTGGTGGTCCCCACCGACGTCCTCAACGACTTCGGCGCCGACGCCGTGCGTTATTGGGCTGCCTCGGCCAAGCTGGGCGCCGATACCGCGTATGAGGTCGCTCAGATGAAGATCGGCCGACGGTTGGCGATCAAGATCCTCAATGCCTCCAAGTTCGTTTTGAACCTCGGTGCCACACAGGCCAACGTCCTGGACGGCGATGCCCACCTGATCACCAATGGTCTCGATCGGTCATTGCTGGCCCGGCTCTCCGAGGTCATCGAGGAGGCCGATCGTGCCTTCGGGATCTACGACTACGCCCGCGCCCTGGACATCGTGGAAACGTTCTTCTGGTCGTTCACCGACGACTACGTCGAACTCATCAAGGATCGTGCCTACGGTGCCCGCGGCGACGCCGAGCAGGCATCGGTGCTGGCCGCCCTGGCGACCACGTTGGATGCCGTGCTGCGGCTCTTCGCACCGTTCCTGCCCTTCGCTACCGAAGAGGTCTGGGGCTGGTGGCGTTCAGGTTCGGTCCACCAGGCCGCCTGGCCGACCAATACCCACCTGACCAGTGCCGTCGAAGGGGCGGACACCGCTGTCCTGCCGACGGTTGGTGACGCATTGGGTGGGATCCGCAAGTCGAAGTCCGAGGCCAAGGTCAAACAACGCACCCAGGTGCTCTCCGGCGTCGTACGTGGTCCTCAAGCCATCTTGGATCGGGTGCGTACCGGGCTCGGTGATCTGCTCGCCGCGGGCAACGCCCTGGAGCTGGATCTGCAGGAGGGCGGCGAGGAGCTCGTCGTCTCCGATGTGGTGCTTGCACCCACCGAAGAACCGGCCGCCCAAGGCTCGGCGCGCACCGTAGTGACAGTTGTGGCCCCGGCGGATTCCGCCGGGGCCACATTTCTTCTGCCCGCTACGGGGCCGAAAAGGTATTAGGAGGCGTCGACCTGTGCGAACTCCAGACGTTCCTGGGTGAACTGCGGAGCTCCAGTGCGCGTGCGCTTGAGTTCGAAGAAGTACGGGAACGAAGCCAGGGTCACGGAGGCATCGAAGAGACGCCCCGCATCCTCACCGGAGGGGATCTCGGTGATGACCGGTCCGAAGAAGGCTGTGCCGTTCAGCGCGACGACCGGGGTACCGACCTCCTGGCCCACGAGGGAGATGCCCCGCTCGTGGCTGGCCCGCAGGGCCGCGTCGTGTTCGTCGTTCGCGCCGGCCTGGGCGAGCTCGGCAGGTAGACCGACGCGTTCCAGGGCGCGGGTGATGACCTCGGCGAAGTCCTCGACGCCGGCATAGTGGATCAATTCACCCATGGCCGTATAGAGGTCGCCGACGACTTCGTCGCCATGTGCTTGTGCTGCGGCGATAACCACCCGCACCGGGGCCCAGGCGCTGCTCAACCCCTTGGGGAACTCGCCGTCGACGTCCTTGTCCTCATTCAGGACCGCCAGACTCATGACATGCCAATCGACTTTGATGTCA
>JBBSRM010000299.1:0-2930 GCA_038243055.1 Actinomycetales bacterium
CGCAATACCGTTAAAGGGGTACGTAATCGATGCGAGTGATCGGCCACCGCTTCGCGTTCAGCAACAAGTAATTCCGCGATCCGACCTGCCAGTTGGTTCACCGCGTGTCCGACGTCGCGCAGCTCCTTCGGCCCGGACGGACTAACACGAGCCTCAAGTCGGCCCGCCCCGAGCTGGTGGGATACCGTGGCCAAGGACCGCATGGGTGCCACCATCGAGCGGGCCATCCGATCGGCCAGCACCATGCTCAGGCCCAGCAGTGTCACGCCCAAAAGGCCCAGTATCAGCCAGGCTCGAACCACCCCGTCCCACAACGCGGCGTCCGAGACGAAACTGCGCACCACGGCCGTACCGTCGTCCACGCCCTGTACCGCCACCAGGACCTCCCGGCCCTCTGCCGCGTCGGCAATGATGCTCTCTCCGCGCTCGGCCAGTGCCACGGCGTCGGACCGGTCGGCCTCGGCACCAAGTCTCTCGCCGTCGGGCAGGAACACGGTGAGTGGGAAGTTCCGTCCGCCGTCGTCGGACCGTTCTTCCAGCATCCGGTCCAGTGCATCGGCCTCGACCGTGGCCACGATGGGAGCCACGCCCTCGGCCTCACGGGTGGCGGCGTTGGTTGCACGATCGGCGGTTGCCTGCTGCACCAGGAAGCCGAGGGGAACCAGGAAGGCGATCAGGATCAACGAGGTGGTGGCGGCCACCAGCAGTGCCAGCTGGCCCCTCATGACGGGGCGCCCGCCGCGTTGACCAGCTTCACTCCAACCCCGCGCACCGTATGCAAGTAGCGCGGTTCCTGGCCGGACTCGCCGAGTTTGGAACGCAGCCACGATAAGTGCACGTCCACGGTCTTATCCGTGCTGGTATAAGGCCGTTGCCAGATCTGCGTGACCAGTTCCCGCTTCGTGACGACATCGCCCTGGCGTTCGGCCAGATACAACAGCAGATCGAATTCCTTCGGGTTCAACCCCACCGGCGACTCGTCGACGTGCACTTCCCGGGCGGCGATATCGATGCGCAGGCCGCCGATGAGAATCGGTTCAGCTACGGCGGCGGTCCTCGAACGGCGCAACACCGCACGGATGCGGGCATCAAGCTGAACTGCGCCGAATGGCTTGATCACGTAATCGTCGGCCCCGGAGTCCAGTGCCAAGACCACTGCCTGCTCATCATCACGGGCCGTGGCCACAACGACCGGGACCTCGTTGACGGCGCGCAACATGCGCAGCAACTGCAGGCCGTCCATATCCGGCAGCCCGAGGTCCAGGATCACCACATCGGGTCGTTGGGATTCCACCTCGACCAGCGCCGCTGCGGCGGTTCCGACGGAGGAAACAGCGTGTCCGCGCAGAGCGAGGGCCCGGCACAGGGCGACCCGGATCGAAGCATCATCCTCGACGATCAGCAAATGTGCCATCACGACGAACGGTAGCACCGAACTTCGGTATCTTAACCCCCTTTTGACTTGAATTTAGCCTTCTCGCTGGCACACTGAAGACATGAAGTGGCACATCATCAGCTTCATCGGATGGCTGGTGGCCGTAACGGCCGCCACCGCCATCGGGCTGGCCGCCGTCTCCTTGCTCACTGCGAATTTTACCGGCCGGACCACGACCCCGCTCAGTCACGACGCCGTCGCGAGCGCATTGGCCGCCTCCCCGAAGGCCACGAATCGTCCGGTTGACGTGCCGCCGCCCACGCCGACGGCGACCAAGCCCACGACCACACGTTCGATCAGCTCGTCCGGCGGGACGATCATCGCCCGCTGCACCGCGACCACCGCCTACCTTGTGGCGTGGACACCGGCCCAAGGCTTCAGTGTCGAGAAGCACGCACGCGGCCCCGCGGAGTCCGTCCTCGTGCAATTCGACGCAAACGACGTTGAATTCGAGGACCAGGAGATCACCATGACCGTCACCTGTCCAGCGGGCGAACCGGTCGCCGCGGTGATCAAACTCGATGATTAGCACCCTACGGCCGGAACGGTGCTGACGCTGTTATGGCGCAAAAACCTGTTCCACCTAACACGTCAACAGGGTCTGAGAAGGAGCGGTACGGAAATTCACGTTTAGGGGTCCCTTATGAGGACACCCGCCTCTCGAGGGGGGCCAAACCAGGATCACGGAGTTTCGGCGACCGTCTGATTCCCATAAGACCCGCCCGCAAAAAAACCCGGTGAAGGTAGCTCAAACGCTACAGCTAAAACGCTCCACTGAACCCGCGAACAGGTTGATGCCTGACCGACATAGGCTGTCCTGATGGACAGCACATTACTGACAGACTTCACCCCTGCCCCAAACCAAGCGGGGGATCCCGGGTTGTACGAGGACGAGAACCAGGCCATCGACCACGAAGGCACCCTGTGGCAGGCCCTTCAGGAGACGGCCGACCTGGCTGGGCGCACCGTATTGGACCTGGGCTGCGGCAGTGGGTTCTGGCTCACGCGCTGCGCGGGGGCCGCAGGGTCGGTCATCGGCGTCGAACCCGATCCCGGTCTGCTCGAATTGGCCCGGCAACGGGTCCAGCGCGAGGACCTAGCCAATGTCGAGGTCCTCCATGGTTCGGCCGAGCACCTGCCATTGGAGGAAGCCAGCGTGGATGTGGTCCACGCCAGGTTCGCCTACTTCTTCCCGACCCCGACCAATGACTGCCTGCCCGGTCTGCGCGAGGCACTGCGCGTGCTCAAGCCGGGCGGGACGCTGGTGGTCATCGACAACGACCAGTCCCACGGCGAGTTCGCGGAACTGCTGCGCGTCTCCGTTCCGGCCCAACACTCCCAGGGAAGCGGGGACTACATACGGAACTGGTGGGCCGGCCACGGGGCAACCACCCGTGAGGTGATGAGCAGCTGGAACTTCGAGACCACTGCCGACCGGGACGCCGTCCTGCGGCTGGAGTTCCCTGCCGAGGTCGCCGACGCCCATATCGCCTCA
>JBBSRM010000300.1:0-2928 GCA_038243055.1 Actinomycetales bacterium
ACCACCCCCCGCCGGCGCCGCCCCCCGCCCCCCCCGGCGCGCCCGGCCCCCCCCCGGGGGTCGCCGACCCCGCGCCCCCCCCCCCCGCCCCCCCCCCCCCCCCCGCCGCGCCCCCCCCCCCGCGGGGGGGCCCCCCGCTTCCTCGTTTCCGGCTACGGAACCTCCCACGGTTCGATCGGGCCGGGGACCGTTGAAAAAAGGGGATGCGGCTCCGGTTGGGTGGGGACCGAGTCCATGCGCTCTGGTGCGCGGAGGGCCAGCTTGGCCAGCAGGTGGTCTCGTTCATGCTCCAGCTGGCCTGTGGTCACTGTCAGGAGCGGTGTGACCGGGACGTGTGGCTCGAGGATGAGGGTACGGTTGAATCGGTAGCCGCGGGAATCGGCCTCGGCAGCGATGCCCTCGAGGTAGATGCCGATCAGCGGGATCGGGTCGCCGCCGGTACGGAACCGCGTCAGCTGGGGGTGGTTCCGATAGCCCACGGTCCCGCCATTGAGGACCTTCTGCGCCAGCAGGGTTTCACGCCAGCAGGCAACCAGACCCTTGGAATCCAGATACCGGGGGTGCAGGGACCAGAGGCGCATGGGGGTATCGTATCCACATTCCCCAGGCCAGGCCTCCTGGCCCCACCGTTCACGGGATCGAGCATTCACCTGTTGGTGTCGGCCCTTCCGCCGTCGTTTTGAAGATCCTTCGGTCGAGGTCATCGCCGTAGCTGCTGGGCAGGGGTGCGCCTTCGACGACTTTGAAGGTGCGCCGGCGGTCGGCCCGCAGGAACTGCATGGACCGGTCGTTCTGTTCAGCCATGCCCCCGGCCAAGTCGTACATATGGGTGACGAAGACGACCTTGATGCCCGCCTTGAGCAGCGCACGGACCACATGCCGGCCGATCTCGGAGCCTTCCCGCTCGTTGGTCGCCCCGAAGGATTCGTTGAACAGCATCAGCGTGGAGGGGGACAAGCGGTCGACGATCCCGTCCATCCTCGCTAGTTCTTCGTCGAGCTTTCCCTGGGCCTGCCCGGTGTCCTCCTCTCGTTTGAAATGGGTGAACACCCCAGCGGCGACATTGGCCGTAAAGCTGTCCGCTCCAACGAACATCCCGCATTGCATCATTAGTTGGGCCATCCCCAGGCTCCTCAGCAGCGTCGACTTCCCGCCGCGGTTCGCCCCGGTGATCATGATCAATCCGATGTCTCGGGCCGAAATGTCATTGCCGACGATTGCTGCCGTGGACAACACGGCGAGGGAAACGTCGTAGAGGCCGGTGCATTCCAGCTGGTGGGCGGCGCCGGACGTCTTGTCGATAGGTGATGTCCATGGCGTGCTCCCCTACCCGTTTCCGGGCGTCCTGCGCCCGGTACTGCCGGTAGGAGCCATCAGCGGAATTCCGCGGTTCCGGCGAGCTCCATCGCCATTTCCAGTCTGCGGCTGATTCCGGCAAATGGCAATCACTTCCTGCACCATCCCCGTTTGTCCCGCGCGGGGCTTCGTCGGAACGCTTCCCGCGGGGTCCCGGGTCTGGGATAGTGGGCAACATATTCGCTGAAGTGGAGGACCGTCGTGACCATCCCACCGCCCACCGGATCATCGACCAGAGCATGCATCGTCGTCGGGGTCCCTCCACGCCCACGGGACGAACTGATCCGGGCCGGGACCGACGTCGCCCGGCAGTATGGTGCCCTGGCGCTGTTTGCCACCGTCGATCCCAGCAGATATGCCGTCATCGGCGCCGACGGCTCGACGTGGTCCGAACCGATCGACCCGGATAGCGACGAACCAGCCGAACCCACCTTCGATCCGGAGGTGCGCCGCCGGATCGGGAACATCGCGAACGGCCTCGAGGTGGAGTGGTCCACGCATTGCCTGGTCGGGGACACGGCGGCGGCCTTGGCGGCTTTGGCCGAGGAACGGGACGCTGCGATGATCGTGGTCGGCACGCGGGAGCCGAGCTTCGGCTCGGGCTTTCGTGAGTTCCTGGGCGGATCCGTGGCAGTACATCTGGCCCACCGGCAGGGGCGCCCGGTCCTGGTGATCCCGCTGCACCCGGTGGCAAAGGAAGCACGACTGCCGTGGGAGGCTTCCTGAGCGAGGTCGCGGCCCGGAGCAGCGCGGCGGGGTAGCCACGGCCACTGCACTAGGATCGTTGTTCGGCCGGCAGGCCAACGCGCGCAATTGAGGGAGCATCGGTGAATGAAGTAGGCGAGGGACTGCGTTCCCTCGACGGGATGTGGGTGTACCTCTTCGGGGCGGTGATGGTTGCCCTCTCCGCATTGATTCCCCCGGTGCCCAGTACGACTCTGTATGTGGCGCTGGGCGCCCTGGCGGCGAATACGGACACCCTGAACCCCCTCCTGCTCGGCGCTTCCATGCTGGTCGGTGCCCTCGCCGGGGATGCGGCGACCTACGCGCTCGCCGTGCGCTTCGACGTCGTGAACTGGCGCATCCTGGCCGGACGGCGTTGGCAGGCGGCCTTGGCAGCGACCCGCAGCCGGTTGAAATACAACGACCTGCCGCTCGTGATGACTTCGAGGTTCATCCCCATGGGCCGGCTGACGATGAACATAGGTTCCGCCCTGGTTCCGCATACCTGGCGGGTCTTCATCCAGCACTCACTCATTGCCGGGGTGGTCTGGTCGGTGTACTCCGTGGGCGTGGGCTTGCTCTCCGGCGTCTGGGACGGCTTGTCCACCGAAGTCGCCGTGCTGCTGGCCATCGTCGTCTCGCTGGTCCTGGGCCGGGCCATCAACAACGTGATCAGTTGGTGGGAAACCCGGAACCTGCCCGCGCCCACGGTTCACGGGAAGCCGAAATTACGCCGGCGTGCCGTCCAACGGGCCGAAGCGAAGCGGGAAACGACGCAGGAAAACCCGGTCCACGAGGCCTGAATGGGCGCCGAGTGGACGGGCATGGGAGAATGGGTGTAATGAGTAC
>JBBSRM010000301.1:0-2925 GCA_038243055.1 Actinomycetales bacterium
CGTCCACGCACCATAGTGTGGAAGCTGAACGGACGACGGCGGCCCCGAACGGCCCGCATCGCCACAGCCTCGCAACGACGGAGATGACCAGCAGAGTGCCCCCAACGAATCTGGTTCGTGAACTATCCCGACTGCTGCCCGAAGGCGATGTCCTCCACGATGAGGAATCGCTGGGAAAGTACAGTCATGACGACGCCGAATGGGCCCCCTACGCCGCCCCGCTGGCCGTGGTCCTGGCCCGGTCGACCGCCGAGGTCGCGGCAGTGGTCGGCTACGCCACCGCCCACGGTATCCACGTGGTCCCCCGGGGCGCCGGAACCGGTTTGTCGGGCGGCGCCAACAGCGTCGAGAACTGCCTCATCGTCTCGCTGGAGCTGATGACCAGCATCCTGGAGATCGACGCCGTCGAGGGCCTTGCCGTGGCCCAGGCAGGGGTCATCAACGATGATCTGCGCAGCGCCGTCGCCGGCCACGGTCTCTGGTATCCCCCGGACCCCGCCAGTTCCAACATCTCCACCATCGGCGGAAACGCAGCCACGAATGCCGGCGGGATCTGCTGCGTCAAATACGGCGTGACACGCGACTATGTACGCGGCATGACGGTGGTGCTGGCCGACGGGGAAATCGTCCACCTCGGCCGCCGGACCGCCAAAGGGGTCACCGGCTACGACCTCACCTCGCTGCTGGTCGGTTCCGAGGGCACCCTGGGCATCATCACCGACGTGACCGTCAAGCTGCTGCCCCTGGCGGGCCGTGAGGAACAGGCGATCATCGGCTACTTCCCCACCCTTCGCCTCGCCGGCGACGCGGTGGCCGCGGCGACGGCGGCGGGGATCGTCCCCGCGGCCCTGGAACTCATCGACAGCACCTGCCTGCAGGCCGTGGACGACTGGATGGACCTCGGCCTGCCGGAGGACGTCAACGTCCTGCTGATGGCCAAGATCGACGAGCCCGGCACCACCGGGGCCGACCTGGCCACCCGCTTGGCCTCGATCTTCCACGACGCCGGCGGGACCAACATCGAACAGGCCACCGACCCGGCCGAGATCGACCGCCTCTTCCTGGCCCGACGGATGGCCTACCCATCGCTGGAACGCCTGGGCCCGGTGTTGACGGAGGATGTCTGCGTGCCGCGACACGCAATCCCCGAGATGCTCGCCCGGATCCAGGCCTCAGCAACAGAACACGACGTCGTCATCGCCAACATCGCCCATGCCGGAGATGGAAACCTCCACCCGCTGATCATCGCGCCCGTCGGGGACGACGCCGCCAAGGCCCGCGCCAAGACGGCGTTCGAGCAGATCGTGGACGACTGCCGGGACCTGGGCGGGACGGTCACCGGCGAACACGGCGTGGGCCTACTCAAGCTGCCCGGCGCCGCAGCGGAGCTGGAACCACGGGTCATCACCATGCACCAGCAGATCAAGAACGCCCTGGACCCCCACGGGATCCTGAACCCGGGGAAGGCTTTCCCGGCACCCGGAACCGCATAGAAGTCCCGGTTGTCGATGGGTCAGGCCGGTTTCGTCCTGTTGGCCTGGAACCGTACGATCCTTTCGATGGCTTTCTCGACGGCGTCCTGGCCGGCGGCGAAGCTCAACCGCACCGCCCGTCGCCCGCCGACGGCATCGAAATCAGCACCCGGCACCAGGGCGACCCCCTCCTGCTCCAGCAGGGCGGCACAGTAGGCCGTGGAATCCTCGAAACCCTCCAGGGCCTCCCCCAGATCCGCGTAGACGTAGAACGCCCCGTCGGCCGGAGCCGCCTGGCCCCAACGGAGCCGCGGCAGGTTTTCCAACAGGACCGCACGGGTGGCGGCGAACTCGTCGACGAACGCCTCGGCCTGCCGGTACGACTCCTCCGTGAAGGCCTCCACCGCTGCCATCTGTGCTGGTGCCGGCGGGCAGAGTGCCACGTTGCCGGCGAGCGCCTCGACCGCGGGCAGCAGGTCATCGGGCACCAACGCCCAGCCCAGACGCCAGCCGGTCATCCCCCAGTACTTGGAGAAACTGGAGATGACGACGCCGGTGCGCTCCAGTTCCCACGCGCTGACGCCCCGCGGGTCGGGGGCATCGGGGGCGGGGTAGGTGATGCCGTGGTAGATCTCGTCGCTGATCAGCCGGGCCCCGTGGGTGGCACACCAGTCGGTCAATGCCGCCAGCTCCTCCCGAGAGACCATCGTGCCGGTCGGGTTGGCCGGGGAGGCCAGCATCAGTCCGGATATCGGCCCGTGTTCTGCCGCTGCGGCATCGAGCTGTTCGGGGGTGGGTTGGTACCGGGTGGCCGGGCCGCAGTCGAGTTCGACGACGTCGATGCCCAGGGTGCGCAGGATGTTCCGGTAGGCCGGGTAGCCCGGGCGGGCCAGAGCGACCCGGTCCCCGGGGTTGAAGGCGGCCAGGAAGGTGAGCATGAACGCCCCGGAGGAACCGGTGGTCACGGCGACGTTGGCGGACGGGACCTCGAGGCCATACCAGCGCAGGTAGTGTCCGGCGATGGCCTGACGGAGTTCGGCGATGCCCAGCGCCGGGGTATACGTCAGCGGCATGGCCGAGGCGTGGATGGCCGCTGCTCGTTCGGAGACATCGGACGGCGCTCCATCGCTGGGTTCGCCGGCGCACAGGGAGATCACATCGCGTCCGGCGGCGCGCAGGTCGGCAACGCGGGACAGGATGTCCATCACTTGGAAGGAGGGCACCTGGGCCCGGGAGGCAACGGTCAAGGGCTGGTTCATGGTGCTCCTTCAGAGTAGGGGGTGCTCGACGATGCGCCGTCGAGCCGGGCCAGGTAGTAGTGCATCGGTGCGTGGCGGATCCTGGCCGGAAGGCGGGGGAAGACCAGGGCGAGCCCGCGCATCAGGGCCCTGAAGACGGCGTCGTGCCCCGGCCCGTAGCGCAGCCCGTAGGCGTGGCGCAGTTTGGGTGTCAG
>JBBSRM010000302.1:0-2917 GCA_038243055.1 Actinomycetales bacterium
CCACGAACCAGCGCCCCACTCCCCCGACGGGCCCATCGGTCACCGCTTCGGAGACGATTCCCGGCCTGTTGGTGGTCCGTCTGCCGGTCCACGGGGACAACCGCGGTTGGTTCAAGGAGAACTGGCAGCGGGCGAAGATGATCGGGCTCGGGCTGCCTGACTTCGGGCCAGTGCAGAACAACATCTCCTTCAACGCCGCCGCCGGCACCACCCGGGGCATCCATGCCGAACCGTGGGATAAATACGTCTCCGTCGCCACCGGCAGGATCTTCGGCGCCTGGGTCGACCTACGGGCGGGGGCATCCTTCGGCCAGGTCTTCACCATCGAACTGGACCCTTCCACCGCGGTCTTCGTGCCGCGCGGCGTCGGCAACGCCTTCCAGACGCTGGAACCCGATACCGCCTACACCTATCTCGTCAACGACCACTGGTCGGCCGAAGCAGTGGAGAAGTACGCGTTCCTGAACCTCGCCGATGAAACTGCGGCCATCGACTGGCCCATCCCGCTGGAGCAGGCGGAGCTTTCCGAGAAGGACCGCAAACACCCCCGCCTGGCCGGGGCCACCGCCGTCGACCCGCTGAAGACCCTGGTCCTCGGTGCCGGCGGACAACTCGGGACGGCCTTGCGCCGGCGCTTCTCCGGCCGGGACGATGTGGACTTCGCCACCCGCACCGACCTCGACCTCACCGATGCCACCGCCCTGGCCGGCCACGACTGGTCGGCCTATTCAACGGTCATCAACGCCGGCGCCTACACCCGCGTCGATGAAGCCGAAACCGGGTCCGGCCGGGTAGCAACCTGGGCAGCCAACGCCACCGGCGTCGCCGCCCTGGCCCGGATCTGCACCGAGAACTCCCTGACCTTGGTGCACATCTCCAGCGACTACGTCTTCGACGGCACCGCCGCCGGCGCCTATCCCGAGGGTGCTCCCTTGGCGCCGCTGGGGGTATACGGACAATCCAAGGCCGCCGGCGACCTGGCCGTGGCCACGGTTCCGCGCCACTACCTGGTCCGCACCAGCTGGGTCATCGGCGATGGCAACAACTTCGTACGCACCATGCTCTCCCTGGCCGAGCGGGGTATCGCGCCTTCAGTGGTCAACGACCAGTACGGGCGGCTCAGTTTTACCGACACGATCGCCGACGGCATAGCCCACCTGCTCGACACCGGCTCCGCCTACGGCACCTATAACCTCACCAACGGCGGGGAGGCCGCGAGTTGGGCCGACATCGCCGCTGAGGTCTTCGCCTTCGCCGGGCGCGACCGTGGTGCCGTCGCGGGAGTGAGCACCGCCGAGTACTTCGCCGGCAAGCAGGCGGCCCCCCGGCCGCTGAATTCCCTACTCGATCTGGATCGGATCCGGGCCACGGGATTCACCCCCGGGGACCAGTTCGATGCCTTGCGCGCCTATTTGGTCGCCGCCCTCGACAGGCCCTGCTGAGCCTTCGGCCCACCGGCCGACAACCGACGCATGCCGGTCGCCCCGTTCCCGCAGTACGTCCTTTCACCGGCTTTCCGTCAGGTATCGCTAGCATGGTCAAAGCCCCTCAAGCCACGGCCCCAACAGTTAGGCGCATATGACGCTCAGGATTTCAGTGATCGGCACCGGCTACCTCGGCGCAACCCATGCCGCGTGCATGGCCGAACTCGGTTTCGAGGTCATCGGCGTGGATGTGGACCCGCAGAAGATCGAGCGGCTCTCCGTCGGTGATCTGCCCTTCCACGAACCTGGTCTGCCGGAGCTGTTGGTCAAACATGTGGAATCAGGCCGATTGCGCTTCACCACCGACTACGCCGAAGTCGGGGGTTGGGCCGATGTGCACTTCATCGGCGTCGGCACCCCGGAGCGGGTCGCGGACGGAGGGGCGGACATCAGCTTCGTCGACGCCGCTGCCCGGTCGCTTGCGCAGCACGTCACCCGTGACGCCCTGGTCGTGGGCAAGTCCACCGTTCCCGTCGGGACCGCCCGCCGGCTGGCCGGGCTGCTCGCCGAGGAATCCCGCGACGGGGTCGAGATCGAAGTGGCCTGGAACCCCGAATTCCTGCGTGAGGGCTTCGCGGTGAAGGACACCTTGGCTCCGGGACGGCTGGTGTTCGGCGTCGAATCCGAGAAGGCCGCGGACCAGCTGCGTGAGGTCTACGCCCAGGCGCTGGGCCAGGACACCCCACTGATCGTTACAGACTTCGAGACCTCCGAGCTGGTCAAGGTCGCCGCCAACGCGTTCCTGGCCACCAAGATCTCCTTCATCAACGCCTTCTCCGAGGTCACCGAAACCGTGGGTGGGGACATCCGCACCCTGGCCGACGCGTTGGGCTACGACGAGCGCATCGGGCGCAAGTTCCTCAACGCCGGCATCGGTTTCGGTGGTGGCTGCCTGCCCAAGGACATCCGCGCCCTGCAGACCCGGGTCAGCGAGCTCGGGCTGAACCACACCATGGATTTCCTACACAACGTCGACGACATCAATCTGCGCCGTCGCGACCGGGTCGTCTCGCTGGCCCATCAGATCCTCGACAATTCGGTGGTCGGTCGACGGATTGCCGTCCTCGGTGTGGCCTTCAAACCCGATAGCGACGATGTCCGGGATTCCCCCGCACTGGATGTGGCCGGCCGGCTCTTCAACGACGGCGCCGAGGTCACCGTCTATGATCCGCAGGGCAATGAGAATGCCCGACGCCGGTTCCCCCGTCTGGGGTATGTGGACTCCGTTGCGGAGGCAACCCAGGATGCCGATCTGGTTCTTCTGCTCACGGAATGGAAGGAATTCAAGGAGCTGACGCCTGCGGATCTTCGGCCGCGGGTACGCGGCACCCGTCTGATCGACGGACGCAACGTCCTGGACCACGGGCAGTGGACGGAGGCCGGCTGGACCGTCGCCGCCCTGGGCAGGATGTTCCCTGCCCCCGAGGGGCAGC
>JBBSRM010000303.1:0-2909 GCA_038243055.1 Actinomycetales bacterium
GACTTCATCTGGAGCGGCGGGATCTTGCTGCGATCGCTGAATGCGTAGTGCAGACCCAGCACGATGTAGCCGATGAGAACCGCCAGGAAGAGTTTCCAGTTCGTGTCCCAACCGGTCCAGTACACGATCAGGTTCGCGCACAGGAAGCCGAGGAACGGAAGCACGTCACCGCCCGGCAACCGGTAGGGCCGATCCTGATCCGGTAGTTGACGGCGCAGTGCCGCCACGGTGACCGGGCCGCTGCCGAACGACAGCACGGTTCCGGTGGTGATGAACCCGACCAGCTTCGCCCAGGACGGGAACGGCAGGAACATGAAGCAGGCGACGACGAACATCACGAGGAGTCCGACCCACGGAACCCCCCTCTTATTCAACTTTTGCAGGCCGGACGGGGCATTGCCGACGCGGGCTTGTGAGTAGGACAAGCGGGGGGAAAGTGCCGTGTAGATCAGGCCCGTATCGGCCGGAGACACCACCGCATCGAAGTAGAGGATGATGCCGAGCCACATCGCCCCCAGCACGATCGCGATCTCAGCCCACGGTCCTGCTTCGTTCGTGAACGAGAGACCCGCCCATCCGTCGGTGAGCATGCTATCGGGCACGGCGCCGATGAACGCGATCTGCAAAGCGACGTAGATGATGGCGGTGATCACGATCGAACCGATCAAGGCGAACGGCACGTTCTTTTGCGGATTCGTTGTCTCGCCGGCGAATTCGACGCCCTGCCGGAATCCCAGGTAGGAGAAGACGATGCCGGCCGCTGGAAGTGCGGCAAAAATCGGTCCCGCACCTTCGGGCATGAAGCCGCCGAACCGGGCTTCGTGGAAGTGTCCCGGGTGGAAGGCCAGGACGCCAAGCACGACAATCACCAGGAGGATGACGAAGATCTTCCACCAGACCAGCACATTGTTGAACTGGGCAAAGAATTTGACGCCATACATGTTGATGACGCAGAACACGGCCACGAGTACGACGCTGACGGCGATTCCGCGCCCGGTGAGCACCAGGGTGCCGTCCACTTGGTGCATCAACGAGGGGAGATAGCTTGACGAATACTGCACGGCCGCCAAGACCTCGATCGGCACGGTAGCCACGACCGCCAGCCAGGTGATCCAACCGCTGGTGTAGCTGGCAAAGGATCCGAAGGCGTAATGCGGGAATCGGATGACGCCGCCGGCGACAGGGAACATGACACCGAGCTCGGCGTAGTTCAGCGCAACGATGATGATCATGACCGCGCCTAGGATCCACGAGATGATCGCTGCCGGGCCAACCAATGCTGCTGCCTCGAACGCACCGAACAACCATCCGGAACCGATGATGGAGCCGACGCCGGTAAAGAGCAATCCGATTTTTCCGATATCGGGCTTCAGCCCTCGGTCGAGTTCGACCTTGACCTTGGTGGGGGGAGGAGTTTCTGAAGACATCGTTGGCTTCTTCTGTTGAGCACGAGGAAAATCGTGCAATCAAGCGACTCGGTGAGGCGGGTCACTTTCGCAGTATCTGCCCGCGGATTGGCGGTGTCAATAAAACTCGTGGGGATCTTTCGGTTATTTTGTGATAGCTTGTTCTGCTTGCTTTCCGGGGTGAGTGTAACGTCGGATCATGGACCCGATCCCCCATATCACCGCCCCCGAGCGCACCGACCCGCCCTTCGACGACAACGAGCGAAGGGCCTTGGAAGCGTGGCTGGACTTCCATCGAGCGACACTGGTGACCAAATGCGTCGGCTTGAGCGCGAAGCAGTTGGGCCAGCAGGCGATTCCGCCATCAAAATTGAGTCTGCGCGGCCTGCTCCGCCACCTCACGGAGGTCGAGCGCTATTGGTTCGCCGAGGTCTTCGCCGGCCACGACCCGTCCGACCTCTACTGCACCGACGAAAACCCGGATGGCGACCACCATGGCTTCGATCCCCTGGGGGATAAGGCCTCGGAGGAAGCTTGCCGCGAAGTGTCAGTCCTGGACGACGCCGTCACGACCAGCCGTGAGATCGCCGCATCACATGAGTCGCTGGATGAAGTCTCCATCCGCCTACGCCAAAGCCAGCCCGTGACGCTGCGTTGGATCTTCCTGCACCTCATCGAGGAATACGCCCGACATAACGGGCACGCGGACCTACTCCGCGAGTGTCTGGACGGGAACACCGGGGAATAACAGCATCCACGGGGTAGGCCTTCTCAGGCCGTGTCGAACCCGAAGGTCGTCAGGGCCGGTAGGCCCGCTCCTAGACGTTCAAAGACGTACCGTTCGTGTGGAACCACGGAATGAGGCAGGTCATCCAGCTGGAACCAGACCAGATCGGCAGCCTTATCGGGCTCCATCAACCGGGGTTCTCCGTCCCACGTCTCGCAGCTGAAGAAGAAGTCCACCCGTTGTCCATCGGCAGCTCCCGCTCCATTCGAGCGGTGCATCGTGGTCAGCGGGACCAGCTGCCCGGGGTCGATGGAGATCCCCAGTTCCTCATGGGCTTCGCGCACTGCCGCCTGGACGGCCGACTCCCCCGCCTCCACATGACCGGCAGCGGCGGCGGCCCAGAATCCATCCATGTATCCGGTGCCTTGACGTAACTGCAGCAAGACCTGATCGTCACGACGAAAGACGACGTAGCTGGCAGGGACCAGACGAGGACGTTCAGACATCGACACCATTCTCTTGCTCGTCGTGTTCAGGAAGGCCATGCCGGTTCCTCAGCGCTTGCCGACGAACCAGCCCTGCAGCTTATCCAGGCGCCGGTTGAGCTGGTCGGCGTTGGCCTGGGCGACTGCTGGTCCGCCGCACACTTCGCGCAGCTTATTATGGACGACCCCATGAGGCGTTCCGGTGCGGGCAGCCCATGCCGAGACGTTCTTGGAGAGTTGACTGCGTAGCTCGGTCAGCCGGCGGTGGTCGGTGACTGACTGTTCCTCAGC
>JBBSRM010000304.1:0-2907 GCA_038243055.1 Actinomycetales bacterium
CTGGAGATCTGCCCGTCCTCGAACCTGCAGACCGGGGCCACCGCGGTCTTCGGCGAGGGCATCGACTCGCATCCCATCGACCTGCTCTACCAGACGGGTTTCACCGTCACCATCAGCCCGGATAACCGCCTGATGTCGGATACGAGTCTCTCAGCCGAGTTCGAGCTGCTGGTCGAAGCCTTCGACTACGACCTGGATGACCTGCTGGAACTCACGCTCAACGCAGCCGAGGCGGCCTTCCTGCCGTTGGAGGAACGCGAAGCCCTGGTCGAATACATCAACGCCGAATATGCCGGGCTGACCGGCGACGGCGAAGACCAGGACGATGACCGGGCCTGAGCCGACGATGAGCCGGAACCGGTCCGGGGGGACCACGGGCACGGCGGGGGAGCCGCAACGCCTATTGGGCGTCATTGCGGACCTCCGCCGGCATTGCCTCTGGACCGCCAGGCTGACCCACGCCTCGCTGGTGGAATACCTCGTCGAGGAGTCCTACGAACTGCTCGAGGCCATCGAAACCGGCCAGGATGATGACGAACTGCGTGGGGAACTGGCCGACGTCCTCCTGCAACTGGTCCTGCACGCCCAGATCGCCGCCGAACGCGGGGCCTTCGACTTTTCCGACATCGCCGCCCATCTGAGCGAGAAGATGATCCGCCGCAACACCCATGTCTTCCACGCGGATGGCAGCCTGCGCGGAACCTACCCCGGGAGCATCGAGGAGATCATCGACTCCTGGGATGCCGCCAAACGCGCCGAGAACCCCTCCCGTACCGACCCGTTCTCCTCGCTGCCCCGTCATCTTCCGGCCCTCGCCCTGGCCGATAAGACGATCGGCCGGGCCCGTCGCTGGACCGGCAACGCCGAGGCGCCGGCCGCCCCGCCGGCGCCGGATTCCACGGTGGTGGACACCGAAGACGAACTCGGCGACCTGCTCCTGGGGATCGTCGCCGACGCCCACGAGCGCGGACTGGACGCCGAACGCTCCCTGCGCACCGCCGTCGCACGCTACATGACGCATGCGCAACCAACTTCCTCCTCCATACCCGGCACAGGCTAGGCTGGGACGCGAGGCAACGTGCCCGCGTATCCAATGCTGTGTACGGCCCCCAACCCACCTACGAAGGAGTACCTTCCATGGCCTTGATCGATGCCATCCACGCTCGCGAAATCCTCGATTCGCGTGGCAACCCGACCGTAGAAGTCGAAGTCCTGCTTTCCGATGGTTCGTTGGGCCGCGCGGCAGTGCCTTCCGGCGCTTCCACCGGCGCCTTTGAAGCCGTTGAGCTGCGCGACGGCGACAAGTCCCGCTACCAGGGCAAGGGCGTCACCAAGGCCGTTGACGCGGTCATCGACACGATCCAGCCGGCCCTCATCGGCCAGGACGCCACCGACCAGCGGGCCATCGACCAGATCATGATCGACCTGGACGGCACCCCGAATAAGTCGACCCTGGGCGCCAACTCCATCCTCGGCGTATCGCTGGCCGTGGCCTCCGCCGCCGCCGAGTCCTCCAACCTGCCGCTCTACCGCTACCTGGGCGGACCGAACGCCCACGTCCTGCCGGTGCCGATGATGAACATCCTCAACGGTGGCTCGCACGCCGACTCGGATGTCGACATCCAGGAGTTCATGGTCGTGCCCGTGGGCGCCTCCACCTTCTCCGAGGCACTGCGCTGGGGCGTCGAGGTCTACCACGCGCTGAAGTCGGTCCTGCAGGAACGCGGTTTGGCCACCGGTCTGGGTGACGAGGGCGGTTTCGCCCCGAACCTGGAAAGCAACCGCGCCGCCCTGGAACTGATCATCGAAGCCATCAAGAAGGCCGGCCTGACCCCGGGCGAGGACATCGCCCTGGCACTGGACGTTGCCTCCTCGGAGTTCTTCGAGAACGGGACCTACCAGTTCGAAGGTGCCTCACGAACCGCCGCCGAGATGAGCGACTACTACGCCCAGCTTGTCGAGGACTTCCCGCTGGTCTCCCTCGAGGACCCGCTGGACGAAGACGACTGGGACGGCTGGAAGACCCTCACGGACGCCATCGGTTCCAAGGTCCAGATCGTGGGCGACGACCTGTTCGTCACCAATCCGGAGCGCCTGCAGAAGGGCATCGACTCCGCCACGGCGAACTCGCTGCTGGTGAAGGTGAACCAGATCGGTTCGCTGACCGAGACCCTGGATGCCGTTTCGCTGGCCCAGCGCAGCGGTTACACCACCGTCACCTCGCACCGCTCCGGCGAAACCGAGGACACGACGATCGCCGATATCGCCGTGGCCACCAACGCCGGCCAGATCAAGACCGGCGCCCCGGCCCGCTCAGAGCGCGTCGCGAAGTACAACCAGTTGCTGCGCATCGAAGAAGAGCTCGGCGATGCCGCGTTCTACGCAGGAAAGGCGACCTTCCCGCGTTTCACCGCCTAACGTCGCACCGCAACGCGTAAAGTGCTGAGGGGAGCCGCCGGACACCGGTGGTTCCCCTCACGCCGTTCCGGCGCGTGCACCCGGCCCACCCCAGACACCACCGAACAGACCGGTAGGAGACCCATGGCAACCCGACGTCCCAATATGCCTAGGGTCCGGCCTGCCGAACAAAGCCACGGTGCGAACGCGGCCGACGAGCACCAGAACGCCGCCGCCCCGGCTCCCGGCGCTCCGGCCACCCCCCGGAAACCGGCGGCGGTCAACCGGCAGAAAGTCGTCCCGATGGGTGCCGCTCCCGGTCACGAGGAAACGTCCGAGGGCGCCTCGCCCCGGTCGCCCGCAGCGAGCAAACCCTCGGCCAAAAAGCCGGCAGCCGGCACCCCCACGACGAAGAAGCAGCCCGGCAAACCTGCGGCCTCCAGCAGCGGCAAGACCCCGGCGAAGCCGTCGGCAACGTCCAGCTCCGCCCACCCGAAGACCGGCGCCGCC
>JBBSRM010000305.1:0-2895 GCA_038243055.1 Actinomycetales bacterium
TCGCGTTTGGCGCGGCACGGGCCAAGACCGTCGATGTCTTCCCCGGTGCCAATGGAAAGCCCCTTCGCCGCGGTGGCTGGGCGACTGTGACGGTGTGGCTGGCCTCGCTCGCAGCCCACCTTGGTATCGACATTTTCATCTCTCACGCCGCGAACGCAGGCAAGCTCGCGATCTCAACGATCATCATCTACATCGTCGTAACACTGATGGTGCAGAACCGCATGATCCGGGCACGAGCGGCCTACATGAAGCTGTCCGCGAATCCTCTGTGACGACTCCTGCCGCACCCGCACGAGAACCGTCCCGTAGGTGGAACGCTTGCGGACGCGCAGGGGCTACCGTCGACGGGCGCGGGAGACGATCGCCGCAAGCGGGTTGGCCTACGGGACGGCGTCCCGGTCGTCGTCCGGCGTGCGGGACCCCTGTTACCAATGGAGATTGTCGTCCTGCCTCGCCGTGTGAGACTCGTTTGGAAGGGGCAGGTATCGCATGCAGGATTTCGTCACGATTAGGGTGCCGTTCGTCGTTTCGGTTGCGGTCGGGCAGCCTCGAGCAACCGCTGGGGTGTTGGCCTGTTAGACGCGCGGGCGTCTGTGTGTGGTGTCTGGGGAGTTCTCGGCGACCCGGCTCGCCTGTGCTGACTCCGCGACGTGGTCGATCACCTTGCTGGTGATGGTGGCGAGCGCTTCGACCTCCGTTGGGGTGAGGAGGTCGATCAGGTGGCGGCGGACCGAGTTCACGTGCGGTGGCGCGGCGGCTCTTAGCGTCTTCCAGCCGGTCTCGGTGAGGGTCACGGTGGCTCCGCGGGCGTCCTCGGGGCAGTTGTCCCGGAGGACTAGCCCGCGGCGCTCCATGCGGCCCACGTGGTGGGCCAGGCGGCTGGTGGACCACTGCAACCGCTGGGCCAGTGCGCTGGCCCGCCAGGGCGGTCCCGGCGCCTCGCTGAGGGTGGACAGCACGTCGTAGTCCGAATCGGACAGGTCGGAGTCTTGGGCGAGGTCGCGGTTGATCTGCAAATCGAGGAGGGTGTGCATCCGCCGATAACCCCGCCATGCCTGGTCCTCGGCCTTGCTCAGCCAGCGCGTCTTCGCCACGGCACGACCCTACCACACGGTTGTTGACATGTCAGATACCTGCGCGTAGTGTTACTGACATGTCAGGAACTACAGTTGTGGCGGCCGCACCAAGCTGGGTCGTGGGCGCCGGCCGTGGTGCTGCGGCTGGTCTGGTTGCACGCCGTCCTGATCGGGTTCGATATCAGCGTGGCGCCGACGGTTCGGGCGGGGCTGGGACTGGACCTCTGGGATGTGCTGCACCAGAGGTTCGCGCGGCACCTGAACGTGCCAATCGGCTGGGTCATCGTCGCGCTGAGCGCCGTGGTGCTCCTGGCCTGGAGGCGCGTCAGCGGCCCGGGCTGGGGATCTGTGAGCAACGCGGTGATGGCCGGTCCGGTCGCCGATGCCGCGCTTGGCCTGGTCCCTTCCCCCGTGCGCTACCGCCCCGGGGACTCATGCTTGTCGGGGCGATCCTGACCAACGGGCTGGCCACCGACGCCAACATCGGTGCAGGGCTGGGGCCCGGCCCGCGAGACGGGCTAATGACAGGCCTGGCCCGAAGAGGCCACTCACTGCGCCTGGTGCAGGACCCTGCTCGAGGTGTCGGTCCTCGTCCTGGGGTGGGGCTGGGCGGCTCGGTGGGAATCGGCATCCTCGCCTACGCCCCCGCCATCGGTCCCCTCGTGCACTTCTTCCTGCCCCGGCTGACGCTGCCGGCGCCGGCCACGCCCCCGCCAACTGAGCAAGGAACCCCATGAGCGAGCTGATTTTCGGAGTGAACGTGCCTGCCTCCGCCGCCGGTGGGCCAGACCCGGTCGATCGAGCCCAGGCCGCCGAGCGCCTCGGCTTTGACTTCGTCTCCGCCTCTGACCATCCCTGCGGCGGCCAGCCGACGTACGAGACCTGGACCATGCTCACCTGGATCGCCGCAGCTACCACCCGCATTCGCATAGCCACCCGGGTACTGGGTGTGCCTTACCGCCCGCCCGCGATGGTCGCGAAGATGGCCGAGACCCTGGACCGGCTCTCCGGCGGCCGACTCGTCCTGGGCCTTGGCGCCGGGTACTCCGACGAGGAGTTCCGGGCCTTCGGGTTACCCGCACCCTCACCCCGGGAGAAGATCGACGGCCTCGAAGACGCCGTGCGGATCATCCGGGGCCTGTGGTCTGAGCCTCGCTTCACCTTCACCGGAGGGCAGTACCACGTCACCGAGGCGGATCTGGAACCCAAACCGAACCATCGGATTCCGATTTGGCTGGGCGCCTTCGGGGATCGCGCCCTGGCGGTGACCGGCCGGTACGCCGACGGGTGGATCCCCTCTCTCGGCCACGCCCCGGCCGACGCGCTCCCGGCGATGCGCAGGAAGGTGCTGGCCGCCGCCGCGGCCGAGGGAAGGCCACCCGAGCAGATCACCTGCGCTCTCAACGTCGAGATCCACATCGGACGCGACGCGCAGCAGCAGCCCGACATCGTCTCGGGATCCGGCGGCGAAGTCGCCGCACGCCTGTCCGGCTTCGTCCGGCTCGGCTTCACCGCGTTCAACTTCATGCCGGTCGGCGAATCGGCCACGGAGCAGATGGAGCAGATCAGCGCCGAAGTCATCCCCCAGCTACGAGCGATGAGATGAGCTGCTCTTCGAGGGACAGGACTGTTCCGCCCGACGTAGACGCCGGGCCGCAGGCCCCGCCGCCGATCTGGGGCACAGGTCGCAGGTGTCACGACCGAGTCGCCTCAGCCGTCCCAACACTGCCCCGCGAACGCGCGGCGATCAGAGACTCTCGACCCTTCAGAAAGGTGATCCGATGTACACCACGCTCACGGCACAAGTTGCCGCCGAACA
>JBBSRM010000306.1:0-2884 GCA_038243055.1 Actinomycetales bacterium
CCGTGGAGCCGGCAAAGAAGACCATGCTCGAACAGATGGGCGGCGTAGGTGGCGTCATCGCCTCCAGCGTGCCGGTGGTGGTCTTCGTCATCGTCAACTCCGTGGCCGGGCTGACGCCCGCCATCTGGTTCGCCGTCGGGTCCGCCGTGGCCGTCGCCATCCTGCGGCTGGTCCGCAAAGAGGCTCTGCAGCCAGCAATATCGGGCCTTTTCGGCGTGGCTATCGCCGCCTACATCGCGCACCGTACCGGGACGGCCAAGGGCTATTTCCTGCTCGGCATTTACACCAGCCTGGTCTACGGCGCGGTGTTCTCGCTGTCGGTGGCCGTCCGTCGGCCACTGGTCGGAGTGGTGTGGTCGCTGCTCAACGGGCACGGCTGGGCCTGGCGCCGCCACCGCAGGGCCGTCCGCGCCTACGACGTGGCCACCCTGGCCTGGGTCGTCGTCTTCGGGGCCCGCTTCGTGGTGCAGCAGTGGCTCTACGGCAACGATCAGACCGGGTGGTTGGCATTCGCTCGAATTAGCATGGGTCTGCCGCTGTACGGTTTGGCCCTGCTGGTGACCTTCTGGGCGGTCCGCCGGGCCGATCGGTTCACCGCCGCTGGGGAGACTCCGCTGGAGCCGTCAAGCTAGAACTTCAGGGCTGCCCGAATTTCGTCTTCCACCTCGACCGAGGCGACGAACAGCAACTCATCGCCGCTTTCGAGCGAGTCGTCCGGTTGCGGCACGATCACTCGGCCGCCCCGCAAGATGGTGACCAGGGCCGCATCCCGAGGCAGTCGGAGGGCACTGACCGGTCTTCCGGCCAGTGGGGTCTCCGGGGGCAACGTCACCTCCACCAGGTTGGCCTGTCCCTGCCGCAAGGTCATCAGCCGCACCAGGTCACCCACCGAGACTGCCTCTTCCACCATGGCGGCCAGTATCCGGGGGGTGGAAACAGCGACGTCGACGCCCCACGACTCCGTAAACAACCATTCGTTGCGGGGATCGTTCACGCGGGCGACGACGCGACGCACGGCGAACTCGGTCTTGGCGAGCAAACTCACGACGAGATTGGCTTTGTCGTCGCCGGTGGTGGCGATGACCACGTCGCAATTCTCCAGTCCGGCCTCCTCGAGGGACGCCAGCTCGCACGCGTCGGCGTTGACCCATTCGGCAGCCGGGACAGCGTCCCCGTCGATGTGGGACAGGTCGCGTTCGATGAGCATGACGTCGTGGTCGTTCTCCACGAGCTCCCGGGCGATGGAGCGGCCGACCGCGCCGGCTCCGGCAATGGCAACCCTCATGTGTGCTGCTCCTGACGGTGGGGTGGTGGACCGAAGGCGGGCTCAGTCTTGCGGCGGGGGAGCGGCGGCGAGCACCGACGCCTCGGCCACGGTGCCGGACACGGCGGCGACGTAGACCTGATCGTCGGACTGCACAACGGTGCGCTTGTCCGGCAGCACCCCGGCCCCGAACCGGATGATGAAGGCCACCCGTGCCCCGATGGCTTCCTCCAGGTCGGTGACGCGGTGTCCGGCCCAGTCCTCGTGCAGGGTGATCTCCTGGACCGCTACTGTCCCCGAGGGGTCGCGCCAGGCCGCCGAGCTGGTGTCGCGCATGAGGGTGCGGAGGAAGCGGTCGGTGGTCCAGGGCACCGTGGCCACGGTGGGGATGCCGAGCCGCTCGTACACCGCGGCCCGCTTGGCGTCGTAGATCCGGGCTACTACCCGTTCGACGCCGAAGTTTTCCCTGGCCAGCCGCGCCGCGATGATGTTGGAGTTGTCACCGCTGGACACCGCGGCGAAGGCGCCCGCCCGTTCGATCCCCGCTTGTACGAGCACATCACGATCAAAGCCCATGCCGGGAATCATGGTGCCGGCGAAGTCGGGGCCGAGGCGCCGGAAGGACAGCTTGTCTCGGTCGATCACGGCGACCTCGTGATCGAGCCGCTCGAGTCCTGCGGCGAGGGACGATCCGACCCGGCCACAACCCATGATGACCACGTGCACGTGAGCTGACCTCCTGGTGGTGGCGTCTGCCATGACGAACCTACATGCGTTGCGGCTGGGGTGACCGGTCAACCCGCACCACGGATACCGCCAGTGCGCCTAGGCTGCCTTCTCGTGCCCGCCTTGTCCTCCATCGCCAAGCGTCTGCTGTTGGGACGGCCCTTTCGCAGCGACACGCTGAGCCACACGCTGCTGCCCAAGCGGCTGGCGCTTCCGGTGTTCGCCTCGGACGCCATGTCCTCGGTGGCCTACGCCCCGCAGGAGATCTTCCTGACCCTGTCGATCTCGGGAATCACGGCGTACAAGTACGCACCGTGGATCGGGGTGGTGGTCGCGCTGGTGATGCTCACCGTGGTCGCCAGCTACCGCCAGAACGTGCACGCCTACCCCTCCGGAGGCGGTGACTACGAAGTCGCCTCGGTCAACATCGGCAAGCCCGCCGGCCTCACCGTGGCCAGTGCGCTGCTGGTCGACTACACCTTGACGGTGGCCGTCTCGATCTCGGCCGCCATTGACAACGTCGGTTCCGCCGTCCCGTTCATCGCCGCGCACAAGGTCGCCTTCGCCGTCGGGGTGATCGTCCTGCTCACGGCGATCAACCTGCGGGGGTTGCGCGAGTCCGGCACGGCGTTCGCCATTCCGACCTATGCCTTCATGGGCGGGATTCTCGTGATGATCGTCTGGGGTCTGAGCCGGATCATCCTGTTCGGACACAACCTTGAGTCGGAGTCTGCGGGGTTCGAGCTGGTCCCCGAGCACGGCCAGCTGACCGGCTTCGCCTTGGCCTTCCTGTTGCTGCGCTCGTTCAGCCAGGGCTCGGCCGCCCTGACCGGCGTCGAGGCCATCAGCAACGGGGTTCCCGCCTTCCGCAAGCCCAAGTCGAAGAATGCGGCC
>JBBSRM010000307.1:0-2881 GCA_038243055.1 Actinomycetales bacterium
CCGGATAATGCGATGCTCTACGTCGACAACATGGCCAAGGCCTTCGGGGAACTCGCCCCCGATCATGCAGAGGATTTCCTGGCCAACGCCGAGGCATATAAGGACGAAATCCAGAAGGTCGGAGACGACCTCGAAGCCGACCTGTCGACCCTGCCGAAGAACGAGCGGGCCCTGGTCACCTGCGAAGGCGCCTTCTCCTACCTGGCCCGCGATGCCGGGCTGACCGAGAAGTACATCTGGGCGGTCAATGCCGAACAGCAGGCACGGCCCAGCCAGATCGCCTCGGCCATCGAATTCGTCCGCGAGCAGGAAGTTCCCGCGGTGTTCTGCGAATCCACGGTCTCCGATGCTCCGATGCAGCAGATCGTCGAAGCCACCGACGCCGATTTCGGCGGAACCCTGTACGTCGATTCCCTCTCCGGGCCCGACGGCCCGGTCCCCACCTACCTGGATCTGCTGCGTCATGACGCCGACACCATTTCCGATGCACTCACCGGAGCCACGTCATGACCGCCGCGATCGACGTCCAGGAAGCGACCGTCCACTACGGGGACGTCCTGGCCCTGGACCGTGCCAGTGTGAAATTGCAGCCCGGCCGGATCTGCGGGCTGGTCGGCATGAACGGTTCGGGCAAATCCACGCTGTTCAAAACCATCATGGGTTCGGTGACCCCGGACCAGGGAACGGTGAAGATCAACGGTGGCGCCCCTTCCGCCGCCCGCAAGGCAGGCACCATCGGCTACGTCCCGCAGAGCGAGGAAGTGGACTGGGCCTTCCCGGTTTCCGTTCGCGATGTGGTGATGATGGGTCGCTACGCCAAGATGGGCATCACCCGCCGGCCGCGTCCCTCCGACCGTGCCGCGGTGGAGGACGCCCTGGAACGGGTGGAACTGACCGAATTCGCCGACCGGCAGATCGGCCAGCTCTCCGGCGGACAGAAGAAGCGGGCCTTCGTTGCCCGCGGCATCGCCCAGGGCGCGACCATCCTGCTGTTGGACGAGCCGTTCGCAGGAGTCGATAAGCGCACCGAGGCCACCATCACCGGCCTGTTGCGCGGACTCGCCGCCGAAGGCGCCACCGTACTGGTCTCCACCCACGACCTCCACGCCCTGCCGGCCTTGGCCGACGAGGCCGTTCTGCTGATGCGCAAGGTGCTGATGCACGCAGCCCCCGAGGAAGTACTCCTTCCCGAGAACCTCGCCCGCGCCTTCGGCCTGGACGTGCTGGACCGGGAGGTGCTGGCATGAACCTCATCGAACTACTCGCCGAACCGCTGAGCTACGACTTCATGGTCCGGGCACTGGCCACCACCGTGATCGCCTCCGTCGTCTGCGCCGTCCTGTCCTGCTGGCTGGTCCTGGTCGGCTGGTCCCTGATGGGCGACGCCGTCTCCCACGCAGTGCTCCCCGGCGTCGTCCTGGCCTACGTCGTCGGCGCACCATTCGCCGTCGGGGCCATCGTCTTCGGGTTCCTGGCCGTCGCCCTGATCGGGGTGGTGCGCGACACCAGCCGGGTCAAGGAGGATGCCGCGATCGGGATCGTGTTCACCACGCTCTTCGCGCTGGGGCTGGCGCTGATCTCCGTCACCCCCTCACAAACCGACCTGAACCACATCATCTTCGGCAACCTGCTCGGTGTCTCCCAAGCTGAGCTGTGGCAGGTGGGCATCCTGGGCGCCATCACTCTGGCGGTCCTGCTGCTCAAACGCCGCGACTTCACGCTCTACGCCTTCGATCCCACCCACGCCCAGGCGATCGGGCTGAACCCGCGCATGCTCGGAGCCGCACTGTTGGGCCTGCTCGCGTTGACCTGCGTCGTGGCGCTGCAAGCGGTCGGCGTGGTGCTGGTGGTGGCCATGCTCATCATCCCCGGGGCCACGGCCTACCTGCTCACCGACCGGTTCTCCCGGATGCTCGTGCTCGCCCCGATCATCTCGGTGGTGTGCGCGGTGGCCGGACTGTATGTGAGCTACTACCTCGATACCGCCTCCGGGGCGATGGTGGTCCTGTCCCAGGGAGCCGCCTTCACGGTGGTCTACCTGTTCGGCCCGCGGCACGGACTGCTCGGCAAGCGCTGGGCGGCGCAACGGCGCAAACGCCTGCTCGCCACCGCAGCCTAAGGAACATCTATGTGAAACTGCCCGCCCGATCGAACCGGGCGGGCAGTTTTTTCCGTGTCCGCTAGCGGGTCGCCACGGAGACGAAGAGGGCATCGCTGGCCGTCTGCCCCAGGCTCAGCGGCTGCTGTCCGGAGCCATCGACCTGCACTTCGAGCGTTCCCGAATACGGTTCGCCGGCACCGACGGTCAACAGCGCACCACAGGTGATGTTCCGGTCCCTGAAGTAACCCAGCAGCTCGCTGTCGGAGTCGGAGATCCGCTCGACCACGACATCGGTTCCGGGTTCGACACCGGTGAGCTGGACGGCATCGGGAACGTCCACGGTGCCGTCGGCTGCGGGGATGGGGTCCCCGTGCGGGTCGCGTGTGGGGTGCTCGAGGATGGCATCGATGCGTTCGATCATGAAGTCCGAGACGGCATGCTCGAGGACTTCGGCCTCGTCGTGGACCTGTTCCCAGCCGTAGCCCAGGACATCGACCAGGAACGATTCGATCAGCCGGTGCCGGCGGACCATCGCCACCGCGTGGGTGCGACCGGTCTCGGTCAGTTCAACGGTGCCGTATTTGGCATGGTGCAGGTAGCCCTGCTCGGCGAGTTTGCGCACGGCATCGGAAACCGTGGAGATGCGCAGACCGGTTTTTTCGGCAATGTCCTTGGTCGTGACCGGGTCGCTGGTCCACTCCGAGAGGCTCCAGACGGCTTTGAGATGGTTTTGGGCGCTGTCCGACAATTCAGTAACCGACATGCAGGCCAGTCTACGCA
>JBBSRM010000308.1:0-2876 GCA_038243055.1 Actinomycetales bacterium
CCGGCGGCGCCGGGCTTCTGTGGTTTGCGCTCAAGGACGGCAAGACGGTGCGCCGGGCGGCGAAACCGCAGCACGCCACGAGCACGACCGGCGGAACTGCGACCGCGACCGCGCCGGAGTCACGGCGGCCATCCGGTCCGCACGGCCGTCAGGAAGCGGCCGAGGACCGGTGGAAGGGACGCATCGGCAGGGCCCTGGGCACCCCCGCCGGCCTGCTGACCCTGGCCCTGGTGGCTGGTTTGCTCGAGCTGCCGACCATGCTGCCCTATGTGGCGGCGATCGGCGTGCTGACCGTCTCCGGTCCCGGCGGGGCGGGATCGTTCCTCCTGCTGGCCGGCTACTGCGTGGTCATGTTGCTGCCGGCGGCTTTGCTGCTGACCGCCCGGCTGTTGTTGGCCCACCGCATCGACAGGCCCCTGCACCGGCTGGGCCAGTGGTTGGGCAAGGCCTCGGCCGAAGCGGTGTTGTGGATCATGGGACTCGGCGGGTTCCTGCTGCTGCGCTTCGCCGTCGGTGGGCTCTAGGCGGGATCAGGCGGTGCCGCTGCGAGCGAGCGCATGCACCCCGGCTTCCAAGGGCCCCCTCCGGCCAGCCCATTTCAGGGCGATGCCCATCAGCAGGGAAGCGACGACGAAGCACAGGTACAGCCCCAGACGCGGCATGCCGGCGGTGATGGTGCTCAGCAGATCCAAGGCCACCAGATGCCCGGCATAGAGGGTGAGGGTCGCCGAACCGGCGCCGGAGAGCGGCCAGAGCAGCGCTTCACCTGCCAGGCCGAGCAGCGCAGACAGCGCCATGGCCACCAACTGGCAGACGCCCAGCACGGCGATCGCGGTCCCGGCCACATGCAGCAGGTCCAAGGGTGCGCTGCTATGCGGGGCTGAGAGGGCGAACCACCAGGGGGTCCCTTCGACCCCTGCCAGGCCGTGCCCGGAGAGCAATGCCGCATCGAGTGGCAGGCCGTTTCCCTCGGCGATCGCACCCAACGTGCTCAGCGCCTCGTCGTTCGATGAGATCAACCGATCGGAGAGCGCCCGGGCCGCCCATGCCAGTGCTGCACCGCCGACGGAGAACGCCAAGACGACCGGAGGCAGGGAGATCCGGCAGCGTCCCAGGGCCAGACCCAGCACGATGAACCCCGTCCACACCAGCACCGGGTAGTAGCCGGTGATGAACAGATCGGCGGCCAGCGACGCCGGACGCAGCAGGTCCCCCAGCCCGGGGGAGGGGCCGACGGTGGCCGGGGAGATCCGGCCGTTCGCCAGCGGGAACACCAGATACCAGAGGACGGGGGAGAACAGCAGCCAACCGACCGCCGTGAACCAGAGGGTGCGCAACCGCAGCCCGAGGAACAAGGTGGCGATCAGGAACAGCACACCGTAGTGCACCAGGATGACGGCGACATTCGTGTTCAACGCACCGCAGCCCAACCCGATGACGGTGATCAACACGGCGCGCACCAGGACCGAACGTCGTCCGGAGGCGAGCCGGGTACCGGTGTGTGGACGGCTTCCACCGGTCAGCAGGGCCAATCCGACGCCGGCCAGGAGGGCGAACAGGGCAGAGGACGTCCCGGCGAACAGAGTGGCGGTCCAGGTGGCGTGGTTGGTGCCCGAATCATCGACCCGGGTCAACGGCATGATGTGGGTGGCCATCATGCCCAGCAGGGCGAGGCCGCGGGCCACATCGACCCCCGCGATCCGACCTGCGGGGGCGGACGTGCTCTGACTGGGCATGGGCTCCTGGACGATCGGATCGGGCGGCTGGGCTGCTGCGTGACTCAGGGTCGAATATACCAAGGCGGGCCACCGGGATTGCGGTGTACGACGGCGGAATCGGACTCGCGTCGTCATCCTCGCCCGGGTGCGCGTCATCTTGGTCACGTGGCGCGTGGACGGAGCGGAAACGCGGTGGCACCGGGGTAACGTGGTGCCATGCCTACCCCGGAATCCAACACCCCGCGTCATGATGCCATCTTTGGGAACCTGGGGACCGCCATGGTCACCCCGTTCACGCCAGCCGGCGAGGTCGATTACGACCAGGCAGCGGCCCTGGCCACCAAACTGGTCGACGACGGCTGCGATTGCCTCGTGGTCACCGGGACCACGGGGGAGACCTCGACGCTGACCGACGAAGAGAACGTGGGGATGTTCCGCACGGTCGTCGAAGCCGTGGGGGATCGCGCGAAGGTCATCGCCGGCTCGACCACCAACGACACGGCCCACTCGATCCAGCTCTCCCAGGCCGCCGCGAAGGTCGGCGTGCACGGGCTGCTGGTCACCGCACCGTATTACAACAAGCCCAGCCAGGCCGGTGTGCAGGCCCATGTCGAGACACTCGCATCCTGCACCGACCTGCCCGTCATGGTCTATGACATCCCGGGCCGCACCGGCATCTCCATCAGCACCGAAACCCTGATCCGTCTGGCAGAACACCCCAATGTGGTGGCGCTGAAGGATGCAAAGGCCGACTACCAGGCGACCACCCGGGTGCTGGCCAGCACCGACCTGGACGTGTACTCCGGAGACGACGGGCTGACGCTGCCGCTGATGGCCGCCGGCGCCCAAGGCGTCATCTCCGTGACCGCGCACGTCGCCACCGCCCGGTACCGCCGTCTGGTGGACGCCCTGCTGGCCGGCGATCTGGCCACCGCCCGGGCCCTGCACTTCGAGCTGGACCCCATCCAGCGCGCCGTCATGTCACATATCCAAGGTGCCGTGGCCGCGAAGACCGTTCTGAAGTGGCAAGGCGTCCTCTCCAACGCGATCGTCCGCCTGCCGCTCGTGGAGCCGACGGAAGAGGAAACGGCACCGATTCGTGCCGACCTGGCCGAGGCGGGAATCAAGCTCTAGGAAAGGTGCCCCGATGAGCGAAAC
>JBBSRM010000309.1:0-2837 GCA_038243055.1 Actinomycetales bacterium
CCCCAGCGGCTGCGCACGTCATGCAGCGAGTTCACGTGGTCCAGCAGGGCATGGCGGTGCTCGGTGAGGCGTTGGTGGAGCTGGCCCAGCTGTGGTTCGGCGGCACGTTCGTTCCGCAGGATCGCCTGGGTCAGCTGGTCGCGCAGTTCCTCGGGTCCGACCTCCGGCGACAAGCGCAGGGCCATTGAGGCCAGGTCGAGTTCGGCCAATTTTTCCGTCAGGCTGCGTGAGGTTTCCCGACGTTCGGCCACGACGAGCACGCGTTTGCCCTGGCCGGCCAGGATCGCCGCCGCGTTGACGGCCGTCTGTGTCTGTCCGGTCCCGGGTGGGCTGGAGACGACGACGGATTCGCCGGCGTCGACGAGGTCCAGGACCTCCTGCTGGCTGGCGTCCGCGTCCAGGACCAGGGCCTCGTCCGCGGGATTGCGTTCGTCGCTGCTCAGGACGGTGACCTCGGGCTCCTCCACGACGACGTCCTCGCCGGCATCCTCGTCCAGCAGACGGGAGATGACCGGGTGGGCGGTGTCGATGCGCGAGGGGTCGGCAGGGTCTGCCAGATCGGCGAAGGTCGACACGAGCAAACGGTGTTCGATGACGGTCCCGGGAAGGGAGGCCACCTGTTCGCGCAGGGTGTCCAGCGCACGGCGCGGATCGAACCGGGCGGTCATGTACGCGGCGCCTTCGAGGGCCTCCACATCGATTTCCAACCCTTGCTGCTCCTGGAAGTAGCGCACCAGTGCCGGGTTCACCTGGGCCCGTCCGGCCAGCTGGACTTCGTCCTCTTCCTGGCCTTCACGCTGGGTCAGCGAGATCCGCCCGAGCATGATCGGGGCGCTGAACTGTTCGGAACGGCCATCCTGGACCGCCCGCCAGGTCGCCACGCCGGAGGCGAGGTATCCCACGTCGATGCCGCGGTCCTCGGAAAGTTCCAGGATCTTCGCGCGGAGGGCCCGTGCGGTGCGTCGGCCCTGGTTGTAGGCGTCGACGTCGCGCAACAGCATGGACAGCCGGGTCCGCCGGCCGGCCAGGAACTGGGCCAACCCCGAGGGGTGGGCGTGGGTGATGTCGATGCAGTTGGACGTCGAACCGGCAAAGCGCAGGAGGGTATCGGTACCCGCCCCCGGACCGAGCTTCTCCAGCCAATCGGTCAACGCTGCCTCGCCTTGTTGCGTCCCTACCACCGGAACACCACCTTCCTCACATTTGGTCCCCCGTCAGAACCCGCCCAGCGCGGGGTGATGGAGGTCGGCCAGTGCGCGATCCTCGGCGCACGCCACTACTTAAGGTACGCGACCCCGGCACCTCGGTGCTTGATCGCAACACGTCAACGTCGGGTTAAGCCAGCGAAGAGAGGGCCTGACGCCCTCCCTTCACTTCAGGCCGGGCCCCGACGGAGCCGTGGGCCTACTCCCATTCGATGGTTCCCGGGGGCTTGCTGGTCACGTCCAGGACCACCCGGTTGACCCCATCGACCTCATTGGTGATGCGGTTGGAGATCCGCGCGAGCAGATCGTAGGGCAGCCGTGACCAGTCGGCGGTCATCGCGTCCTCGGAGGACACCGGGCGCAGCACGATCGGATGCCCGTAGGTGCGGCCGTCACCCTGGACGCCCACCGAACGCACGTCGGCCAACAGGACGACGGGCATCTGCCAGACCTCCTGGTCCAGCCCGGCGTTGGTCAGCTCGGCGCGCGCGATGGCGTCTGCCTTGCGCAGCAGCTCCAGACGTTCCTCGTTGACCGCGCCGATGATGCGGATGCCCAGTCCCGGGCCGGGGAACGGCTGACGCTGCACGATTTCGGCCGGCAGACCCAACTGGGCTCCGACGGCACGGACCTCGTCCTTGAACAATTCGCGCAATGGTTCGACGAGTTCGAACTGCAGGTCCTCGGGCAGACCACCGACATTGTGGTGGCTCTTGATGTTCGCAGCGCCTTCGCCGCCCCCGGATTCAACGACGTCGGGGTACAGGGTGCCCTGGACCAGGAAGCGCACCGGTTCGCCGGTATCGGCGGCTTCGGACATGATCGCCGCCTCGGAGGCCTCGAACGCGCGGATGAATTCGCGGCCGATGATCTTGCGCTTGGTTTCGGGGTCGGTGACGTCCTTCAACGCGCTCAGGAAGCGTTCGCGTTCGTCGGCGACATGCAGTTTGGCGCCGGTGGCAGCCACGAAGTCGCGTTCGACCTGTTCGGCTTCGCCTTCGCGCAGCAGTCCGTGGTTGACGAAGACGCACGTGAGCTGGTCGCCGATGGCCTCCTGGACCAGAGCTGCGGCGACGGCCGAGTCGACGCCGCCGGAAAGCCCGCAGATGGCCCGGCCGGAGCCGACCTGCTCACGGATGCGCGCAACCTGTTCCTCCAGGATGTTCCCGGTGTTCCAGCTCGGTTCGAGGCCGGCACCGTTGAACAGGAAGTTCTCCAAGACCCGCTGCCCGTAGGCCGAGTGCTTGACCTCGGGGTGCCATTGGACGCCGAAGAGCCGTTTGTCCTCATTGGCGAAGGCCGCCACGGGGGCGCCCTCGGTGGAGGCAAGGACATCGAAGCCCGCCGGTGCTTGCTGCACGGAATCACCGTGGCTCATCCAGACCTTTTGGTCCTCCGGCAGGCCGGCCAGCAGGGACCGTGAGACCCCGGTGGCGGTGGCATCGGTGGACCCGTATTCGCGCAGGCCGGTCTGGGCGACCGTTCCGCCCAGGGCACTGGCCATCGCCTGGAAGCCGTAGCAGATGCCTAGGACCGGCACGCCCGCCTCGAACAGGTCGGGGCCGACGCTCGGGGCACCGTCAGCATAGACGCTGGAGGGTCCGCCGGAGAGGATGATGGCCGCGGGATTCC
>JBBSRM010000310.1:0-2819 GCA_038243055.1 Actinomycetales bacterium
ACTCTGTACGATCAGGTCGTCGCCGCATGGCGTGCACGCGGCCTGGACGTGCAGACCGGCGTGTTCCAGGCCCACATGGAGGTGTCGCTGGTCAATGACGGCCCGGTCACCATCCTGCTCGACAGCCGCCGGCTGTGGTGACCCCCTCGCGGCGGCCACACAGGTGGCACGGATCCTGTGCGAGGCCGGAGCACGGGTCGACGTCGTCGTCCTCTTGGGGCGGGACCAAGGAATCGCGGCCATTGCCGAAGCTGTCGCCCGCGGAAATGTGGTGGTGGCCGTCGGTGGTGACGGCACCGTCTCCGCGCTCGCCGGGGAAGTGGCTAGACTCGGCGGAATCCTGGGCATCATCCCTGCCGGGCGGGGCAACGACTTCGCCCGCATGCTCGGGCTGCCATCCGACCCCGACGCGTTGGCAACCATCTTATTGAAAGCCGAACCAGCGGGAACCGACCTCATCACCATCACCGCACCCGACAGCACGTCGCGGGTGGTGGCCGGTTCGATCTATGCAGGGATCGACGCGGTGGTCGCAGACCGGGTCGCCCGCGGCCATTGGCTTCCGCGTTCCTGGCAGTACCCGGTGAACGGTTTATACGCCTTGGCCACGTTCCGCCCCACACGATTGACCGTCGTCATCGACGGGACCGAACGCACCTTCAACGCGGCCTGCGTGGCCGTCGCCAATTCGGCCTACTACGGCTCGGGCATGCGCATCGCCCCGGAAGCCCGGATCGACGACGGTCTGTTGGACATCGTGGTGATCGAGGCTTTCGGCCGGCTCGACATGATCCGGGCCTTGCCGAAGGTCTACGGAGGCAGCCATGTCGAGTTGGACACCGTGCAAACCTTCCGCGGCAGCTCCATCACGCTCTCGGCCCAGCCCGCGGTTCTCTACGGGGGCGATGGCGAGACCGAGGGAATGGTCGGGAGCGAGGCGGTCCGGATCGACGTCGTGCCGGCTGCCGTGCGGATCCTGCGCTAAGCGGGTACCTGCAGCGTTGCCTTGGTCACGGTTCGACATCCGGCGGCCATGCCTCCTGCGCCGGGCGGGTCGGGACTGTACATTGGGGCTTAAGGCAGGTTCTTGGATGAATTCTGCTGTCTGCGAGAACGTATCAACAACTGGGGAGGACGTCGGCAATGGTCTTAACGATCGTCATGAATATTCTTGGTCTGGCATTGGTCGCGGGGGTGGTGTCCGCCGTGGTCAAAAAGGACAAGAACAGCAACGCCTTTGACACCGAGTTCGATGATCGGGCCGAAGACCGCAGCACGACGCCGGGGCGCAGCTTCTAAGTCGGCCTCGCCGGCTTGGTACCCTTTTCTCACGGCCCCCACCTCAGGTGAGCCCGTAGGCCAAATCGGGATGATCCAGCTCGATTTCGGTCATGCGGTTGTATTTGGCAACCCGCTCGCCGCGGACCGGCGCACCGGATTTGATTTGCCCGATTCCGGTGCCCACAGCCAGGTCGGCGATGAAGGTATCGCCCGTTTCCCCTGAACGGTGGGAGACCATGCACGCCATATCCAGGCTCCGTGCGGTGGTGATGGCGTCCAGTGTTTGTGAGACGGTGCCGATCTGGTTCGGTTTGATGAGCGCTGCGTCCGAGTAACCGAGCCTGGCGCCCTCGCGGATGCGCTCGGGGTCGGTGACGTAGAGGTCATCCCCGACGAGCTGCAGGTCCCGCCCGCGGGCGGCGGTGAACATCGCTGCCCATCCCTCACCGTCGTCTTCGGAGAAACCGTCCTCCAGACTCCGGATCGGGTAGCTACCGGCCAGGTCCAAATAGTAGGCCACCAGCTCTTCACCGCTGACCTCTTTGCCATTGACGCGATACCGGCCTTGTCCCAGGTAGAAACTGTTGGCCGCGGGATCGAGGGCTATGGCGACATGATCGGGCCCGGGCACGTAACCGGCTTCGGTGATGGCCTCGACCAGCAGATCCAGGGCCGTGCGCGGGTCTTCGATCTCGGGTGCGAAGCCTCCTTCGTCACCCAGCCCCGTATTGTCGTAGCGGCTGCCAACCAGGTGGGAGAGGGAGTGGTGGATTTCCGCTCCCGTCCGGACGGCTTCAGCCATGTTCGCTGCCCCGACGGGGGCGATCATGAATTCCTGGAATTCCAGTGCGTTTGCCGCGTGTGCGCCGCCGTTGAGGACGTTGAAATGCGGCACTGGCATCCGCGACGTCGAGCCTGACTCCCGGGCGATCCATTGGTACAGCTCGAGCCCCGCTGTGTGGGCGAAGGCGCGTGCTGCCACGATGGACACCGCAACGACGGCGTTGGCGCCCAGGCGCGAGTAGCCCTGCGTGCCATCGAGTTCGGCAAGTGCCCTGTCGAACTCCGTGATGGACGACCAGTTTTGGCTGGTGGCGAGCTCGGATATTTCGCGGTTGATCCCCTCAACGGCGGCGTTCACGCCCCGGCCGGATTGGGCGCGGCTGTTGTGGTCGCGCAGCTCGACCGCCTCGTGCTTGCCGGTGGAGGCTCCCGCCGGCGCGGAGGCAGTGAGTGCCGTACCGTCTTCCAAACTGGCACGCACTTCGATGGTCGGGTAGCCGCGGGAGTCCAGAATGGATCGGCCGGTCAGGGACGCAAACGAGATCGAGGGAGCGGAGATGGTGTTCGTGGTCATGTCGGATTCCTTTTCTTGTGGGTGGTTCGGGCCTGCAGCTTGGGGGTCATTCATCGTCGGTTTCCGGTTCCCCGGGCACGACGACGACCGGCAGTGGTTGGCTATGGGCCAGCCGTGCCGCGACGGAACCGTTGAAGACCTCGTGCAACGATCCGCGCAGGCCGGCCTTGCGGGTGCCGAT
>JBBSRM010000311.1:0-2780 GCA_038243055.1 Actinomycetales bacterium
CAACGGGTTTGCCTCGACCTCGGGGACATCGGCGGTCAGTGCCGCGTGCGCATCGAGGATGCCGTGTCCATAGAGGTTGTCGACTCCGGGCCCACCTGCCTCGCGTGCCGTGACCAAGATCCTGTTGATGACCTGGGGCGCTTTCATCTCCGGGTATTTGGAGCGGATCATCGCGGCAACACCGGCAACAAGCGGGGCGGCCCCGGAGGTCCCGGACCAATCGGCATACTTGCCACCGGGCAACCCGCCGACCAACGGATCCGCGGGGGCCGCGACGCCGATGCTGATGCCTTCGGTCGAGGAATCCACGCTTGCCTTGCCCTTGCGGTCGATTCCGGCCACGGTCAGCACCCCGGGGATCGTTGCCGGTGCCCCGACCTGCTTCATCCCACCGGCGCGGTTGCCGGCAGCTGCAACAATGACCACGTCGTGGTCCTCTGCGTACTTGAACGCCGTGTCCCAGCTCGTGGGCCAGTCAGGCTGCGTGGACCCCAGCGAGATGTTGATGACCTTCGCACCGTGGTCGACCGACCACTTCACGGCCGCCGGCACCTGCTGCTCGATCGAGATCCCTGCGGGGTTCTCTGTACCCATCCACAATGAGACCGAGAGCAGCTCGGATTCCGGGGCCACCCCGATCACTCCCTCCGGACCGGGTCCCGGTTTCGGGATCTCGATCTTCTTGGGCTTTTCGGGCGGGTCTTCGTCTTCTTCCTCGGCGGTCTTCACGGCACGCTCATAGGCGATTTTCTGCGCTTCGTCATCCGCCTTGGCTTCAGCGATCGCCGCGGAGTTGTTTCCGCGCCCGGCAAGCAGCGTTGCCACCAACGTCCCGTGCTCCGGCAGCGTGCCCAGGGGCTTGGATCCATCGGCCGCTCCGGCACCGGAGACGTCCTTGCCTCCGATCACCACCCCGCGAAGGTCGGGGTGGCTTGTATCGATACCGGTGTCGATCACCGCGACCTTGACACCTTTGCCCTTGGAGGTTTCCCACGCTTTCTTGATTCCCGAGGATTTCAGCCACCACTCCCCGTCTCGTGCCGGATCGGCATGTGCGGCGGGAACCACGGCGAAGGCAAACGAAAGGCAGAGGACCAAGGACAGGAGCGTGGCGGCGTAGCGGCGCACTCGGTGGCTCAAGTGTTCTCCTTGCGTTGTGCGTTCGGGTTGGGGCTGCAGCGACTAGTGAATCCGGCCAAGCCGCAAGGCGATCCCATCAAGAATATCGTGCTCCGAGGCGGTTGCCGTGGTGATCCTTCCCTCAGTGGCCTGGGCCACCCGTTCCAGGATGCATCCGTAGATCAGCGCTCCGGCGGCAATCACATCCACTCTCCCGGGGTGCATGTAGCCAAGTGCGGTCCGGGTTTCACGATCCGCACCAAGCAGGAAGGCAACGGAGGATTCAAGGTCCTTGATCTTCACCTCGGCACCGTGGATGAGCTGCGAATCGTAGTGATCCAGGCCCAGGGCCGCGGCGGTGATCGTGGTGATGGTTCCGGCGACGCCCACGATCCGGTCCACGAGGGTGAAGTCAACGCTCTGCTGGGCTTCGTCGAGCACGGCGTTGACCTGGGCCCGTGCTGCTTCAATGCCCTCGGGCGTCGGCATCTCGTTGCCCCAGAAACGCTCGGTGAGCCTGACGCTGCCCATGTCCATGCTGCGCGATGCCACCGGCCCGTTCCCGTCGCCCAGGACAAACTCAGTGGATCCCCCGCCCAGGTCGATGACCAGGATGTGGCTTCCTGGAGTTGTTTCCACCATCGAGGTGGCCCCTGCGAAGGAGAGCGCCGCTTCGGTTTCCCCGGGCACGACCTTCGGATCCACGCCGAGGCGCTTGCGCACCCCGGCAACGAACTTGTCCCGGTTCCTTGCGTCGCGGGTGGCCGAGGTCGCAACAAAGCGAATGTTGGTGGCTCCGTGTTCGCGGATCATCACGGCGAATTCGTCAATGGCCGCGAAGGTGCGTTCCAGGGCCTCGTCGGCGAACTCGCCGGTGGCATCGACTCCCTGGCCCAGTCGCACTAGGCGCACCTCGCGCACCACGTCGGTGAGCACCGAACCCGCAGCACTTTGATCGGTGTCCGCGATGAGCAGGCGGATCGAGTTCGTACCGCAATCGATGGCGGCAACCCGGCTATTGTGCCCGGAGGTCTCCTCGGTCGGGGCTTGGGTGCCCTGTGTTGCTGCCGATTCGCGGGCAGCCCGTACCGCGGCACGCTCGGCCTTCTTGATGGCCGGGTCCACTGCCTGGGTCTTCACGTGCCGTGAGCGGTCCTGGCTCGGTGCCGGGCCAACGGTGTCCCAGGCTCCGGCGCATGTGCATTTCGCCGGGGTCCACCACTCGGCAATGGCTTCCAGTGCACGGTCGCCCAGCGGGTTCACGCCCGGGCCGGCCGCCAGCGAGTGTCCCACGAGCACGTGCAGGCACTTGACGCGGGTGGGCATGCCGCCGGCGGAGACCCCGGCGATTTCGGCAACGGGCCCGGTGTCCGAACGTTCGCCGATGGCATCGCGCACGGCCAGATATTGTTCATGTGCCCGGGCGTAGTGGGCTGCCAGTGCTTCGTCCTGTCCCAGCTCCGTGTTCATCTGGTTCATCAGCCCGGCGGCCTCCAGACGCGAGACCGCAGCGGTGATCACGGGGTGGGTCAGGTAGTAGGTGGTCGGGAACGGGATTCCCGACGAGAGCCGGGGTGCGGTGGTGGCCACCAACGGGTTTCCGCAGATGCAGCGGGCACCGATTTCCACGACATCGCGTACCGGGCGGTTCAGCTGGCGGG
>JBBSRM010000312.1:0-2715 GCA_038243055.1 Actinomycetales bacterium
CGGGCGACCATCATGTCGATTCCGCGCGATGACTTCGTGCCGTTGGAGGGGCTCTCCGCCGGTCCGGTGCAGGCCAAGATCAAGCAGGCCTACGGATACGGTTTCGCCGAGGAGCACCAGCGGCAGGTCGGTGAAGGAACCGCTGGTGAGCCGGAAGCCCACCAGCGCAGCCGTGATGCCGGACGTAAAGCCCAGATCGAGACGGTCTCCGCCTTCCTCGACGTGCACGTCGACCATTTCATCGAAGTCACCATGGTCGCCTTCCTCGATCTGGCCCGAGCCGTGGCCCCGATGACGGTCTGCCTGAACCAGAACACCGAGGACACGTATTCCGGTGCCGATTTCGTCGCCGGAGAGCAGGAAATCGACGCCGAGGAAGCCGTCGCCTTCGTCCGCCAACGTCGCGACACCGCCCACCCGGAACTGAACTTCACCGATCTGGACCGCAGCCGCCGCCAACAGGCGTTCATCGCCTCCCTGGCCCACCAGCTCAAACAGACCAGTACGTTGACCAACCCGGCGAAACTCCAACGCATCCTCGATGCCGCCGAATCAAATATCGCCGTGGACTCCGAGCTGAACATCATCCGGTTCTCACGCCAGGCCACGTCGTTGCTCGGCGGCGACACCGATTTCGTCACCCTGCCAATCGAGGGCTTCGGCACCTCGGCCTCCGGCGAGTCCATCAACCTCGTCGACGGCGACAAGGTCCGCCACACCGTGAAGGAACTCATGACCGGCTCCGGCACCGAGGATTCCTCCCCCGGACAAGCCGCCGGGCCCTCCGCTACCGCAGCACCTTCCGAGCCGAGCCCGCCGGCCCGGACGTCCCAGCGGACCGACAGCTCCGTAGCCGATCCGAGCGCCGCGGACTCCGCCAACGGGAACAACCGGTCCTACGACGACTGGCACGGTCCGCTACGGGGAGGTGCGCTGCCATGCGTGAAATAACCACTCACGCCCCGATAAGCACCCGCCGCGCTTCCCCCGGCCCGGAGTACCGGATCATCATCATCGTCACCGTGATTCTCACGGCGCTCGGCTTGTTCATGGTGCTCTCTGCTTCTGCCGTTGGGGATTCGTCGACCTCCTATCGGCACCTGATCAAACAGTCGCTGGCCGCCGTACTGGGTCTGGCAACGATGTGGGTGCTCTCACGCCTCCGGATCAAGCAGTTGAGGAAACTGGCCTGGCCGCTCTTCGGCGTGACGCTGGTGCTGTTGCTGCTGGTTCAGACCCCGCTGGGTCAAGAGGTCAACGGAGCCCGCCGGTGGATTTCACTGGGCGTCTTCAGCCTCCAACCCTCCGAACTGGCCAAGCTGACCGGCGTGCTCTGGGGCGCGCACATCATCGACACCAAACGGGCATTGCTAGGCCGGTGGTCCCACCTGTTCGTGCCCTACCTGCTCGGGATCGGGATCATGGTGACCCTGGTCCTGCTCCAGAAGGACCTGGGCACCACCATGATGCTGATGCTCATCATGCTCGCAACCCTGTTCTATGCCGGCCTGCCCCTGCGCAAACTGGCGGTCCTTCTGGGTGGATCCGGCATCATCGCCGTGGCCGCCGCCCTCCTGAGTCCCAACCGGCTGATGCGACTACTCAGCTGGGCCAATTGCGCAGAAGGTCCGGAACTCTGCCGCCAGGGCCTGCAGGGCCAATACGCGTTGGCCTCAGGGGGCTGGTGGGGCGTCGGACTCGGGCAAAGCCGGCAGAAATGGCATTGGATCCCCGAAGGGCACACCGACTTCATCTTCGCCATCCTCGGCGAGGAACTCGGACTGATCGGATCACTGGCGGTGCTGTTGCTCTTCGGCACCCTGGCGGTGGCGATCCACAAGGTCGCCTTGCGGACCACGACGACGTTTTCCCGCAGCATCTGCTCCGTGACCCTGGTCTGGCTGGTGTTCCAGGCGATCCTGAACATCGCCATGGTCATCGGCCTCACCCCCGTCACCGGGGTCCCGCTGACCTTCATCTCCTACGGCGGCTCATCACTGTTGGTCTCACTGGCCGCCGTCGGACTGGTGTTGTCCGTGGCCAGGAACACCCCGTCACAAGCCGTCCACGATCCCCCGCGCCGAGGCCAGCGGCGATAGCATCGGCCCATGCCCGAGAGCCGCACCACCGCAGCCGACGGCCATTCGTTCAGGTTTCCGGCGCTGTTGCTCACCGCATTGGCGTTGCTCTCGATGGCCGGTCCGGTCGCCACCGACCTCTACTTGCCGGCCTTCCCCGAGATGGCCCGCGAATTCGGGGTCAACGCCTCGGCCATCCAGCTGACCCTGACCGGGTTCCTGTTGGGCATGGGCGCAGGCCAGCTGCTCTTCGGGCCGCTGTCGGACCGGTTCGGGCGGATCCGTCCGCTGCTCATCGGCTCTTCCGTCTTCGTTCTCTCCTCGGTCGCGGTGGCGTTGGCGCCCACCATCGAGACCCTCACCGCTTTCAGGTTCCTCCAGGGGCTCAGTGCGGCAGCCGGCGTCGTCCTCTCCCGCGCCGTCATCTCCGACCGGGCCGTGGGCGGGCAGGCGGCCCGGCTGTTCAGCATCATGATGACCATCAGCGGGGTCGCCCCGGCGGTGGCCCCGTCCGTGGGCAGCCTGATCTTCCTCACCTCAGGTTGGCGGGCCGTGCTGTGGGCGATCACCGCGATGTCGGTGGTGATGCTGCTCGGCGCCCTCTGGCAGGTCCGCGAAACGCTGCCGGTCGCCCTCC
>JBBSRM010000313.1:0-2671 GCA_038243055.1 Actinomycetales bacterium
GCGGACGGATCGTCTATTTAGCCTCATATCGGACTTATAGGGCATAGCATCGGGCTTGGTTCTGGAAGTCATTTGTGGAGGCGGTCTGAGATGAAGTCGAAGTTTCACCCCAAGGTTCTTGGCGTGGTGTGTGCCACCTTGCTCGTCGGTGGGCTTGCCGGTCAGGGGCCGGCCACAGGGGCGGCGGAAAGCAGCGCGAACGACCTGCGAGTCGGCAGCTTCAACGTGACTGGCGTGCACACCGACAGCAAGGCGACCGGGGAGCACCGCACCTGGCGAGAGCGACGCCCCAAGGTGGTGGCGCAGATCTTGGCAGCGAAGCTGGACGTGCTGGGCCTCCAGGAGGCCAACCAGAGCGCGAGCTACAAGAACAACTTCACCTACGGTGAGAACCAGTACTTGGACCTCAAGGGTGCGATCCGCGCCATGGGCGGCAGCAACTATGCCCTCACCAACGAGAACCCTTACAACTGTGTCAAGCCGCGCAGCACCTACAAGTGCGTCTACAAGGACCAGGGCGCCACCAGCAGCAACCGGATCCTCTACAACACCAACACTGTCTCGGTGGTCAGACAGGGCGGCCACGAGTTCGATGCCGTCACCCCGGGCAAGCCGAAGCGCTTCCTGGCCTGGGCAGTGTTCAAGATGAAGGCCACCGGCAAGCAGTTCCTGTTCACCAACACGCACCTTGATCCCTACAGCATCGCCGCCCGGACCCAGCAGTGGGACGAGCTGATCGCCAAGACCAACTCGCTGAAGGGCTCGCTCCCGGTGGTCGCGGTCGGCGACTACAACACCTCGAAGTTCAGCGCCTACGCCCCCACCTACCTGCCCCGGATGAAGGCCAACGGCTACGGAGACGTGGTCAACCAGGAGTCGAGACGCACCACGCTCCGCACGCCGCGCGCAGAGACGGTACGCCGGGCGTGGGTCAACTCCTTCAGCGCGTTCAGGCGCAACGTCGCGGACTACGGCTACGAGGACAACCGCACCAAGATCGGCAACGGCATCGACTGGATCTTCGCGACCAACAGCCTTCGGGTGAAGGCGTGGGAGGTGGTCGTCGACGTCGATGCCCGCACCCTCCTGCTACGGGGGGTCATCCCCTCCGATCACGCACTGGTTCGGGCGACGCTCGTCCTACGCTGACCTGACCTGTGGGGGTCGGTTCGAGTGCCTCCTGCACCCCTCGCCGCAGCCGGGGAGCGAGGGGGCGCTCCACCAGCCGGTTGATCAGGTAGGCGAGCACCAGGGCCGACAGGGTGGCGATGAGCAGCAGCAGGTAGGTGTTGAGGTCTTCGTGCAGCGTGTCGATCAGGAAGAACCCGAGCTGGCCGTGGACCAGGTAGAGGGGGTAGGTGAGCGCGCCGGCGGTGGTCAGCCACCGCCACTGGATCCGGGCCACCAGCCCACTGCTGCACAGGAGCACGGCTGCCAGCGAAAGCGTCACGATGGTGGCAACGACGAGCGGGGAGACCGTGGCCCGGACGAGCTCCGAGGCGCGGTCGGCGTACTCCGTGGACTGTCGGATGCACAGGATCCAGTTCAGGACGAGGGCCAGCCAGGTCGCCATGTCGTGTCGCTCGCGATAGAGCAGGAACATCAGGATCCCCGCGGCGAAGTACGGCGCGTAGGTGGGGATCAGCAGGGAGACCAGCATGCTGCTCTTGGTGGCAACAGCGATCTGACCGATGAGCGGCCACAGGACCGCGAACGCGAGCACCCGGCGACGGGTCACGCCGATCAGGACGAAGACGCCGATCAGCAGGTAGAACTTCAGCTCGATCCACAACGTCCAGAAGGCTCCTTGCACGTTGACGATGTCGAAGGCCTCCTGCGTCATGGTCAGGTTGACCAGACCGTCCACCAATGAAGGGTTGCGACCCTCGTGCCAGAACTGTTGCAGCGTCACGGTGAGCAGCACCGCCATCCAGTACGCAGGAAACAACCGGGCGACGCGGGAGGCGGAGAAAGACTCGATCGAGCGGTCGTAGGCGGTCATCAGGATCACGAAGCCACTGATGACGAAAAACAGGTGCACGCCGAGGTAACCGTAGCGGCTCACGATGTTCAGTGTCGGGAAGGTGATCGCGGGGACTGCACCCCAGTGGGGGATGCCGATGCCGGTGTAGTGGAAGGCCAGCACCGCCAGAGCGGCCAGTAGTCTCAGACCGTCAAGGGCAGCCAGGCGTGGGCGTTGGTGGGTGGTCGACACCGCCGAACGGTATCAACTGGGAAGCCGTTGCTCCGGGTGGCCGAGGCCGCCCGGAGCAACGTGAAAACCGGCGACAGGAAGACGAGCTGCAGCCGGAACCGAGGTCTCCGACCGTAGACTTTCCAGCCGTACCGCACTCCCGCTCTGACCCCTGAGGAGACCCATGTTGAGCATGCCGCGCCGTATCGCGCGAAAGTATGTCTCACCTGCAGTCGTCAGACGGGTGCGTGCCCTGACGGGGACCGGATCCGCGCCACACGGGGACGGGACGCCCAGTCGTGCGGCAGGTGCTGATTCCGGTGTGAGCGAGCCCGAGCCGCTCATTGCGGCACTGCGCGAAGGACGGTCCCTGACCGCGGGCCTGGTCGCCGAGATCCGCGACCGTGTCACAGCGGGCGACCTCGTCGGGGCGACCGCCATGGCGGCCTCTCTTCGTCGCGAAGACAGCACCCGAGC
>JBBSRM010000314.1:0-2662 GCA_038243055.1 Actinomycetales bacterium
CCGTCGAGTACGAGGCCACACACACACCCACCACTCCCCGCCCGGAACCCGTCGAGCGGGGCATCACAGCCTCCATCAAACCCGGCGCTTGACAGGTGGCTGTTCAGGAGGTTCTGCGGTGAAGCGCCCCGGGTGTAGTGGAGGCTCTGATCTGACGAGGACAGTGTCATGGGAGCACCACGGAAGTACCCCGCCGAGCTGCGGGAGCGGTCGATCCGCCTGGTCATCGAGTCCCGCGGGGACGAGCCAGGCCTGTCGTTGAACGCGGCGTGCAAACGGATCGGGCCGAGGGTGGGCATCCCGGCGGACACGTTGCGGGGATGGTCCAAACAGGTGGAGGTCGATACCGGACGTCGTCCGGGGCTTCCCAGCGTCGACGCCGAGCGCATGAAGGCCTTGGAGCGAGAAGTCCGAGAGCTCAAGCGGTCCAACGAGATCCTGCTGGCGGCCTCGAGTTTCTTCGCGCGGGAGCTCGACCCGCGCCTTCCCTGGTAGAAACCGCCACCGCCGACATCGAGGGATCGGCCGACGAGACGCCGCTGGGCGCGTTGTTGACGAGCGCCTTTCCGGTCGCTCTCCTGGTTGCCTTCATCGACGAGGTCGAAGAACGTTTCGGGGTCGAGCCGGTCTGCCGCGTGCTCTCGCAGTACGTGGTCAAGGTCGCCCCGAGCACCTACTACGCGTTCAAGAACCGCGGTCCCAGCGCCCGTGCGGTCCGCGACAGGCACCTCAAGGGGGAGATCAGCCGGATCTTCCACGACAAAGACCTTGGTCGCGGCGTCGCGGGGGCCCGCAAGATGTGGCACCTGCTGCGCCGCCAGGGCCACGTCGACGGCGCCCCGGTGGCGCGGTGCACCGTCGAGCGCCTGATGCGCGAGCTCGGCCTGCGCGGGGTGCGCCGCGGCAAGCGATATGTCACCACCCGCCGTGACCCGAGCGCTGAACGTGCCCCTGACCTGCTCGGACGCGATTTCAGCGCCGTCGCTCCTAACAGGTTGTGGCTGGTGGACTTCACCTACATCCCCACCTGGACGGGCATGGTGTTCACCGCTTTCGTCTCCGATGCCTACTCTCGGCGGGTCCTCGGCTGGCGCACGAGCAACCGCCACCACACCGACCTGCCCCTGGACGCCTTGGAGATGGCCCTGTGGATCCGCGGGCGCGAAGGAGCCGACATCACCGGCGCCATACATCACTCCGACGCCGGCTCGGAAGGCGGATTCAAGTGGTCGTCGCAACACTGGCTTCGTGGGATGAGCGTAGTTGCTCGTCGATGACCTCCGCTGGAGTCTTCCAGTTCAGAACCTTCCGGGGCCGGCTGTTGATGGCCGCTTGGACAGCGAGGAGGTCTTGATCGGTCCACCGGGACAGCTCGGTGCCCTTGGGGAAGTACTGGCGCAGCAGCCCGTTGGTGTTCTCGTTCGTCCCGCGCTGCCAGGGTGAGCGGGGGTCGGCGAAGTACACAGCGATCCCGGTCTCGATGGTGAACTGCGCGTGCGCGGACAGCTCCTTGCCGCGGTCCCACGTCAGCGACCGCAACAGCTCAGCGGGCATCGTGGTCATCGTCGCGCTCAGCGCCTCCTTCATCGCCACCGCCCCGTACCCGCCCAGGGAAGGCCCGTTCTTGACCGGAGGATGGTCCCCATGGCCGGGCAGGCGCGGCAGGTGGACGAGCAGCGTGTAGCGGCTGGTGCGCTCGATGACCGTGCCGATCGCCGAACGGTCCAACCCGATGATCAGGTCGCCTTCCCAGTGACCAGGAACGGCCCGGTCATCGGCCTCCGCGGGCCGCTCGCTGAGCACGACGTCGGCCGTGACGTGGCCCTGGGCCCTGTTCCGTGAGCGCTCTCGCGGCTTGCGCAGCGCCCGCCCGGTGCGAAGGCAGGCCACCAGCTCGCGCTTCAGCGCGCCGCGACCTTCGATGTACAGCGCCTGATAGATGGCCTCGGGGCTGATCCGCATGTCCTCATCGTCGGGGAAGTCGATGACCAGGCGCGCGGAGATCTGCTCCGGGCTCCACGCCCGCGCCCAGCGCCGGTCCGCCCGGTGAGGCTTGTTGATCCCCTTCCACCTCGCCGCCGGCCCCGGGGCCAGGCTCCCGTCGGGGCGATGCAGCTCACCGCTAAGGCGGGTCTGCACGTAGTCCTTCAACCGCTGGTTGCTCACCAGCTTCGCCACCTTGGGGCGCGCGGCCGCGGTCTGTGCTTTCCACTGCGCGACGCTGGCCCGATACCCCGCCTGGCCCGCGCGGGTCGCAGCATTGCGCCGCAGCTCACGCGAGATCGTCGAGGGATCACGCCCGAGCCGGCGAGCGATCGCCCGCACACCCAGGCCCTCCGCCCTGGCCAACGCGATGTCCTCACGTTCAGCGAAACAGAGATAGCGTCCGGTCGGCTCGGCCAGGCTCAGCGGCGGCATCCCCCCAGCATGGCGAAACCAGCGCGCGGCCACCGGCGTCGAGACGCCGACCTCCAGCCCAGCCGCCTCCGTGCTCGCGCCCGCCGCGATCAGTTTCCAGAACGACCGCTCCACATGCCGAGGCGGCTTCGCCCGACCTGGCGAGCGCATCGCTGGCCGCAGAGCCCGGTCCGCCCGCTGCTGACGTCGTGCCATCGCACACCCCCGTGATCATGGAGTGTTGCGACGACCACTTGAATCCGCC
>JBBSRM010000315.1:0-2622 GCA_038243055.1 Actinomycetales bacterium
CTCGGTGCCCTGGCCCAGAAGCCCGAGGCGAACATCATCAAGCTGCCGAACATCAGTGCCTCGATGCCGCAGCTCAAGGCGGCCATCGCCGAACTGCAGTCGCAGGGCTATGCGCTGCCGGACTACCCGAACAACCCCTCCTCCGATGAGGAAACAGACATCCGTTCACGCTACGACCGCATCAAGGGTTCGGCAGTGAACCCGGTGCTGCGCGAAGGCAACTCGGACCGCCGCGCCCCGCTGTCGGTGAAGAACTACGCCCGCAAGTACCCGCACTCCATGGGCGCCTGGTCCGCGGACTCCAAAACCAACGTCGCCACCATGACCGAGGGCGACTTTCGCGCGAACGAGAAGTCCGTCGTCATGGCGTCGGACGACAAGATCGAGATCCGCTTCACCGCCGAGGACGGGACCGTCAAGGTCCTGAAGAAGGCCTTCAGAGTGCTCAAGGGCGAGGTCATCGACGGAACCTTCATGTCCGCCGCGAAGCTCGATTCCTTCCTGGCCGATCAGGTGGCCCGTGCGAAGGACGAGGGCGTGCTCTTTTCCGCCCACCTGAAGGCCACCATGATGAAGATCTCCGACCCGATCATCTTCGGACACGTAGTCAAGGCGTTCTTCCCCGACCTCTTCGCCACCTACGGCGAGGACCTCGAGGCGGCCGGCCTCAGCCCCAACAACGGACTGGCCGCCATCCTCGGCGGACTCGATGACCTTTCCGAGAAGGTGCGCGACGGCGTCAAGACCGCCATCGAGGACGGACTGGCCAACGGCCCGGGCATCGCGATGGTCGATTCGACCAAGGGCATCACCAACCTGCACGTCCCCTCGGACGTCATCGTCGACGCCTCCATGCCGGCGATGATCCGCACCTCGGGCCACATGTGGGGCGCGGACGACGGCGAACACGACACCCTGGCAGTGCTCCCGGACAGCTCCTACGCCGGTGTCTACCAGGCAGTCGTCGAGGATTGCCGCGCCAACGGAGCCTACGACCCGACCACCATGGGCACCGTCCCCAACGTCGGGCTGATGGCCCAGGCGGCCGAGGAATACGGCAGCCACGACAAGACCTTCGAGATCGCCGCCGCCGGCACCGTGCAGGTCGTGAACTCCGCCGACCGGGTGATCATCGAGCACAAGGTCGAGCAGGGCGATATCTGGCGCGCCTGCCAGACCAAGGACATCCCGATCCGCGACTGGGTCAAGCTCGCCGTGACGCGCGCCCGTGCCTCGGAGACCCCGGCGATCTTCTGGCTCGACGAGACCCGTGCCCACGACCGCAACCTGATCGCCAAGATCAACGAGTACCTCGCCGATCACGACACCGATGGCCTGATCCTGAAGATCATGTCCCCGATCGAGGCCACCACCTACACGTTGGAGCGCCTGCGTCGTGGTGAGGACACCATCTCGGTTTCCGGCAACGTGCTGCGCGACTACCTGACCGACCTCTTCCCGATCCTCGAGCTGGGTACCTCGGCGAAGATGCTTTCGGTGGTCCCGCTGATCAACGGAGGTGGCCTGTTCGAGACCGGTGCCGGCGGCTCCGCGCCGAAGCACGTGGTCCAGCTGCTGCAGGAAAACCACCTGCGCTGGGATTCGCTCGGAGAGTTCCTGGCCCTGGCCGAATCCTTCGCGCACCTGGCCAGTTCCACGTCCAACGCCCGGGCCCAGGTGCTCGCCGACACACTCGACGCCGCCACCGGTACCTTCCTGCTCGAGGACAAGTCCCCCAAGCGCAAGGTCGGGGAACTCGATAACCGTGGCAGTCACTTCTACCTGGCCATGTACTGGGCCCAGGAGCTGGCCCGCCAGGAAGAGGACACCGAGCTGGCTGCGGCCTTTGCCGAGGTGGCGAAGGACTTCGTGACCCACGAGGATGACATCAACGCCGAACTGCTCGGCGTCCAGGGTTCGCCCGTCGAGTTGGGCGGCTACTACCGTCCCTCCGATGAGAAGGCCCAGGCGGCCATGCGCCCCTCGGCCACGCTGAACCGCGTACTGCAGAGCCTGGTCTCGAAGCTGGGCTAGCGCCGAGGCCACCGGCCCTGCGGGTGGTATCCGGCAGGACCACGACGGCGCGTCGCTCGATGTACAGCATCGGGTGACGCGCCGTTTTTGCCCGTAGTGTATGGACGTGCACAAAAATGGTTCACAGAGGTATCACGGAAGACCCTGGCGGTCATCATTCTGGTGGCGGCTCTGGTAGTGGTCGCCATACCCACGGCGATCTGGTTCGGCGCTGCTTCTGCCATCTTCGATTCACCCGAGGAAGGGATCATCTCGTTCTTCGTGGTGCTCGGCATCGCCGTGGTCCTGTTGGTCGGTCAATTCGTCCTGGAGGAACTCAAGGAACGTCGAAAGACCAGACAACGACTCCAGGACGACTCCGCATGCAGCGGCCGTGAGCGGGGCCGGGTGGGCAGCGGTGGTTCCGACCCTTGGTCAACCGGTCGTCAGCGTGGGGGAGGCCTCCAGCAAGGCCCGCGTATAGGGGTGCTGCGGGTCGGCGAAAATGTCTTCGGTGGCCCCGGCTTCGACGATGCGGCCCTGATGCATCACCGCCAAGCGGTCGCTGACATGCCTCACGACGGCCAGGTCGTGGGAGATGAACAGGTA
>JBBSRM010000316.1:0-2622 GCA_038243055.1 Actinomycetales bacterium
CTCAAGAATCCATTCTGGTTCGCCGGCCTGTCCCAGCTCCACGGGCATCACCACACCGAGCTTCATCGCGCCACTACCTTTCGTCCGCGCGCACCGGTATCAGGGAAAGATCGTCTGCGAGCTTCGGTGCGAATACTGCCCGGCCCAGGAAGCGATCCGCCTGCGGGGACGTCGCCAGCCACACCGCTGCGGCGGCCGGGACCGTGGCCGGCACCACGGCGAATCCCTTGTCCTCGATCGTGTCCGTGCCGCCGCGTGCGATTCCGGACTCGGTGATCACGAACCCAGGGTTGAGGTTGAACGCCCGCACGCCCCGCGCCCGGAACTCGGCGTTGATCGCCCCGGCCAACCGACCGAACGCAGCCTTGGACGCCGCGTAGGACAGGCCCCACCCACCCTCCCCGGGCGCCGCGGGTGGGTCAATGGAGCCGGATCCGGAGACGACATCGACCACCACTCCGCCGGTCCGATCGACCATGGACGGCAGGACCGCCTGGATCAACGCCAGCTGGTTCAGAAAGTTGCCGTGCAGCATCGTCTCCGCGTCCGCCAGATCGACATCCAGGATCCGGTCCATGTTGCCCGCGCTCTGGGCGTAGGCGTTATTTACGAGGACGTCGACGCGGCCCCAGCTTTCGAGGACCTGGCTGGCGGCCGCATGGACCGCCTCGCGGTCCAGCAGGTCCATCGGAACCCCCAGCGACCGGACACCGTGCCGCTCGATCTCGGCGGCCGTGGTTTTTAGGCTGCCGGGCACCGCGATGGCAGCATCTCCGTGCTCGCGTGTCCTCGGCAGGATCGAACCCTCGCCCTCCCGTAGGGTGCGCGCGGTGATGGCCACGTCGAAGCCCGCCCGGGCGAACGCCAGCGCGGTCTCCCGGCCGATTCCCCGGCTGGCCCCGGTGACCAGCGCAACCCTTCGTGGCGTCGTCGCGGCCACGCTCAGCAACCGCCCAGCCAGTATCGGGTTCGCATCGGTTGCACGTTACCGGCCAGCGCGCTCGGTGCACACTCAGTGTCCCGCTCGCCGGAGTCAGGTCTGGGTAGGGTCACTCACGGGATTCACTACCCACGCGACGCATACCGCTGATGAGGAGATTTGTGGCGACCATCGATGAGGTTCTTGCGGTCGAGCAGGTCGATGACGACGTGTTCCGCGGCAGCTCTCCGGACACCAGCATGCAGCGCACGTTCGGCGGACAGGTGGCCGGGCAGGCCCTGGTCGCGGCGGTGCACACCGTCGCTGACGGCATGCACGTGCACTCCCTGCACGGATACTTCTTGCGGCCCGGACAACCCAAGGTGCCGACGACTTATCACGTCGACCGGGCGCGCGACGGACGGTCGTTCGCCACCCGCCGGGTCACCGGTATGCAGGACGGCCGAGCGATCTTCTCGATGTCGGCGTCATTTCACGTCGGGGACGAGGGCCCGGAACATCAGGACGAAATGCCCCAGGTGCCGGCGCCGGAGTCGCTGAGCAGGCTCGGTGGCTCCTCGCAGGGCGCCGCAGCCTGGTTCGAGCAGGAGTGGCCGGATTGGGACATCCGCATCATCCCGGCCGCCGAACTGGCGCCCCGCCCCGGCATCGCCGCGCAACAGCGGGTGTGGTTCCGCTACGGCCACCCGCTGCCCGACGACCCGGTGTTCCACGTCTGCGTGCTTGCCTATATGAGCGATATGACGCTGCTCGGCTCGGCCCGCGTGCCGCATCCCGACGCCCATACCCAAGGCGCCTCGCTCGATCACGCGTTGTGGTTTCTGCGCCCCTTCCGCGCCGACGACTGGCTGCTGTACGACCAGACCTCACCCTCAGCCAGCCAGGGGCGGGCGCTGACCCAGGGGCGCATCTTCGATCAAGCCGGCAACCTGGTGGCCGCCGTGGTGCAGGAAGGTTTGATGCGCACAGTGAGGTGACCGGTCATGGTCGCCACCTCTCCCTGTCCTGCCGAACGCCCATGCGCTGGACACGGCCCGCCGCACGTCCGCCCATCTCCGCACTGCGTTGATGGGGAGGCGGACGATCGACCAGGCGGTGGGCGTTGTGATGAGCCGTAGCGGGTGCACCGTTGAGGAGGCCCTGGACCGGCTACGCCATCTGAGTCTGACTAGGAACCGCAAGCAAAGGCAGTCACGGCTGAGTCAGTACGAGCGGGGCAGACCCAACGTGTGTCCGGCGACGTAGTTGAGGATCATCTCCCGGCTCACCGGCGCGATGCGCATCACTCGCGACGCCCCAAGCAGCGATCCCAACCCGTACTCCGAGGCCAGCCCGTTGCCACCGTGGGTCTGGATCGCCTGATCGATCACGGCGCACGCCGCCTCGGCCGCCGCGTACTTGGCCATGTTCGCCACCTCTCCGGCCCCCTTCTCCCCTTCCGTGTACAGCGCGGCCGCCTTCTGGGTCATCACCCGGGCTAACTCCAGCTGGATCGCGCACTGGGCCAACGGGTGGGCGATGCCCTGGTGCGCGCCGATCGGGGTGGACCACACGCTGCGGGTGCGGGCGTACTCGGTGGCCTTGTTCAGCGCGTAGCGGCCGAGACCGGTGGCGAAGGAAGCAGCCATGATGCGTTCGGGGTTGAGGCCGGCGAAGATCTGGGTGAGCCCGGCGTTGGGGTC
>JBBSRM010000317.1:0-2621 GCA_038243055.1 Actinomycetales bacterium
GTCGCGTCACCCACCACCACACGGCGGCAAGGACCAGCAAGGGGACCAGAACCCACAACAACAACTCCATGTCCCAAGTCTAGGGCGTGGGTCCAATCCCTAGGCGGAGACCGCCAGGACGAAGGGCAGTACGGCGTCCGCGCCGGCTTCACGCAGCACCCGGGTGGCCTCGGTGATGGTCCACCGGCTATCGACATAGTCGTCGATGAGCAGGACCGGGCCGTCCAGCGCTGCCAGTTCCCCGGCGAGTTCCTGCCCGACGGCGAACTGCCCCCAGACGGCGGCGAGCCGGAAGGCACTGTTCCCGCCCGACGCCCCGCGGGGTCCGCCCTGGGGGTAGTCCAGGGCGCCGAGGTAGGGAAGCCTGCCGATACCGGCGATCCCCCGGGCGAAGGAACCCACGAGTTCGGGGCGGGTACGCGAGGGCAGGCTGACCACCGCTGCCGGGCGTTGGGCCCAATCCCATTCGGAGAGTACCTGCACGCAAGCGCGCAGCATCGCGTCCTCGATGGGTGCGTCGGGGGCCTCGTCGACGGGGGTCGAGAGCAGGGTCCGCAATCTGGCTCCCCACCCCAGATCGGTCAGCCGGGCCAGGGCCCGGCCGGTGCGGGCCTGGTCAGCGGGTTTGATCTTGCCTTTGAGCGGGACACCGAGGCGATCCATGCCACCGGGCCACATCGCCCGGGGGTCGACTTGGACCCCCACCCGGCCCAGGGCCGCCTGGGACCTGTCGCGGGCCTCCTCGCCGATCGAGTCCTGGTACCAGGGGCCCGCGCAGTTATCGCAGCGTCCGCACGGTGCGGCTGCGGGATCGTCCAGGACGCGGGAGAGGAACTCCATCCGGCAAGCGGTGGTGCGTTCATACTCCAGCATCGAATTCTGTTCGTCGACGCGGGCCGCGGCGACCCGGGCATACCGTGCGGCGTCGTAGGCCCAGGGTTCGCGAGTGCGCGCCCATCCCCCGGCGACGCGTTCAACGGCCCCGTCCACGGCCAGGACCTTGAGCAGCAGTTCCAGCGGGGAGCGGCGCAGGTTGACCCGGGCTTCCAGCGCCGGGACCGAGACCGCCGTTCCGGCAGCTTCCAGTTCGGCTAGCACGGCGTGGGCCCTTTCCTCATCGGGCATGGAGGAGGTGGCGAAGTACCGCCAGATCTCGCGGTCCTCCGTGCCCGGCAGCAACAGCACGTCGGCGTTGTCTGTCCCGCGGCCGGCACGGCCGACCTGCTGGTAGTAGGCCACCGGCGAGCTGGGGGCCCCGACGTGGACGACGAACCCGAGGTCGGGCTTATCGAAGCCCATCCCCAGCGCACTGGTGGCGATCAGGGCCTTGACCTGGTTCTCCTTCAGCGCCTGTTCGGAATCGGCCCGCTCCTCGGGGTCGGTCCGTCCGGTATAGGCGCGCACATCGTGTCCGGCGTCGCGCAGCAGCCGGGTGATGTCCTCGGCCGCCGAGACGGTCAGTGTGTAGATGATGCCGCTGCCGGGCAGGTCGGCCAGATGGGTCAACAACCACGCCAGCTGCGAACGCGGGCTCGGTAGCTGCAGGACACCGAGCCGCAGCGACTTGCGGGCCAACGGTCCGCGCAGGGTGAAGACCTCCGCACCTCCCACGGCCAGCTGTTCCTGCACATCGTGGACCACCCGCTCGTTGGCGGTCGCGGTGGTGGCCAGCACCGGCACGTTTCCCGGAAGCGCACCGATGAGGTCCCGGATGCGCCGGTAGTCGGGGCGGAAGTCATGACCCCAGTCGGAGATGCAGTGGGCTTCGTCGATCACCAGCAGGCCCATCCTGCGGATCAGTTCGGGCAGCTGCTGTTCGCGGAAGGACGGGTTGTTCAGCCGTTCGGGCGAGACCAGGAGGACGTCCACTTCATCGGCTTCGAGTTTGCCGATGATCTCCTGCCATTGGACCGCGTTGGCCGAATTGATCGCTTCGGCGCGCACCCCGGCCCGGGCAGCTGCGGCGACCTGGTCGCGCATCAGTGCCAGCAGCGGGGAGACGATCAGCGTCGGCCCCGAGCCGCGGGCGCGCAGCAGCAGGCTGGCCACGAAATACACCGCGGATTTGCCCCAACCGGTGCGCTGGACGACCAGCGCCCGACGACCGCCCTCGACCAGCGCCTCGATCGCCTCGAACTGCCCCTCGTGGAATTCCGCCCCGTCGTTTCCGACCAGCCGGCGCAGGACCGAAGTGGCGTCGTCGTGCAATTGTGCGTTCCGCGTTTCAACCATGGCCCCAGTATCCCAGCGACGACCCACGGATTGGCACCGGTCGGGTGAAGATGGTGGATGATCGCGTGGACGCGCCCCGAACAGCTAAGCTCGAACCCGTGAGCAGCGAGATTGATCTTTCCCTTTCCTTCAAGGCCTACGACGTCCGCGGCATCGTCGGCGAAACCATCAACGAGGAGATCGTCGAGGCCGTCGGCGCCGCCTTCGTCGACATCCTGTCCCTGGCCGGGAAGCAGGTCCTCGTCGGAGGTGACATGCGCCCCTCCTCCCCCGCCTTCAGCGCGGCCTTCGCCCGCGGGGCCTCCTACCGCGGGGCCGATGTCTGCCTGCTCGGGCTGATTTCCACCGACGAGCTCTACTTCGCCTGCGGCCAGCTGGACGCCGCCGGA
>JBBSRM010000318.1:0-2619 GCA_038243055.1 Actinomycetales bacterium
CCGACCCGCCGGCGTGTAGGAGAAGTTCCGGACGTATCGACGTCACTGGACGCCTCGAAGACATCCCTGGAGGAAAGGGGAGGAACATGATTCGAGCAGAGACCATTTCCGGGCCGATTCCCGAGCGAGGGACAGCCATCGTCGTCGGCGCCTCCCTGGCTGGTTTGGCGCTATCCATCTCACTGGCCCGGTCGGGACTGGCAGTGAACGTCCTTGAACGGGCCGAGGAGGAACGCAATGGTGGTACCGGCCTCCGGCTCTGGGGTGGAATGGGCGAAACCATCCGCCGGCGGGACGGGTCGGGGACTTCGGTGCCCACCATCGCCTCGATCGCTTCGGCAGGTGTCCCGGGGCCCGAGGGCTGGGCGACGGTCCGCCGCCGGCTGGCCGATGCCGCTGCCGCGGAGCCAGGCATATCGATCCACTACGAGTGGGAAGCGGTGGAAATCGGACAGGACGCCGATACCGCATGGGTCACGGATGCCAGGGGCACGGTCCACGTGGCGGATGTTCTCATGGGCGCAGACGGGCACCGCAGCATGGTGCGACGCAGCATCGACCCGTTCCACCCCGATGCCACCTACGCCGGGTACACGATCTGGACCGGAAAAGCGCCCTATGAGGCGGCGCCCGATTGGGTTGAGGGCCGGAACCATATGGACATGATCACCCTGCCCCACGGAGACGGGGCCATGATCGTCGGCGAAACGAAGACCAACGGCAATCCGCGCGGGTACTTTTGGCAGTGGTACGACCCCACCAGTAACGACTACTTGCGTGAATCCGGCGCGCTGGTGGGAAACGTATCCCAGTACTCCCTGGTCAACGAGGGGATCGCGGCGTCGAAGTACGAGGACATCCACCGCCGTGCCGCGCACTGGCCGGCACCCTGGGACCAGGTCGTTCGCCATAGCGTCCGTCGGCGAAGGATCATCGCCACACCGATCGCCGAATATGTTCCACGACGTCTGACGCGTGGACGGATCGCCATCCTCGGCGACGCGGCACATGTGCCCTCACCCATGACCGGCGCCGGCTTCGATACCGGGCTGGGGGATGCGGAGACCCTGGGCGAGCTCACCCACCGCTGTGTGGTTGGCGAGCGAGGTGTAAAAGCTCTCAGGGCCTATGAGAAGCAGCGGCTAGGGACCGCGCAACGGATGGTCAGGTCCGGGCAGAGATTTGGTGAAGACCTGCTGGATCGCACGAACAACTGAGAAGACGCGCGAGAAGCGAGTTGCTGATATGCCCGTGGCTCGCGAAACCGCGCACCTATCGTGATCTGCCCGGAGGGCATTGCTGGCACCAAGGATCGGGGAATGTGGCCATGCTGGGCTACCGATGACACGTGCATCAAGGGGGTCAAGGCGTGGATTCTTCGCCGTGGCATCAAGACTGAGGGATGTCTAGGGCGTGCGCATGAAAGTTTTCAGCAGGGCCCGGAAGCCTCTGGGTTTGGACCGCGTATACGTCAGTTGAGGACACCTGGGTTGTGCTGCGCGCGTCGCTGCGTTTTGTGCCCCGACCATCCTGATTAAAGGTGAAGATGAGCTTCGCGTTGCCAACCGTCGTCAGGGCCGGGTCTGACGTCCCCGGACGATTCTGTGGTGTCAACGGGGGCGGTCTCCGAACAGCAACCACCTAGGTTTACAAACGGACCGCTTACTTCTGGACCGAGCCCGTTAGACGGAGGGACCGACGGGTTGCCGGTTGGTGATGCGCACTCGGTTCAACGAGTTCATCACGATCGTAATCCACGACACCGCGGACACCTCGGCTTCACTGAGTGTGTGAGCGACTCGCGCATAAACATCTTCGTTGAGGGGGCCGTCGGCAACCAGAGTGATGGCTTCGGCCAGTTCCAAGGCCGCCGATTCTCGTTCGGTGAAATATTCGGTCTCCCGCCACGAGGAGAGCACGGCGAGACGGTCGATGTCCTCGCCCGCTTCCAGGGCAGCCCTGGTGTGGGTACGCAGACAGAAGGCGCATCCGTTCAACTGAGAGACCCGTAGCCGGATCAATTCCATGAACGCGGGCTGGATATTGACGGCCGCCGCCACTTCTTCCACAGTCGTCGACAACGCGAGCAGGGACCGATTCGCTGCGGCATCCTGTTTATCGATCTGGACCCTGTTGCTCATGATTCGACCCTACCGACTTCGTGACTGGTGAACAATGACTGTCCGACGTCAATAAGACGGCCCGGGATAGGCGCTACTTCACACGGACTCGATAGGAACACGAGGACACGACTCTGTTCCCTTCAGCAGCGTCCCCCGCCTCGCCGCCCTGGAAACGGAATGGCCTCGCGATGCAGTATCCACCCTGAACCGGCAACGGATTCTACTCCCACCGGCTGGGCGGCGGAAGCGAATTCGCTGTTGCGTCGGTGAGTAGGGTTGGGACATGGATGAAACGAATGGACTGCCGCAGCCAGCCGATGATGTCGGTCCCGGCGGAGTGAAGATGACTCTTCGGGAGGGGCTCGACTCCACTAAGTACTCGGTTGTCGACGAGGACTGGGCAGGAGGTGTGCCGGCACAGTACGGGGTCGCACCCAGGGTACGGATCGGACAGAATAAATGGTTCAACCTGTTATGGCTGATCCCGATCGGTCTC
>JBBSRM010000319.1:0-2619 GCA_038243055.1 Actinomycetales bacterium
CTCATGTCGTTCAACATCCGCTACGACCGTGATGGCACCCTGCCCGGTGACCCCGACTACTGGCCAGCACGCCAACCGTTGCTGCGGGACCTCCTCTCGCTGGAGAAACCCACGGTCCTCGGCATCCAGGAGGCCCTCCACAGCCAACTGGACACGGTCGCTGAAGGCCTCGGTTCCGACTATGCAATGGTCGGTTACGGGCGGGAAGGGGGAAGCTCCGGCGAATACTCGGCCATCTTCTACGATTCCAGCCGACTGAAGCTCATCGAATGGGACCAGACCTGGCTCTCCGGAACCCCGCAAACCATCGGGTCGGCGACCTGGGGCAATCAGGTCACCCGGATCCTGGTGTGGGCTCGATTCCTGGACACCGTGACCGGGAAGGTCTTCATCCACATCAACACCCACTTCGACCATGAATCGGAACCGGCCCGGGGAAAGAGTGCGGAGGCCGTCGTGGCCGTGGCCGAGCGGTTTGCCGGGCTGCCGGTCATCGTGACCGGTGACTTCAACGCCGCGGCAGGGGACCCGGGAGCCTATTCGATCCTGACCGCAGGCGGGGCCTTCACTGATAGCTGGGAAGCATCGCAGAGGTTCGCCTCCCGCGCCTGGGGGACTTTTCCCGGCTACGGGGATCCGGTCGACGGAGGAGAGAGGATCGACTGGATCCTGACCAGCCAGGGAATGAAAGTGCATCGCACCGGAATCAATGTCTGGACAAGCAGGGGGCGCTACCCCTCCGATCATGCCCCGGTGCAGGTGGTCCTCTCGCTCTAGGAGCCACCGGCGGACGTGACCTAGGGTGAAGCCATGGCCATCATCTATCGCGCAGAACTCACCCCGGGAAAACAAGACATCGTCACCGCCTGGCTCGCCCGCCAGCCCTGGTCCGGGGTGTCCGCCGGTGAGGACATTGAGCTGATCGGCGCTTACCGCTTTGACGATCTGGAGGAGCAGTCCGGCATCGAAACCCATCTGGTGCGCCGCTCCGACGGCACGGTTCTGCAGGTCCCGCTGACCTATCGGGGCAGCCCCCGGGTGGGCTCCGAGGACCATCTGGTTGCTGAAATGGAGCATTCGGTGCTCGGACACCGGTGGATCTATGACGCCACCGGCGATCCCATCTATGCCGCGGCGCTGGCCTGGACCATCGTGCGCGGCCAAGCCGGCGCCGAACAGTTCCTCGATCTCGAGGGGACGCTCGTACCCCAGACGAACACCGTCGTCGTCCATGGGTTCGGTGACCACTCGGCGCAGGCCCCCGCCATCACGACGGCGAACCCCACCACCGGTGATGACCCCATGTGGGGGCCGGTCACAACCGTCACCACCGACGGTCCGGCGCTCGCCGTCTACCGCACCCCGCGCGTTGCCTCCGGGCATGACGGGCACGACGGCCAGCTCACCGGCCGGTGGGATGGGCTTGGGGACGCGCTGCTGCTGGCCGCGCTGGCCTGAGCGGACCGGCCCGGGAACCGGAAGCCGCTGCCCGTAGGATATGGCCCATGACGACTCAGAGTGCGATCTTCGTGGATGCCGGGTTCCTGCTGGCCGTTGGAGGGCAGCATACGGTGGGTACTTCGCTGCGCTCGGCCTTCCGTGTGGACTATGAGCGGCTCGTCGAAGGCATCGCCGCAACCGCGCGGGAGGACAGCGCCCTTCCGGTGCTGCGCACGTATTGGTACGACGCCTCCCGTGACGGACTGTTCACCGATCAGCATAAGCGCATCGGCATGGTCGACGGCGTTAAAGTGCGGCTGGGTCGCATCTCCTACAGCGGCGAGCAGAAGGGCGTGGACCTGCGCCTGGCCCTCGACCTCGTGGGACTGGCCCGCAGTGGAGCCGTCTCGGTGGTCTACCTCGTATCCGGTGACGACGACCTGGCCGAGGCCGTCGAGGAGGCCCAGGACCTGGGCGTGCAGGTCAAGCTCATCGGTCTGCGTAAACCCGAGACCCGGATCGGGCTGGCCTCGGTTGCCGAGCACCTGGCCCTGTGTGTCGACGGCATCACCGAGCTGCCCGCTGAGCTGCTCGAAGCGACGTTCACCCGGTCGGTGACCAAGGGGTCGATGCCCGGTCCAGGAGTCCATGCCACCGCCGGTACGACGCCGGAAAGCACGCCGGGTGCCGCGACGGATTCCGCGGCTGAAGCCGTCCCGGTGCCGGTGCCGGTGGCGAAACCCGGGGCGTCCCCGGTGCGTCCGCAGCGGCCGATGCCCGGCCCGTCACCGGTGCGCGTCCCGTCGAGCACCGGACAGCTTCCGCAATTGCAGCCGACCTGGCCGCAGTTGGTCCATTCGTCGACGGGGGAGTCCGTCTCCTCCACCGCCGGACACCACGAGGCCACTGATGGCGCCTTGTTGCGAGCCGTCGGCGAGGTCGGGGCCAGCGTCGCGGACAATTGGTACGTCAACACCACCCAGCGGGAGCTGACCGAACTGCAGGCAGATCGTCCGTTGTTGCCGCCGGAGATCGACCGGGTGCTGCTCAAGGATTGTGCGGAGCAGATCGGTGAATGGAAAACCGATATCCAGGTGGTGCGCCGGGCCCTGCGTGCTTCCTTCTGGGACCGTCTCGATGAACTCACCTGACGTGACCTGACCCCGGGCAACGGTTAAC
>JBBSRM010000320.1:0-2610 GCA_038243055.1 Actinomycetales bacterium
AGCTCCCCGTAGCGGGGTCCTTCGGTGCCGGCCCGGCAGGCATGTTCCCATTCGGCCTCGGTGGGCAGCCGGTACCCGGGCGAGGAGACGTCCCAATGCACCTCACGGCCGTCGATCGTATACGCCGCGTCCACACCCTGTGCCGCGGAGACCGCATTGCACCAGGCGACCGCTTCGAACCAGGTCACTGGATGGGCCGGGAGCCTCGGATGCTGGGTCGGATCCGCCGAATCGGCACCAGAGCCGGGCGGGTGGACCGCCTGCCATTGCGCCCGGGTGACGGTGGTGGCGCCGATCGCAAAGGACTCCAGGTCCACGTCCCGGGTGCTGTTCGTGCGGGCGTCGCGCAGGGTGATCCGTCCGGCCGGCACCTTCAGCAGCGCCAGGGGATTCCCGTCGTCGTTCTCGGTCATGGAAGCTCCCCCTGCCCGGCTCAGCGCCGCAGCGGCAGCGTGAACTGATCCGGCGCGTCCTCCACCGGACCGCCGAGCGGGTCGTCGTCTCCTTCGGCGCGGACCAGATCGCGTTCGGGGTGTCTGATGTCCCCGATGATCTTCACGCAGATGTAGATGACCATCGCCATGTGCACGGCGATGCCGGTGCCGTAGGCGATTTCGATCCATGCGGTTCCTTCGCCGAAGCTTCCTCCGCTGACGATCTTCGCGCTCATCAGCCAGACGGCCGCCCAGTGGTAAGCCTCGAGCACCTGCCAGAGCAGGAACTCGCGCCAGCGGGGGCGGGCCAGGACGTAGAGCGGGATCAGCCACATCACGAACTGCGGGGAATAGACCTTATTGAGCAGGATGAACGCGGCGATGATCAGGAAGGCCAGCTGGGCCATCCGGGGCCGGCGTTGGGCGGTGAAGCCGAGGTAGGCGATACCCAGGCAGGCGAGCCCGAACAGGGCGTTGGAGAGCAACGAGAAACCCTCCCCGTCCAGCCCGGTCCAGGTGAAGGCCAGCCACATCGAGGAGAAGCTGATCTCGCGTTCGGAAGAGAAGGTGTAGAAGCGCGACCATTCGTCGAAGGCGGTGAGCATGAACGGGACATTGACCACCAGCCAGGCGATCATCGCGGTGGACAGTGACTTCCAGAAGGCGGACATCCTGCCGCTGCGCCAACACAACACCAGGATCGCGCCGAAGAGAAAGAACGGGTACAGCTTCGCCGCCGCGCCCAGCCCCAGCAGGATCCCCGCCAGGTAGATGCGTTTTCGCGAGAACGCGAACAACCCCAGGGTCGCGAACAGCACGGCCCAGAGATCCCAGTTCAGTTGGCTGGTCAGGATGATCCCCGGGGCCAGCGCCACCATCAGTGCGTCACGGCTGCGCTTGCGGGCGCTGTAGGCGACGGCGACGACGATGATCCCCCAGCACAGGAAGGAACCCAGTGAGTTCAGGTCGAAGTAGGCCAGCTGCCGCTCGAGGCTGAACCCGGTTCCGGGAATCATGAACGCGGTGACCCCGGCGATGACGGCCAGCAGGGCAGGATATTCCAGCGCCTGCTCCTGGGGCAGCCCGGTGAAGAAGGGGAAGAGCTTATCGGCCAGCCCGCGGGTGCCGAAGAGTTCGGAGAAGTCCGAATAGCACATGTGGATATGCTGATCGGCTCCGGACCACCCGTTCACCCGGCACCACTGTTTGCTCAGGACGGCCAGCACGGCCCCGATCACGGTGGCAACCAGCAGCCAGCCGATCACGGGCCGGGTGGCTTCGCGGGCGTTGCGCAGGGTGGTCAGTGGTGAAGTCACGACGCGGTGGCCTCGTTTCTGTTCTCGGTGGATTCGGGGCCTGCGCCCCGGGTGAAGATGAAGGAGGTCCTGGGATCGGAGAAGACCAGGTAGCCCAGGTACAGCAGCCCGATCACTGCCGCCAGCGCCCGGACCCAGAGCAGGCTGATCCATTGGGCGACGCTGAGCTGGTCGACGACGCCGACCAGGACCAGGACCATGCTCAACAGGTACCAGAAGCGGGCCCAGCGGCCGCTGTAGACGCGGGTGACCGCGAAGAAGGGGATCAGCCACAGCAGGTACCAGGGCTGGATGATGGGCGCCAGCAGTACCGAGGCCAAAAGGGCCAAGGCGCTATAGAGCACCGGCGAGGTGGCCGGGCGGCGGAAGGCGAGCCAGATGGCCAGCGCGAGGGCCAGGACCTTGAAACCCGTGTAGACGCCGTCGGCCGTCGAGGACAGGTTCCCGCCGGCCTGTTCGACCAGCCAGCCGATGCCCAGACCCAGCAGGCCCACCGGTGCGTAGGGGAAGGCGGCCGATCCGGCGGAGGCCATCGCCTTGATCCAGCCGAACCAGAGGCCGGAGACCCAGCCGAAGAACGTGAGCGTCACCCCGGAGACCAGGGCCGTATAGGCCCAGGCGCGCAGCCGGAGGCCGATGCGTGCGGTGGCGGGCAACATCGCCAGACCGATGAAGGGCAGGGCGAGCACGACGATCGGTTTGATGGCGATGGCGGCACTGACGGCCAGCACCCCGGTGAACCGGCGGCCCTGGTAGACCCAGAGGAACCCCAGGAGCACCCCGCCCATCATCAGCGCGTCATTATGGACGCCTCCGACCATGGTCAGCAGGAACAAGGGGTTCGCCAGCGAGATCCAGAC
>JBBSRM010000321.1:0-2586 GCA_038243055.1 Actinomycetales bacterium
GCCACGTTGAAGGAGACCAGCGCCTGGTCTTGGTCGACAATCTTGATCTCGGTCACGCTGCCGACCTTGACCCCGGCGATCCGGATGTCATCGCCCTTGACGACACCGGTGGCGTCGGAGAAGACGGCCTTGTGGTCGCGAGTGGCCCCAAAGCTCAGGTTGCCGATGAGCACCACCAGCACACCAGTGGCCAGCGTGGTCACGACGATGAAGATCACCAGCTTGACGAAGTCTGCGCCCGTCTTCTTGTCCAGGATGCTCATCCGACACTCACCTCCGTGCCGGCGACCGCCGGGCCGATGAGCAGGGACGAGACGTCGGAGATCTGATCGACGGGAACGCCGAGGGAGGGCGCCATCAAGGAGTTGATCAGCGCCTTCTGCGACGCGGTGCCGGAGGTGCCGGACGCCAAGCCGGCGCTCTTCACCGACTGCGCTCGAGCGAAGCCCGGAGCGACGCGTTGGTTGTCACCCTTGTTTCCCGCCCCCAGGTTCACACCGTCGTCGAGGTTGGGGAAGTTGCGGCCACCCGCACCGTAGGGGATTGGTGGGTTCGGCAGCCCGGCGCAGTTGGGCGCGTTGTCGGCGCCGTAGACCTGCCGGTCACCCCGGTTGTAGCCCCGCGGCTGTTTCGGCAGCACCTTCAGGCTGATGTGCAACGTGAACCCGCGGTAGGTGTTTGCCAGACGTGGCGCCTGCTTGACCAGGCCCTTGAGCAGGCAGGGGAACGTGCCGGAGTAGCGCCGGAGCAGCGCCAGGATGGGCTCGCTGAGCTGACCGAGCCGGATGATGTTCTGACCGTTGTCGTCCAGGAACCTCTTGGTGGTGTTCGAGAACGCGGTCAAGTCGTTGAGGAACGCCTTCAGCTTCTGCTCCTTGGTGACCAGGGTGTTGCCGGTCTTCACGGTGTTGCGCAAGGTGTCTGCGATGTCGGGAATCACGTCCGCGTAGGTGTCCGTGACGGTGGCGAGCAGCCTGAGATCCTCGATCAGGGCCGGGATCTGCGGGTTCATCCGCTTCAGGTAGCTGTCCAAGGTCACCAGACCCTCGCCGATCTTCTCGCCACGCCCCTCGAGAGCGTCGGCCAGCGCGTTCAGCGTGTAGTTGAGCTCAGCCGGCTGCACCGTGCGCAGCAACGGGTAGAGGTCGTTCAGCACGCGCTCCACCTCGACGGGCAGCTTCGTCTGCCCGATGGTGTCCCCTGCCTTCAGCGAGTCCGAGGACGGGTCTCCGGGGATGTTCAGGGCGACGAACTTCTCACCGAACAGGGTCTTGGGCAGGAGCGCCGCGGTCACGTTCGCCGGGATCGATCCGATCTCCTCAGGCTTGATTCCGAGCTTGAGGGTGGCGCCGTCACCTTCGGAATCCACCTCGTTCACCTGGCCGACGATGACACCGCGAATCTTGACGTCGGCCCTGGAGGGCAGGTTGAGGCCGACGGTGCTGGACTTCAGGGTCACGGTGTCGAACGAGGTGAACTTCTGGGTGAAGACCGCGCTGACGAGCCACACACTGAGCACGAGCAGACCCACGAACAGCACGCCGAGCGTTCGATGGTGGTCGAGGAGCTTGCCCATCTCAGCCTGCCAATCTGACGGTGGTGGTGGAGCCCCAGATCGCCATGGACAACAACAGGTCGATCACGTTGATGGCCACGATGGAGGTGCGGACAGCACGACCGACCGCCACCCCGACGCCTGCGGGACCACCACTCGCGGTGTAACCGTGGTAGCAGTGGATCAGGATCACCACGACGGCGAAGATGAGCACCTTGCCGAAGGACCAGAGCACGTCGCCAGGTGGCAGAAACTGGTTGAAGTAGTGGTCGTAGGTCCCCGAGCTCTGCCCGTAGTACTGGGTGACGGTCAGCCGGGTGGCGAAGTAGGAGGAGAGCAGCCCCACGACGTAGAGCGGGACGATCGCGACCAGGCCCGCGACGATGCGGGTGGTCACCAGGAACGGCATCGACGGGATCGCCATCGTCTCGAGGGCGTCCACCTCCTCGGAGATGCGCATGGCACCGAGCTGCGCGGTGAACCCGCAGCCGACGGTGGCGGCGAGGGCGATACCGGACACCAGCGGGGCGATCTCGCGAGTGTTGAAGTAGGCGGAGACGAACCCGGAGAACGCGGCCGTGCCAATCTGGTTCAGGGCGGCATAACCGGAGAGGCCCACCTGCGCCCCAGTGAAGAAGGTCAGCGCAGTGATCACACCGACGGTGCCGCCGATGACGGCGAGCGCTCCCGAGCCCAGGGTGACCTCGGCCAGGAGACGCAGGATCTCCTTGGGGTAGCGCTTGACCGACCGCGGGGTGACCCGGAGCGCGCCCAGGTAGAACGCAAGCTGCTCGCCCATCGTGTCCAGGGTGGAGAGCGGCTTCTCATAGGTCTGCTTGAGGTTTGGCATCCGCTCAGCCTGTCTTCGGGGGGATGAGCTGCAGGTAGATGGCACTGACGATGAGGTTCACGACGAAGAGCAGGATAAAGGTGATCACGACGGACTCGTTGACCGCATCGCCGACGCCCTTCGGACCGCCACCCGCATTCATGCCCTTGTACGCCGCCACCACGGCCGCGATCAATCCGAA
>JBBSRM010000322.1:0-2579 GCA_038243055.1 Actinomycetales bacterium
CGCTGGTAGGCCTGCATGTACTCCTCCCAGAGGAGTCGGTCATCGATGTCGTCGGGGGCGAACTTCCAGTATTTGTCCTTGCGGTCCAGCCGTTCGGACAGCCGCTGATACTGCTCCTGCGGGGAAATATGGAGCATGACCTTGATGATGCGGGTGCCTTCATCGGCGACGCGTTGCTCGAACTCGCGGATCGCCCCGTAGCGCCGTTCGATCTCCTCCTCCGCGGCCAGGGACCTGACGCGGCCGATGAGCACGTCCTCGTAATGCGACCTGTCGAAGACCCCGATCATCCCTGCGGCCGGCAGACGGCGTTCGATCCTCCACAGGAAGTCGTGGCGTTTCTCGGCCGACGTCGGCGCCTTGAAGGACTGCAGCTCCACACCCTGGGGGTCCACGGATCCGATCACGTGGCGCACGATCCCGCCCTTGCCCGCTGTGTCCATGGCCTGCAGGACCAGCAGCACCCGTTCGGTGGCGTCGCCGCCCATCGCCTGCGCGTAGAGGCGTTCCTGCAGGTCATCGAGGCGTTCGTCGGCGGCGGCCAACGCCTTCCTGCCGTCCTTCTTGCCTCCGGGGAAGCCCGGCTTCGCCCCCGGGTCGGCATCCTGCAACGAAAACCCGCGTCCGGCCCGCAATAGGGTCGATAGCGGGTGGGTGACCCCGAAGGATGCCCCCGGAAAGTCCTGGGATTTCTTGTGTTTTTTGCCCATATGAGGCCCCTCTGCCGTTGCTTCGCCCGGCGGCACCTCCACCGTGCGACCCACTATGCCATTCGGGGCACGCTGCGGATAGCGCAGGGGGCCCGATGTGCAGAAGCGGCCCGGTTCAGCGGCGGATGTCGTCCAGGAACTCGGCGATCCGTCCGATGGCCTCCTCCAGGTCCGGCACCGACGGCAGGGTGACCAGTCGGAAATGGTCGGAGGTGATCCAGTTGAAGGCCCGACCGTGGGAGATGAGGATCTTCTGCTGTTTGAGCAGGTCCAAGGCGAACTGTTCATCGTTGTCGAAGCGGAAGACCTCCCGGTCCAGCTTCGGGAACAGGTACATGGCCCCCTGGGCCTGCTGGACCGAGACGCCATCGATGTCGTTGAGCAGCCGGTAGGCGGTGTCCCGCTGCTCTTTGAGCCGGCCTCCCGGCAGCAGGAGGTCGTTGACCGACTGGTACCCACCCAGGGCCGTCTGGATGGCGTGTTGGGCCGGGACATTGGCACACAGGCGCATGTTCGTCAGCAGGTTGATGCCCTCGATGTAGTCCGCTGCCAGATGCCGGGGCCCGGAGATCGCCATCCAGCCGGCACGGAAACCGCAGACCCGATAGGCCTTGGACAACCCGGAGAAGGTCATGATCAACACGTCGTCGGCCAGGGCAGCGGTGTTGTAGTGCACTGCGTCGTCGTAGAGGATCTTCTCGTAGATCTCGTCGGAGAAGACGATCAGTGAATGTTTGCGGGCCAGCTCGAGCATGCCCTCGAGAACGTGCTTCGGGTAGACCGCGCCGGTGGGGTTGTTCGGGTTGATGATCACCAGGCCCTTGGTGCGCGGGGTGATCTTCGCTTCGATGTCCTCGAGATCCGGTAGCCACCCTTCCTCCTCGACGTTGAGGTAGTGCACGGGGGTGCCCCCGGCCAGTGACACCGAAGCGGTCCACAGGGGGTAGTCCGGTGCCGGGATGAGGATTTCGTCGCCATTGTTCAACAGCGCGTTCAGGCTCAGCGTGATCAGTTCGGAGACGCCGTTGCCCAGATAGACGTCGTCGACGCCGATCGTCCGGATGCCACGGGTCTGGTAGTACTGCGAGACCGCCGTCCGGGCGGAGAAGATGCCGCGCGAATCCGAGTAGCCCTGCGCCTGGGGCAGGTTGCGGATGATGTCGACCAGGATCGCGTCGGGGGCTTCGAAACCAAACGGTGCCGGGTTGCCGATGTTCAGCTTCAGGATCCGGTGCCCTTCGGCCTCCATCCGTTGAGCGTGCTCAAGCAGCGGGCCACGGATGTCATACAGGACGTTATGGAGCTTATTGGACTGCTTGAACTCGGGCATTGGTCCAGCATATGACAGCAGCGCCGGGCGATCCCGAAAGGACGACCCGGCGCTGCGACATCTGCTGAAGTATTTTCGGTGGCTACTTCCCGTCCAGCCCCTTGTCCTTCAGCCATTCCCCTGCGGCGTCGGCCGGGTCCAGCTTCGCGTCACCGGAGACCGAACGGTTCAGTTCGACCAGGTCCTCGGTGGTCAATTCGCTGGAGACCTGATCCAGAACCGCAGCCGCTTCCTGGCTGACGACGCCGGCGTTGATCAGCGGCAGGACCTGCTGGGCGATGAAGTTGTCCTTAGGATCCTCCAAGGAGACCAGCCCGTTATCCTCGATCGCCGGGCTGGTGGTGAAGATGTCGGCGATCTGGACCTGATCGGAGATCAGCGCCTTCACGGTCAGGGGCCCCCCGCCGTCGGCGATCGGTTCGAAGGATTTCGGAACGCAATCGTAGGCCTTCTCCAGCCCCGGGAGCCCGTAGGCGCGCGTCTTGAACTCCGGCGGTGCCCCCAGGACCAGTTCGTCGCAGACCTTCGCCAGGTCGGAC
>JBBSRM010000323.1:0-2563 GCA_038243055.1 Actinomycetales bacterium
ATGCGGAGCCGGTGCGTTTTTCCTTCCCCTGGTCCCCGTCGTCGGGACGGCGGGTCACCGTTGATGTACTCATGGCCGGGGCTCCCCTGCTGGTGTTGGACGGGTCGGAGGATCCTCCGTGGTGTTCACGGCGCGCAGGTAGGACTCCTCCAGGATCCCCGCGGCGGGGGCAAAGGCCACCACGCCCACACCGGCGACGACGAGTTGGCGCAACAGGGCCGCCGCCTCCGGATCGGACCCGAGATGGACCACAGCCTCCGCCTGACGGGTTCCTGCAGGAAGGGTGAATTCGATGCCTGCGGCGTCCAGCGCGTCGGTCAGTTGTTCGCGGTCCAGGGCCTCGATGGCATAGCGGCGACCCGTGGTCCCCGCGTCGTCGACCCGCTGCTCGCTGACGGTCCTGCCGGCCGAGACGAAGACCGCCCGGTCGGCCATCTCATCGAGTTCGGCCAGCACATGGGAGCTCACCACCACGGTGCGTCCCCGTCCGGCCAGCTCACGCAGCAGGTTGCGTAGCTCGATCCTGGCTCCCGGATCCAGCCCGGAGGCGGGTTCGTCGAGCAGCAGGACCTGCGGGTCATTGACCAACGCCCTGGCCAGGGAGAGCTTCTGCTGTTGCCCACGGGAGAGGACGCGGGCCGGCTTGGAGGCGAACTCGTCGAGCTTCACCAGCTCCAACAGTTCATGGGCCCGGGCGGCGGCATCGGCCTTGGAGGCCCCGTAGAGGCGGCCCATCATCGCCAGGATCTCGTGGACGGTCAGTTCCTCCCAGACACCCAGGGTGTCCGGCATCCAACCCAACCGGGCCCTGGCCCCGCGCGGATCCTGGACCGGATTGACGCCGCAGATGCTGATGCTCCCGGTATCGGGGGCCAGCAGCGAGGCGAGCATGAGCAGCAAGGTGGTCTTGCCCGAGCCGTTGGGGCCGATCAGTGCGGTGACTTCCCCGGGCCGTGCCGTGAAATCCATGGCCTCGACCGCACGAACGGACCCGAAGGAGCGGGCCAACCCGGTGGCGACCACCCCCGATTCAGCTACCGGTATTCGAACCGGAGCACCGCCGTCGTACTGGGTCTCCTGGATGCCCATCACCCCTCCTGACAGACTGCGCCACGGCGGCTTCTGCCCCGTGATCGTGGCGATCAGCCTACGTTGGTTCCTTCCGGAGCGAGTCAGCCCACGGGATGATCTCCGGGCGCATCATGACGGTTCACGGTCACTCGAACACGGCACCACGCCGCAGCCTCGTTACACTGGTTAAGAATGTGCCCGGCCGGCTCGGCGGCTGGCCGTCCTGTCCCCAACCCTGTGGAGTGTGCAAACGCATGAGCCTGATTGTCCAAAAGTTCGGCGGTTCGTCGGTCGCTGATGCCGAAGGCATCAAACGCGTCGCGGCCCGGATCCTCGCCACCAAGGAGGCCGGGAACGACGTCGTCGCCGTGGTTTCGGCCATGGGTGACACCACCGATGAGCTGCTTGATCTGGCCAATCAGCTCACCGATGCGCCCCCCGCCCGCGAAATGGACATGCTCCTCTCCGCCGGTGAGCGCATCTCCATGGCCCTGCTGGCCATGTCGATCAACTCCTCCGGCAGCCAGGCGGTGTCCTTCACCGGCAGCCAGGCCGGCATGATCACCGACGCGGTGCACGGCAAGGCCCGCATCATCGACGTCTCCCCGCATCGGGTGCGCCAGGCCATCGACCGCGGCTACATCTCCATCGTGGCCGGCTTCCAGGGCATGAGCCGCGAATCAAACAACATCACCACGATGGGCCGCGGCGGATCCGACACCACTGCGGTGGCCCTGGCTGCCGCCCTCGGGGCTGATTCCTGCGAGATCTACACGGACGTCGACGGCATCTACACCTCGGACCCGCGCATCGTGCATTCGGCCCAGAAGATCGACGTGATCTCCAGCGAGGAGATGTTGGAGATGGCCGCCAACGGCGCCAAGATCCTGCACCTGCGCTGTGTCGAGTACGCCCGCCGTTTCGGTGTGCCGCTGCACGTGCGTTCGTCCTTCAATGACCACGAGGGAACCTGGGTGCTGCCCAGCCCCGAAGACAACATCAAGCTCCGAGAGGGAGACACCATGGAACAACCCATCATCTCCGGCGTTGCCCACGACCGTTCAGAGGCGAAGATCACCGTGGTCGGTGTCCCGGACATCCCGGGTTCGGCCGCACAGATCTTCGGCGTCATCGCCGGCGCCAACGTGAACATCGACATGATCGTGCAGAACATCTCCAAGGCCGAAACCGGCAAGACGGATATCTCCTTCACCTTGCCCAGCGTCGAGGGCACGGACGCCCTCGAAGCCTTGGAAGCAGCGCGGGCCGATATCGGCTTCGAGGAGATCTCCTATAACGACCAGGTCGGCAAGCTGTCACTGATCGGTGCCGGCATGCGTTCGAACCCGGGCGTCTCCTACCGCTTCTTCGAGGCCCTGCACCAGGCCGGGGTGAACGTGGACATGATCTCCACCTCGGAGATCCGCATTTCCGTCGTCACCGACGCCGACCTGCTGGACACCGCCGTGCGCGCCGTCCACGGCGCCTTCGA
>JBBSRM010000324.1:0-2535 GCA_038243055.1 Actinomycetales bacterium
CTGGAACGGCTCAATGACCGCGACCGGGCGGTTCTCTACCGGCTGCTCGACAAGGACCGGGCCCTGGCCGTATTCGAGCGGCTGGACCCGACGCTGCAGTCCGAGCTCATCCAGGGCCTGCAGGACTCCGACGTCGCCGAGGTCTTCGGGAACTTGAGCCCGGATGACCGGGTGGGCCTGCTCGATGAACTTCCTTCGGTGGTGGCTCGTCGCCTCCTGCTGGGTCTGTCCAGTCGGGAACGGGCGCTGACCGACGCCGTGCTGGGGTACGGGCAGGGCTCGATCGGGCGCAGCATGAGCCCCGAATTCATCAGTGCCCACCCGTGGACCACCGTGGATCAGGCGTTGGAGAAGGTCCGCAGGGGTCTGGACGACGCCGAGACCATCTACACCCTGCCCGTCACCGATGCCGGGCGGGCCCTGGTGGGGATCATCAGCCTGCGTGACCTGCTCCGTGCCGACCCGTTGAAGACGGTCGGCGAGATCATGGTGGATGCCGAATCCGTGCGGGCCACCGTGGACGAGGAAACAGCGGCCCGGCGCTGCGCCGACCTGCAGGTGCTGGCGCTGCCGGTGGTCGATACCGAAAACCGGCTGTTGGGCATCCTGACCGTCGACGATGCGTTGCGGATCATCGAAGCCGCCGAATCCGAGGACGCGGCCCGCAGTGGTGGTACCGAGCCATTGCGCCGCCCCTACCTTTCCACCCCGATCTGGGAGATCGTCAAATCCCGGGTGGTATGGCTGCTGGTCCTGGCCGTTGGTGCCACGCTCACCGTGCGGGTCCTCCACGAATTCGAGGCGACCCTGGCGGAAGTGGTCGTGCTGACGTCCTTCATCCCGCTGCTGATCGGCACTGGCGGGAACACCGGCAACCAGGCCGCCACCACGGTCACGCGTGCCTTGGCCCTGGGGGATGTCCGCACCCGTGACATCGTGCGCGTTTTCGTGCGGGAAATCCGGGTGGGCGCCATGCTCGGTTTGCTGCTGGGGGCGCTGGGCTTCGCCATTGCGGCGTTGATCTACAGTCCCGACATCGGCTGGGTGATCGGGCTGACGCTGGGCGGGGTCTGCACGATGGCGGCCACGGTCGGCGGGATCATGCCGCTGTTGGGCAAGGCCATCAAGGCCGACCCTGCGGTGTTCTCCAACCCGTTCATCACCACCTTCGTGGACGCTGCCGGCCTGATCCTGTACTTCCTGATCGCGAAGGCAGTGCTGGGTATCTAGGGCCGCCGCCGGGCCTGCCCACGAGGAAAAACGGGCTCTGTTCGCCGGGTCTCGGCGATGCTACGGTGGGCTCACGGACCCAGTAGTCACGCGGCGAAGGCGTCGCGTGGGAAGGAGTTTCCCCATGGCAAATAGGGCAGGTTCCAGCGGAATTGATGCCACGTTGTTTCGACAAGAAGGTCCGTGGTGCACGGCCTTCGTAGACGCCTCGCTCGGCACGACGGCAGCCCATGAAGCTGCCGATGCCCTGCCCGATACAGTTGCCCAACTCCTGAAAAGCCAACAGGCCAGCGCCCCCGACATAGAAGCAATGCGCGCCGCCATGCGTCCGGCGGAGGGGCGGCCCTCGCCGGTCTCACGCTTCGTCGCCGTGTGTGATGGGCAGGTTGTTCTTGACGAGCTGGTCCAGGGCGTGAAGACCGAAGCACCGCAGGTGGACTGCAGCGAGTTCCCCAACCTCGTCCCGCTGGCACGCGCCCACGGCGGACAGTTCCCCTACCTGGTCGCCGAAGTCGGCCGCGACGGGGGAGAAGTGCGGCTGCGTCATTCGGCCGTTGCCGGCGTCGCCGAGGAATACCGGGTGGCCAGCGATCGCGATGAAACCCATCATGCCCGCCGGGTCCCCGGCCCGTATGAGGAGTCGAAGAACCAGCACCAGACGGCGGAGGTCTGGCGCCGGAACGCCGATGAGATCGCCCGTCTGGTCGACGAGGTGGCCCGGGACACCCGGGCCCGGCTGGTGGTCCTTTCCGGGGATACGAAGGCCCGCGAGCTCGTCCTGTCCCAACTCGCCGAACCGACCCGCGCCCTGGCGGTGACCCTGGACCAGCACACACGGACCGGTGGCGCCGACCCGTCGGCCGTGGAGAAGGAAGTCGAAGCGCGCGTTGCGGCACTGCTGGCAGAGGACATCCGTGAGCTCGCCGAACGCATTGCCAACCAGGCCAACGCCGCCCAGCCAGGAGCCGTGCTCGGCTTCGAGGACGTGGTCTGGGCCTTGCAGCAAGGACAGGCCGCCACGGTCGTCGTGGCCGAATTCCAGGACGATCATTCACTGTTGGCCCTCGAAGGAGAGCCCTGGCTGGCGTCCGAAGGGGCCGACTTTGAAGGATCGGGGGCCCTGGGTTCGTGGCCCGCGCCGGAGGTCCTGCTCCGCGCCGTCGCCATGACGGATGCCTCGATCCGTTATGTCCCCGCCGGGGTGCTTCCGGAAGGTGCCGGGATCGCCGCACTGCTGCGCTGGCCCAAGGTCGAAGCAGCCTGATACGAACCAGGAGTCATCGTTCCGCAGCCGGTGGATCAGAC
>JBBSRM010000325.1:0-2522 GCA_038243055.1 Actinomycetales bacterium
GCGAAGCTTGGTCGCGTACTTGCGCAGCAGGATGTTGGCCAGCGGCAGGCCCACCAGGCTCTGCAGCCCCAGCACGATCGCGGCCACCGCCACCAACGACGGCAGTCCCACCTCGGTGAGTTTCTGTGCCGTGATCAGGTAGGCGATGAGACCGCCGGTGACCGGCCCGGTCCCGGCGACAGCCGTCGGGTAGCCCAGGAGGGGCCCCAACACCACCAAAATCAGTATCGTGGCGAACACGACTCCGGTCAGGGCGATCAGGATGGCCTTGTACTGCGTTTTGATCTGCCGCAGCGGGATGAGCGTGCCCATGTGGGTGATCACGGCCCCGACCAGCACTATCCCCACGCTGGTGAACGCCGATTTGGGGATCAGGTCCGGCGGCAGGACCCCGCTCCACAGCAGCGTCAGGTAACCCGCCATGATCACCAGCAGCGAGGGGACCCATGCCTTCGTGACGAGGGAAACGACTTCGGCGAAGGCCAGCAACGCCAAAATGATGGTGACCACATACACCGGTGAATTGAACATGTTGGTTGTCCTCGGATCAGTTCTGCCGGTGGGTTTCGGCGTCGAACTGCTGGACGCCGTTCTGGAAGACCCGTTCGATCATGGATTGGAGACGGGGCAGCTGATCGGTCGACTCCAGTTTTCCGTTGAGCACGACGGCGTCAGCCAGGTGGCCCTTGGCCAGCCGGCCCACCGAACCCACCGGGGTGATCAGTTCCCCGGCAATTGAGGTGGTTGAGGCCAGTACCTGACGGAGAGACATCCCGGCGCCCGCCAACAGGGCAAGTTCCTCGAGATTTTCGCCGTGGACACCCACTCCCGAATCGGTTCCCATGCCGATTTTCACGCCCGCTCCGATGGCCCGGCGTACCGAGGCCAGGTGGTCGTCGTAGACTCGGTGGGCTTTGTCGATCACCTGCTGGGACAGGCCGCTGGTGCCGGTTTCCGCTTTCTTGATGACTGCAGCGGGGGCGGCCAGCGTGGGCACCAGGTAGGCACCCCGGTCCAGGAACATTTGGATGGTCTCGTCGTCGAGGTAGATGCCGTGCTCGATGGTGCGCACACCAGCGGTGAGGGCGTTGCGGATACCCTCGGTTCCCTGGGCGTGGGACATCACGTATTTTCCCTGCGCCTCGGCTTCTTCGACGATGACCCGGATCTCCTCGAGGGTGAACTGTGAGTGCCGGGGATCGTCGGCGGGCGAGAGCACGCCGCCGGTGGAACAGATCTTGATCTGGTCGGCCCCGGCACGCAGCAGCGTGCGGACGGACTTGCGGACTTCCTCCACGCCGTCGGCCACACCGCTGGGGCGGCCGGGATGAGGGGCCAGCGAGGGCGACGTCACCCCGGAAGGCATCCAAAAGTCGCCGTGGCCCCCGGTCTGGGACATGATGCTGATGGCCAGGCGCAGCCGGGGACCCTTGATCAGCCCGGATTCCTGGGCAACCTTGGCACCCAAGTCGGCGCCGCCCGCGTCGCGCGCCGAGGTGATGCCCGTGCGAAGCGTGGCCTCGAGGTTTCGCACAGACTCGTAGAACTGCAGCGAAAACGGTTCCACGAATGCCTGCAGCGAACCTGGATTGGAGGAGGTGGCGTGGATGTGCAGGTCGATCATGCCGGGAAGCAGAGTCTTGCCCGTGCAGTCGATGACGGTAGCCGCTGCGTGCTGTTCGGCGTCACCGGCACCGGGCCCGACGGCGGCAACCACGCCGTCAACGAAGACGACGTCCGTGGGCTCGGAAAGGAACTCCGCTCCGTTGAACACATGGGCATTCTTGAAAATTGTTGAGGTGCTAGTCATCGTTACCTTCCGGTTACTGACGGTGGAGGGGGCTCGCGGCGGATGTGTTCTGAGACTTCTTGAATGGTGAAGCTAGGACCAAGCCTGTGCATGCAGGCCGTGGCCGCCCGCGTATTCGGGAAGCCCTGGCGGGGTCCAGCCTGACAATAGGCGGTCCTCGAGCTTGTAGACCTCAATTCCGATGGGGCGGCAGACCTCTATGGGGTCGTGGGCGCCCTCGCCCCACATCGGAACCGACAGATCGCCCCCGGGGCAGGTGGACAGGGCCATCAACAGGTCCTGCTCGGCAAAGAGCTCGAAGTAGTCACCAACCTTCGCCGGACATGCCTTCATGAAGTACTGGTCGTTGTTATTCAGCCCGGTGCACTGGAAGACGTTGAGCACATCATGGACATCAAACTCGGTGAGCCCAAAGGGGCGTACGGCCCGCGTCAGGTTGGAATGGCAGTGGTAGTCGAAGTCCTCACCGGTGAGCATTCGGTTGACGTACGGGTCACACCGGGTGCCCAGCGTGTCATGGACGCGGCCGCCGTCTCCGTCCACTCCGTAATCCTCCAAGGTGTCGGCCGTTATCGTGGCCAAGGGGCGCAGGAAGGGGAGATTGGACCAGAGCCGGTCAAAGGTGGTGACGTGGGCAGCCTGCAACTGACGCGTCCGTGCCGCCCAGAAGCGTTCCCGGGGGTTGTCGAAGTTCCAGATGTTCAGGTCTCCC
>JBBSRM010000326.1:0-2522 GCA_038243055.1 Actinomycetales bacterium
AACTATGAGACGGACATGGAGCTGCAGCTCTACCGCGAATACCGCGATGTGGTGAACCTCTTCAGTTATGTCGTGGAGACCGAACGACGGTTCTACCTCGCCAATGAGGTCGACCTCCAGGTGCGTTCGGCCGACGGTGAGGTCTACTTCGACGTCACCCTCAAGGACGCCTGGGTGTGGGACGTCTACCGTTCGGCACGGTTCGTGAAGAACGTCCGGGTCATCACCTTCAAGGACGTCAACGTCGAGGAACTGGCCGAAACCGGTGAACTGACGACCAAGGACGCCGGCCTGGGCAACTAGGCCACCGACATGGAAGACCAACCCACCCCCGGCCTGCCCGAACCAGACCTCCCCGAACCGAACCTCCTGATCTGGGACGACGGCGGAACCGAGCGCACCGCCCGCTGGTACGGTACCGGTCCCATCCCCACGGACATCCGGGTCGTGGACGACTCGCTGAAGGCCGAGGACGCCTACCGGCTGGTCAACCGGGGCACCACGATGCTGTGGAGAGGCGATTACCATAACGCCCGCCAACTGCTCAGCGCACTGGGCCGGCGCATCCCCGGCCCCCGCCCCGAAAAACGCTCGGGTGGCAAAAAGGCAGAACGCGAGCCCGACGTCGGCGCCGACTTCTACCGGCACCGCCAGGCCCGCTCCCGCCGCTCACGCCTGCTGGCCTCGATCCTGGTCCCGCTGGCCCCCGGCCCTGCTGTGGACCTGCGCCGCGGACCCGATATCAGGGCGGCCTGGATCAACGCCCACGGCCCGATCACCGAAGCCTCCGTCGTGCCACTGCAGGACCTGCTCGGAGTGCTCGGCGCCGAACAATGGAGGGTCCGCGGAGTCCCCGTCCCCGCGCTGGATGCCTCCATCCACCCGCACTACGGCACCTTCGCCCCGATCCGTGGGGAATACCTGGACCTGGTGGCCGGCGAAACCTTGCCTGACACCGACACGGCCTTCGACATCGGCACCGGAACCGGGGTGATCTCAGCGATCCTCGCCCGGCGCGGCATCAACCACGTCATCGCCACCGACCTCTCGCCCCGGGCCATTGCCTGCGCCCGGGAGAACCTGGACCGACTGGGCGTTGGCGACACCGTCGAGCTGGAGCAGACCGATATGTTCCCCACCAGCGGGCGTGCCGGACTGGTGGTGTGTAATCCGCCGTGGCTTCCCGGTAGTGCCAACACGCTACTCGACCAAGCGGTCTATGACCCCAAGTCCCGCATGCTCCGCGCCTTCCTGACCGGACTGCCAGCTCGTCTGGAACCCGGCGGCGAAGGCTGGCTGGTGATCTCCGATCTGGCCGAGCATCTGGGCCTGCGCAGCCGGGCCGACCTGCTGGGCTGGATCGCCGACGCCGGCCTGCAGGTCGCCGGACGCAGCGATGTGAAACCCAACCACCGCCGCGCCGCGGACCCTGACGATCCGTTCCACCCGGCACGATCTGCCGAAGTCACTTCGCTCTGGCGGCTCACCCGCGCCTAGCGCGAACTGCCGGCGTCGGGGAAATCACGGTGTGTGGTGCTCGTCCCTAGAGGCCCGTCTTGCTGACTCCATACTTGGCCTGCGCCGGGGTGTAGCCCTCGAAGACCAGTTGTTCGATCAGTCCGGGCTTGGAGAAGGCCGTGTAGTCGAGATAACTCTCGGCGGCTTTAGCAGCTTGTTTATTCCAGTCAACGGTCAGGCGGCCCACGGCCCAGGCGGCATCTGCTTTCGAATACTTTTCGAAGACCAACTGTTCGATCAGTCCCGGCTTGGAGAAGGCCGTGTAATCGAGGTAGCTTTCAGCGGCACGCTGAGCGTTCTGCTGACTTGCCGTTCCAGCTTCAGCCTCGGCTTTCTTCTGCGCGGCGGCTTCGGCTTTGGCCTTTTTAGACGCGTCGGCCTTCTTTTCGGCTGCGTCTGTCTTGGCCTTCTTGGACGCCTTGGCCTCGGCCTTTTCCGCAGCAGCCTCCTCTTGGGCTGCGTCGGCCTCTGCCTTCTTGGACGCTTCGGCGTCGGCCTTCTCTTGGGCTGCGTCGGCCTCGGCATCCTGCGCTACGGTTTCTGCCGAAGCATTCGCCGCGGGTGCCTCGATGGATTCTTTCGCCGCGGAATCGGCTGGGCTGGACAAGGGAGCGGAGCCGCCATTGGCGACGTTGAAGATAATGCTCAGAGCGAAAAGGACGAGCGTGACAATCAGGGCCACCTTCTTGTGCCGGTCGTAGCCCTCCAACGGGAGACCGCGTTTATCGCGGGTTTTATTCGCCAGTACGAGGATGAGATCGACCAGAGCCCAGACGCCCAGACCACCGAAGGTGATCAGCTTGAGAATCCCTGTTCCGACTTTGCCCAGATAGAACCTATCCACACCCAACATACCCAGGAGAAGCGAGAGCAACCATGTTGCCAGGAAGGATTTCGAGCTCTGTTGCGGTTGGCCGTAGCCATAACCACTGGGTGGTGGATAGGTCGCGAAGTTGTGGGTTTGGCTAATGAGAGTCCTTTCAGAGGACACCTGACCGAAGTGT
>JBBSRM010000327.1:0-2521 GCA_038243055.1 Actinomycetales bacterium
ACGGTATCGGCATCGAGCGCCTCGAGGAGCGCATCGGTGGTGAAGACGTAGTTGCCCATCGAAGCCAGGAAGCTGTTCGGGTCATCGGGCAGACCCGGAGTCGATTCGGGTTTCTCCCGGAACGCGGCGATCCGGCCCGGGTCGGCGGGATCGACTTCAATGACCCCGAACTGGTTGGCCAGTCCGCGAGGCTGGCGGACCGCTGACACGGAGGCGGAGACGCCCGCGGCGATATGGGCATCGATCATCGCCGAGAAGTCCATGCGGTACACATGGTCGGCGCCGACCACCAGCACATACTCGGGTTTGGCGTCGTGGATCAGGTTCAAGGACTGGTAGATCGCGTTGGCCGAGCCGAGGAACCAGTCCTTGCCCAGCCGCTGCTGGGCAGGGACCGAGGCGACATAGTTACCCAGTTGGGTCGACATGCGCCAGGTTTCCGATACGTGACGGTCCAGGCTGTGCGATTTATATTGCGTGAGCACCACGACGCGCAGGTACCCCGAGTTCACGACGTTGGACAGCGCGAAGTCGATCAGGCGGTAGCTGCCGGCGAAGGGCACCGCAGGTTTGGCGCGATCCGCGGTCAAAGGCATCAAACGCTTGCCTTCCCCACCAGCTAAAACCACGACGAGGACTTTTCTCTGGGGCATGCCGACTCCCTGTTGCTCGTTGCCTGCCGGCGAGGTGGACGCCGGGCTTCACCTGCACGCATCAGACTATGGCAGAACTCACTTATACGGCTACGTTGGTGCTGTGAGAGTAGACATTGTGACCAAGGAATTCCCGCCGGCCATCTATGGCGGGGCCGGTGTACACGTCGCGGAGCTGTCGCGGGTCCTGGCACCGCAGACGGAACTGCACGTGCACGCCTTCGGAGCCGAGCGCCCCGAGGACTACCACGGAGCCACCGTGGCCAGCTACGCCGAACCCGAGGACCTGGCGGCCGCCAACCCGGCGCTGGCGACGCTGGGAACCGATTTGCGCATCGTTCCCGCCCTGGCCGGGACGGACATCATCCATTCGCATACCTGGTACGCCAATTTCGCCGGCCACCTGGGTTCGCTGATGCACGGCGTCCCCCATGTGCTCAGTGCCCACTCCCTGGAGCCCCTGCGCCCGTGGAAGGCCGAGCAACTCGGCGGGGGATACGCGGTCAGCTCCTGGGCCGAGTCCACCGCCTACCATGGTGCCGACGCCGTCATCGCCGTCTCCGCGGGCATGCGCCGCGATATTCTGCGCGCCTACCCGGACGTCGACCCGGAGCGGGTGCACGTGGTGCATAACGGGGTCGACGTCGAGGCGTGGCAGCCGGCACCGGATCTGGAGGCACTGCCCGGACTGGGGATCGACCCGACCAGACGCACGGTGGCCTTCGTGGGGCGCATCACCCGGCAGAAGGGTGTGCCCTACCTGTTGCGGGCTGCGACACTCCTGCCCCCCGACGTCCAACTGGTGCTGTGTGCCGGAGCCGCGGACACCCCCGAATTGGCTGCCGAAGTAGCCGGGCTGATCGAGCGGCTGCGGACCACCCGTGATGCCGTCGTCGTCATCGAACGCATGCTCCCGCGTCATGAACTCATCCAGGTCCTCAGCCAGGCGACGGTTTTCGCCTGCCCGTCCATCTATGAACCGCTGGGGATCGTGAACCTCGAAGCCATGGCCTGCGGGACCGCCGTGGTGGCCAGTGCCGTCGGGGGCATCCCCGAGGTCGTCGCCGATGGCGAGACCGGGCTGCTGGTGGCTCTGGAACAACTCGACGACAGTTCGGGCACCCCGGCGGACGTCGAGGGTTTCGTCGCGGATTTCGCCGCGGCACTGAACCGTGCGCTGGAGGATCCCGAACGCGCCGTGGCCATGGGCGCCGCGGGACGGGAGCGGGCCGCCAGCCACTTCAGCTGGGACGCGATCGCCCAGCGGACCCTTGAGGTCTACCAGGACGCAATCGACGGATACCAGCGCTAGAGGCCTGAACGCTCGAGGAATAAACGACAGCGCACGACGGCGGTGCCCCCGGAATCCGGAGGCACCGCCGTCGTGCGCTGGTTCGGTACGCCTAGGCGCCGACCTTCTTGCCCTTCGTGGCGGCTGACTTCGCTGCCTTGCGCTTGGCCTTCTCGGCCGCCTTGCGACGGGCGACGAGGACCTTCTCATCGATGGGGGCATCGGGCATGGCCCGCTCCCGGCGTAGGTACTCGGCCGCTTCGTCCTGACGCTCGGCCTCGATTCCCGAGGAGATATCGGCACGCAGGTGCTCCGGACCGTAGCCGAAGGCATCGACCAGATCCTGGGCGTGCGGGCGCAGACGGGCCAGCAACCGGTTGATGTACGGGCCGAGGGTGCGGGCCCGCTGGTTCGACAGGCGTCCGTGCATCACGTACCAGGACAGGTCCTTCTCGATCAGCTGCAGGCCGTACAGGTCCCGGACCCAGGTCATGACCTGAAGGGTACCCTCGTCCTCGATCTTCCCCAGGGCCGTGGTGAACGACTCCCAGAGCAGCAGCTCGGCGTGGGCACGGGC
>JBBSRM010000328.1:0-2504 GCA_038243055.1 Actinomycetales bacterium
CCGTCGGGGGCCGGGCTGCGATAGGTGGAAAACCCGGCGAGTTGGTCCCCGCGGATGGTTTCGACGCGTTGCGGCGTCGTTTCGAGTATTTCGTAGGACGGGGTGTTCAACACCCCGTGGATGCGCAACTCCAGTAGTTCGTGCGCATCCTTTCCGGACTCCCGCTCGGTTCCCATGTCGGCCCCTTCCGCCTCGTGCCCTCGAGGCCAGTGAACCACGATGTCGTTCGTCGAAGGGCCCAGGACTTGGAAATGCCCACCGCCCGTCAACAGGAATCGGAGAAGGGTCGGCGCTGGTGTGCCAGCTAGAGACACCCAGAACGCCAGACCGTAGAGTGCTTTCATGGAGCCGACCACTGGGCAGAGCCCCGCGCCAAATAAATCCTCCTTGGATGAGGCAAAAATACAGGACCTCGACCGTTGGTGGCGGGCCGCCAACTATCTCTCTGCCGGACAGATCTACCTGCGCGACAACCCGTTGCTGCGCCGAGACCTCGAACCGTCCGACATCAAGTCCAGGCTCTTGGGCCATTGGGGGACTACTCCGGGTTTGAATTTCATCTACACCCACCTCAACCGGGCCATCATCGATGGCAACCAGCAGATGCTCTTCGTGACAGGGCCAGGCCACGGCGGACCGGCCAACCTCGCCAATACGTACTTGGAGGGGACCTACACCGGAATCTACCCGGAAATCTCCTTGGACGAAGGAGGTTTGCGGAAGCTCTTCCAACAGTTCTCCTCCCCTGGTGGCGTCCCGAGCCACGCGGCACCGCACACCCCGGGATCGATTAATGAAGGCGGTGAGCTCGGTTACTCCTTGGCCCACGCATTCGGCACCGTCTTCGACCACCCTGATCTGGTCAGTGCCTGTGTCATCGGCGACGGTGAAGCAGAAACCGGCCCGCTGAACGGGGCGTGGCAGTCCGTGGCCTTCCTGGACCCGGTCCATGACGGAGCGGTGTTGCCGATCCTGCATCTGAACGGCTATAAGATCGCCAATCCGACAGTTCTGGCCCGCATGCCTGAGCAACGGTTGCGGAAGTACTTCGAGGGGCTGGGATACGCGCCGCATTTCGTCACCGTGGCCGACCCCTCCGACCATGCCGGAGCCCATCAGGCCTTCGCCCGGGCCCTCGATGCTGCTTTGGCAGAGATCCGGACGATCCAACGTCGGGCCCGGAGCGCATCCAGCCAGGAAGCTGCGACGGACGATCCCGGCCAACCCAGCTGGCCGATGATCGTCTTCCGCTCGCCCAAGGGGTGGACCGGGCCGGTGGTCGTGGACGGAACCCAAATCGAGGGGACATGGCGTGCCCACCAGGTGCCCTTGGCAGGCGTCCGGGAAAACCCGGAGCACCTGGCTTTGCTTCAGGAATGGCTGGCTTCCTATCGTCCCGATGAACTCTTCGATGCCGAAGGCACTCCGCGCGCCGAAACCATCAGACTCCGCCCCGCACCCGAGCTGCGGATGGGCGCCTCTCCGGTGGCCAACGGCGGCACCATCCTGCAGGACCTCGCGCTGCCGGAAATGACTGACCATGCAGTGTCCGTCACGGCGCCAGGCACCCAACGCAGCAGCGCGATGATCAACCTGGGCGATTGGATGCGCGAGGTCATCCGACTGAATCCCAGCACCTTCCGGCTCTTCGGGCCGGACGAGACCGCTTCCAACCGCCTCTCCGCCGTCTACGAAGTCACCGACAAAGTCTGGGCGTCGGAGCTCCATGACACCGATGAGCATCTGGCACGGGCCGGCCGCGTCATGGAGGTCCTCAGTGAGCACCTGTGCCAAGGCTGGTTGGAAGGGTACCTGCTCTCGGGACGGCACGGAGTCTTCAATTGCTACGAGGCGTTCGTGCACATCGTCGACTCGATGTTCAACCAACATGCCAAATGGCTCGAATCCCACCGGAAGCTGGAATGGCGCCGGCCGGTGGCGAGCCTGAACTACCTGTTGTCCTCACATGTCTGGCAACAAGACCACAATGGGTTCTCCCATCAGGATCCCGGTTTCATCGATGTGGTGCTCAATAAGAAGTCCGAGGTGGTGCGCGTCTACCTCCCTGTGGATGCCAACACCCTGCTGGTCACCATGGACCACGTGATGCGCACTCGTGACTATGTGAACGTCGTCGTCGCCGGCAAGGCCCCTGCCTTGCAGTGGCTCACTCTGGATGATGCCAAAGCACATTGCGCTGCCGGTATCGGAACGTGGGACTTTGCCGGCACCGAGGTCGACGGCGAGGAACCCGACGTCGTTCTCGGGTGCGCCGGCGACGTGCCGACGGCCGAAGCCGTCGCCGCCGCTGCCTTGTTGCGGGCCGATGCACCGGGTCTGCGCATCCGGGTGGTCAACGTGATCGACCTGATGCGCCTCCAGGATGAAACCCAGCACCCCCATGGCCTCCCGACCGAAGCGTTCGACTCCTACTTCACCCGGGATCGCCCCGTGGTTTTCGCCTATCACGGCTACCCGTGGCTGATCCATCGGTTGGCCTACCG
>JBBSRM010000329.1:0-2503 GCA_038243055.1 Actinomycetales bacterium
AGGGCCCGACGGCGGGCTGTCGCAGGGACGGCGGTGGTGCGCTGCTCCACGTGGTCGAAGCGTCGAGCCAGTTCGGACAGCGTGGCGTAGCCGTGGGCGCGGACATCGGCAATGATCGTCTCCACTGCCTCGGAGGCCGAGGCGAAATCGTTCTCCGGCCGGGGCAGGGACGCCTTCAGCGCCGCATGGTCCAGCTCGGTCCCCCGCAGGTCGATGGTCCGCAGGGCGGGGAAGGAGCCGGGGTTTTCGGTTGAATTCGTCACCGCACCAGTTTACGCCGTCGGGCACCGGCCCGCCGAGTGCTACGGCGGGCCGGGGACGCTAGATGTCCAGGCAGGTCGGGCCCAGCAGCACCTTGAGGTCGCCGAAAAGCGCGGGGTTGGGGTTGACCCTGAACTCGATGCCCAGGCGCATGAGTTCGACGCTACGGGTGCCGGCGAGCTTCACCCGCACCTCGGTGTTGCCCTGATGGGTGCGCAGGACCTCACCGAGTTGTGAGACCACCGATTCATTGGCCTTGTGGCTGGGCATCGAAATCACCACGGGCCCTGCCAGCCCGTCCTCGCTGATCTCGGGAATGGTCAGTTCCTGGGCGTTCAAGGACACCGCCCCGTCGTCGCGTCGTTGCAGGCGACCGCGGACCACGACGATGAGGTCCTCGGCCAGCACGCTGGCGATCGGCCCATAGGCCTGTCCGAAGAACATGACCTCCATCGAACCGCCCAGGTCCTCGATCTCGGAGCGGGCATAGGGGTTCCCGCTGTTCTTGGCGATGCGCCGCTGCAGCGAGGTGATCATCCCCGAGATCGTGACGATCTGCCCGTCACGCGGCCCGTCCTCGGAGAGCACCTGGGTGATGGAGAGGTCGGCATGCTGTTCCAGCAGGTTCCCCAGGCCCTGCAAGGGGTGGTCCGAGACGTAGAGCCCGAGCATGTCGCGTTCGAAGGAGAGCTTGTCCTTCTTCTCCCATTCGGGCAGATCCGGGACGTCGATGGCCAGTCCGGATCCCGCGGAGGGATCGTCCAGGGCACTGAAGAGGTCGAACTGGTTGGCGGCCTCATTGCGTTTGAGCACGATGACCGAGTCGACGGCCTCCTCGTGGATCATGGCCAGGGCCCGGCGGGGATGGCCCATTGAATCGTAGGCCCCGGCCTTCACCAGGGATTCGATGGTGCGCTTATTGCACACCACCGCGGGAACCTTCTGCAGGAAGTCGGTGAACGTCTCGAAGGCGCCTTTCTCCTGCCGTGCCTCGACCAGCGCGTTGACCACGTTGGAACCGACGTTGCGGATGGCTCCCATGCCGAAACGGATATCGGTATCGACCGGGGTGAAGTTCAGCTGTGATTCGTTCACGTCGGGGGGCAACACGGTGATGCCCATATGCCGGCATTCGTTGAGGTAGAGCGCCGATTTGTCCTTATCGTCGCCCACGCTGGTCAGCAGGGCCGCCATGTATTCGGCCGGGTAGTGGGCCTTGAGGTAGGCGGTCCAGTAGGAGACCAGACCGTAGGCCGCTGAGTGGGCCTTGTTGAACGCGTAGTCGGAGAAGGGCAGCAGGATCTCCCACAGTGCCTTGACGGCCGCCTCGGAGAATCCGCTGTCCAGCATGCCTTGATGGAAGCCGGCGTACTGTTTATCCAGTTCGGCCTTCTTCTTCTTGCCCATGGCACGGCGCAGGATGTCCGCCTGGCCGAGCGAGAAGCCGGCGACCTTCTGCGCGATGGCCATGACCTGCTCCTGGTACACGATCAGGCCGTAGGTCTTGTCGAGGATCTCCTGCAACGGCTCCTCGAGTTCGGGGTGGATCGGGGTGATGTCCTGCAGCCCGTTCTTGCGCAACGCATAGTTGTTATGCGAGTTCGCTCCCATGGGGCCCGGACGGTAGAGCGCGATGACAGCCGAGATGTCTTCGAAGTTGTCGGGGCGCATCAGACGCAGCAGCGAACGCATGGGCCCGCCGTCGAGCTGGAAGACGCCCAGGGTATCGCCGCGGGCGAGCAGATCGTAGGCGGCCCGGTCGTCCACGTTGAGTTGTTCGAGGTCCAGATCCACGCCGCGGTTGATCTTGATGTTCTCGATCGCGTCGGAAATGATCGTCAGGTTCCGCAGACCCAGGAAGTCCATCTTGATCAGCCCGAGGGACTCGCAGGTCGGGTAGTCGAACTGGGTGATGACCTGGCCGTCCTGGAAACGGCGCATGATCGGTACCACGTCGATGATCGGGTCCGACGACATGATCACCCCTGCCGCGTGGACACCCCATTGGCGCTTCAGCCCTTCGATGCCCTTCGCCGTTTCGAAGACCTTGGCGGCCTCCGGGTCCGCGGCGAGCATCTGCCGGAAATCCGCTGCTTCGGAGTAGCGCTGGGCGGATTTGTCCTCGATATCAGCCAGCGGGATGTCCTTGGCCATGACGGCCGGCGGCAGGGCCTTGGTCAGCGTCTCACCCATGCTGAAGGGGTGGCCCATGACCCGGGCCGAGTCCTTCAGTGCCTGTTTG
>JBBSRM010000330.1:0-2493 GCA_038243055.1 Actinomycetales bacterium
CGGCCGGGTCCACGCAGCAGGCCTCGGCCTCGGGGTCTACACCGCGAACTCACCCGAAGCCATCACCACCGCCGTCGACCTGGGAGTGGACATGGTGACCGGGGACTTCCCGCAACAAAGCGCGCGACTGCAGGCCGGGAGGAACCCGTTCCCGCGGGCTCGTGGCCTGGAGATCGCCGACTCGGTGAATAATCCGCCCGGCAACGATGTCGAATTCGGGGCAGGGGAATACGTCGTGGTCCGCAACGTCTCGGCACACGCGATCGACGCCGCCGGACTGGTGGTGCGTGACGCCGCAAACAACACCCTCACGGTGGGTGCCCGCTACCAGGTCCCTCCCGGCGGAGAACTGCGCGTCCATACGGGTCCGGGGAACAACACCGCCACGGCCTACTTCAACGGCGGGTTGGCATCGATCCTGAACAACGGCGGCGACTCAGTGGCCCTCTGGGACAAGCGGGGACGATTGCAGGACGTCTTCGCCAACTGAACGGTGTGATGGTGGTGGAGCGGTTCTACCCGAACCAGGGCTTCTCCGCCTCCGCGGTGGTTCCGTCATGATCGGCGATGTTCAGCCAGGCATCGACGTATTCCTTGAACGCAGTGTCTCCGCGCGGGAGCATGTACGCCTTCTGGGAGTAGTTGAACGGTTCGTCCGGGTGGACGGCACAGAGCTCGGGATGCTTATTGGCCACCCACCGGGTTTCCGAAGCATCGGTGGTCATCACGTCCGCGTTGCCGTCGATGATCTCATCAAAGATGGAATTATTGTCGTCGAATTCGATGATTTTCCCGCGGGGGTAGTGCTCCTCCGCGAACTTCTGGTTGGTGCCACCGATAGGAGTGATGGAGCGGACGCCCGGCTGGTTGATCTCAGCGATCGTGTCGAATTTGTCGACGTTCTCGCACTTGGTGATCGGAGTCTTGCCCTCATCCAGAGTGGCGATGGAGAACGCCGCCTTCTCGGCTCGCTCCAGCGAAATTGAAACGCCGCCGACGGCCAGATCACATGAGGCCAGGAAATCGGGCATCAGGTCCTCCCACGTAGTGTCGACGAATTCCGCCTCCACCTCCAGCCGTTTGGCTAGATCGCGAGCCATATCGACATCCAGACCCGTGTACTTTCCGGTTTTCGGATCCTTATAGGTGAAGGGCCGGTAGTCCCCGGTCGTACAAACCTTTAGTACACCGGCATCACGGATGTCATCCAAACGAGAAGCTTGGGTTTCGCCATCGCTCCCGGTGCCCTCTGTTCCGGCAGCGGAGGCCGGATCCGAGGTTGTTGTTGCCGAGTCGGTGCAGGCGGACAAGGCCAGGACCAGAATGACGGCGGCGACGGTTGCACGTGGCGCATGTTTCATCGGTGAACTCCCCGGTTGTATGTGTGATCCAAGACTTCAGCGTAGGGCTGTTGGTGGCTCGAACGTCTGTGCATGACCTCTTGACGACCACGGGTGGGCAGCAGATGATCGAGCAGGGACGGCGGAATGCCGAAACAGGTGACGGAGGCAGCATGCGCGAGGTCAAGGTAGGGCTGTTCCAATCGGTCGACGGGGTGGTCGAAGCGCCCAACCTGTGGCAGTTCGACAGCTTCGACGAGGAACTCGGTGCCGGGATGACCTCGATGATGGAGCAGACGGACACCGTTCTCCTCGGGCGGCGTAGCTATCAGGAATGGGCCGGCTACTGGCCGAAGACCGGGCAGGACGAACCGTTCGCGGCCTTCATCAACCCCGTGGAGAAGTTCGTCGCCTCCAGGACGATCAGCTGCGAGCTCGAATGGCAGAACTCGACGTTGATCCAGAGCCCGTTGGAGGACTTCGTCCGTGAACTGCGCCAATCCGACGGCGGGGACATTTCGGTCTGCGGCAGCATCTCGGTCGTGCGCCAACTGCTTTTCGCCGGTCTGTTGGACTCCTTGCTGTTGATGGTCCACCCGGTCATCGCCGGAGCAGGTCAGCACTTGTTCGAAGCCAGCGACCCGGTCACCCGGTTGGTGCTGCAGGACTCCCGACGGACCAGCAAGGGCAACATGCTGCTCAGCTACGGCCGGCACAGCGAGTAAGAACCCCGCATTGACCAGACGTGCACACGGAGGCAACCCGCTGGCCGCATCGGGTTAAGACCGGCGCTGGAGACTGGAGGCGAGCACCGCCGAGAGCCCCAGGAGCGTCCAACATGAGCACGTCGATTGATCACTCCCCGAGCCGCCGGACCGCACTCGCCGGATTGGGCGTCGCAGCAGCCGGAGCGGCATTTTCCGGTGTCGGTGCGGCGCCTGCTGCGGCGGCTCCCTCGAGCCCCGCGAGACGCGGGGCGATGATTGGCCGGATCACAGGAAAGCGACTGCACCTCATGTCGTTCAACATCCGCTACGACCGTGATGGCACCCTGCCCGGTGACCCCGACTACTGGCCAGCACGCCAACCGTTGCTGCGGGACCTCCTCTCGCTGGAGAAACCCACGGTCCTCGGCATCCAGGAGGCCCTCCAC
>JBBSRM010000331.1:0-2478 GCA_038243055.1 Actinomycetales bacterium
ATTGGGGGCCGCGTGGCCTGATGGGTTTGAACCTGAGTTTCCATCCCAGCTGGCGCAGTGTCTTATCTCCTTTGGTGCTGTTGCAGTCCAGGCAGCAGGCGATGAGGTTCTCCCAGGTGTTGGTGCCACCGCGTGAGCGGGGCATGATGTGGTCAACGGTGGTGGCTGCCTTGCCGCAATAACCGCATCTTCGGTCGTCCCTGCGCAGCACCCCGCGTCGGGTGACGTTGACCGCGTCGCGGTAGGGCACCTTGACGTAGCGGTTGAGCAGGATCACCGACGGTCTACCGACGATCGTGCGTGGAGTCACCACTGGTTCGCTATCCTCGGCCAGGACGCTGGCCTTGCCCGTGAGCACAAGGAGCAGCGCCCGGCGGAAGGTGACCACCGCCAGTGGTTCGTATCCTGCATTCAATACCAGGGTTCGCATATGCGTTCCTCGTCGTGGTGTCCACCCGTGGTCAGCGAGCCAAAACCGTTGACCGCGGTTCTCGTCCAAGGTCCATCGGGCACCAGCCTAAGCCCGTAAGCGCTGCCATGTGGACCATCCAGCTACGCCGGCCTGCGTGTCACGACTCCCCCACCCTCGAGTTCATGCCGACGATGCCGGGGGTTCATGCCTTGGATCGGTCCTCGTCAGTAGGCGTCCGGCGGCTTAAAAAGAAGTGGAGCCCCCACCCTTTCGGGTGAGAGCTCCACTAGATGCTAAGTCTATTAGCCAACGTAGGTGTAGTAGCCCGTCAGCGGGCCGTACTGGCTGTTGGCCGGACGCTCGACGGTGCCGACGCTCGGGTTCTGGGCGCCAACGATCTTGCCGCCGCCGATGTAGATACCGACGTGGCTGCCACCGTTCTGGAAGACCAGATCGCCGGGCTTCGGGCTGGAGGTCTGCGCGAACTTGCCCGAGCTGCGGAGAGCGGAGGTTCCGTGCGGCACGCTGATGCCGTGCTTCGCGTAGACGTACTTGACGAAGCCGGAGCAATCCCAGCCCGACGGCGACTCGCCGCCCCAGGCGTAGGGGGCTCCCTTGTAGCTCGCTGCCGTCCCGGCGATACCACCGAGATTGGAACTCGGAGCCGACTTCGTTTCCTTCTTCGTTTCCTTCTTCGGCGTCGAAGCGGTCGTCGTGGTGTTCGACGTGCTGCCGCTGCGGCTTTCGCGGGTCATGGCGGCGCCATCGGAACCATCGTTCGAGTTCGAGCTCGAATTCGACGAGGCGCTCTCGGTGGAGGCCTGGCGGTTGGAGGCAGCCTGGCGACGCTCGGCAGCGGCTTCCTGGGCCTCGGCACGATCGGCGGCGGCTTCCTGGGCTGCTTCCTGACGCTCGGCAGCGGCTTCCTGAGCAGCATCCTCTGCTGCTTCCTGACGCAACTGCGCCCGGTGAGCGGAGCCGTCGGTGGCGGACTTGATCGACGGAACATTGACCGCCGGGGCATCCTTCTTCTTCGCGGCAGCGACCTTGACCGTGGCGGGAGCCTGAACGGAGGCCTTCTTGGCGACGAGGTCAGCCTGCAGGACATCGGCGACCGGTGCCTTGTCTGCTTCGCGAGTGGCCGGGGTGGCCTGGGCGGGAACGCCGATGGACAGTACGAGGCCCGATGCTGCGGCGATCACAGCGGCCTGACGGCCGACGGAACCTGCGTTGGAGGAAACAGCCTTGGAGATCGACTCCAACGGGTTGCTGCGAACGGGTGTGGCGCGGTGACGGCCTAGAGCGTGACGCGTGGTCATGTATTGATTACCTCTCCCAATGCCTGCGGGGTGAGCTGTCGGATTCGAGTGGGAGTCACTCGGTGTCCTGTCCGATGAACGGACCGTGACACTTAACCCCAAGGATCCTGATGGACCCGAAATGTGGTTCCCCCGCTACTGCCAAGCGATTTTTGCGAACGGACCTCGGACAGTGGCAGCATTCGGCAATCTGCCCGAGTGTGCCTGACCCCTATGCGGTCTGGCACGTCGACAACATTATATGAAGTGCTTCTAAAAGTCACGTTCAGGTCACGAAACGGTTAGTTCCCGGTCACGACCCGCGATTTTGCGGGGCTAAAGCCACCCTGCAGGGTCGACCGGCGTGCCGTCGACGAGAACTTCGAGGTGCACATGGCAGCCGGTTGAGTTGCCGGTGGTCCCACTTAGGGACACCATCTGGCCCCGTTTGACCTTCTGGCCGACGGCCACCTTGAGGCTGCTGTTGTGGTTATAGGTGGTCTCCAAACCATTGCCGTGGTCGACACGGACGCGGTTGCCCGAGTGCCCGGCCCAGCCGGCTTGCACCACGGTGCCCGAGGCCGAGGCCTTGACCGGGGATCCACAGGCCATTCCGTAGTCCTGCCCGATATGAACCTGGCCGCCCGCACCGGTCGGATTCGTCCGTGCGCCGAAGGGCGAGGTGATCCGGACGTGATCCACCGGTTGAGCGAGGACGCCACGCGTATTGATTCGGCTGGCATCGCCGCCGGAGGCGGACATCAGGTA
>JBBSRM010000332.1:0-2475 GCA_038243055.1 Actinomycetales bacterium
AGATGTGTTGAAGATTCGTGGGTTGAGCAAGACCTTCTCCGGACGTGCCGGGCAGGCACCGGCGCAGGCACTGGACCAGGTCGATATCGACGTGGCCGAAGGCCAATTCGCCACCATCCTGGGCCCATCGGGCTGCGGGAAGACTACCCTGTTGCGTTCCATCGCGGGGTTCGAGGACCCCGGCGCCGGAACCATCAGCATCGACGGGCGTGATGTGGCCGCCAACGGGCGTTCCCTGGTCTCCGCCCACGAACGCGGTGTCGGCATCGTCCCGCAGGACGGGGCACTCTTCCCCCACCTCTCGGTCGCCCAGAACATCGGCTTCGGCCTCACCGGCCAGCCGCGCCGCGAACGCAACCGCCGCGTCGCCGAAGTCCTCGACCTGGTAGGACTTGGCAACCTCGGTTCGCGTCGCCCCCATGAACTCTCAGGTGGCCAGCAGCAGCGCGTCGCCCTGGCCCGCGCCATCGCCCCCAACCCGCGGGTGATCCTGCTGGATGAGCCCTTCTCCGCCCTGGATGCCTACCTGCGCCAATCGCTGCGAGAGGAAGTCCGCAACCTCCTGCGGGAGATCGGAGCGACCGTGGTGCTGGTGACCCACGACCAGGCCGAAGCCATGACCCTAGCCGATCACCTCGTGGTGATGCGCGAGGGCAAGGTCGTTCAAGCCGGCAAACCGCGCGACACCTACTTCCGCCCCTGCGATATCGAACTGGCCCGCTTCCTCGGTGATGCCGTCGTCGTCGATGGGGACATTCCGTGCAGCGTTGCCAGCGGCACCAGTGGTTCCACCGTCTCCTGCGCCTTCGGCGAGCTCGCCATTGGCTCCTGGCATGGCAGCCCGGGCCTCTGCGACGTGCTGATCCGCCCGGAGAACATCACCGTGCGGGGAGCCAGCGAAGGCGTTGGCCTTCCCGGGGTCGTCGGCACCGTCGTCGACCAGTCCTTCTACGGGCACGACGGCGTCCTGCAGGTCGCCATCCCGCAGTTGCCCGAGCGGGTCCCCGTCCGGGTCATGGGGGACCAGGCCTTCGACGTCGGGCAGTCCGTGACACTCTCGGTGGACCGGGCGGTATGCACCTACTAGGCCCACCAGCACCCCTGGCCCCCATCACCTGAGGCGGCGTCGACGCCGATCCCTCCCGCGCGCCAGCGCGGTCCGTACCCATCCATGCAACACAACCGAGTTAGGTCTAGACGTATTCGTATGTTCTCCACTCTTTCCCGGCGGGTTTTCGCCGCCACCGCAGTTATTTCCCTGGCAGCCTTGACCGGATGTTCCGCCGGTGACACCGCATCGGAGTCCAGCGCTTCGGGCGACGACACGACGCTAACCGTCTACACCGACCAGCACGCCGAACTCATCGAGGGCCTGACCCAGGCCTACACCGATGAGACCGGCGTGAAGTTCAACATCCAGGCGGACGCCACGGTGGGGCAGATCGAAGCCGAGGGCAAGGCCGCCCCCGCCGACGTCTTCCTCTCCGAGGATCCGGGCCCGGTGGCCCAGCTGGGCAAGAAGGACCTGCTCAGTGACATCGACGAGGCCACCCTGGACCAGATCCAGCCGGGCCTGAGCTCGACGAAGGGCCAGTGGGCGGCCTACGCAGCCCGCACCCGGGTGCTCTTCTACAACCCGGAAAAGATCGACGAAGCCAAGCTTCCCGAGAAGATGATGGACATCACCAAACCGGAGTTCAAGGGCAAGTTCGCCTGGGCCCCGTCGGGCGCCTTCGTGGCCACCACGCAGTACCTGATCTCCACCATCGGCGAAGCCAAGACCAAGACGTTCCTTCAGGGACTGAAGGAGAACGGCGTCAACGAGCAGAAGAACGGCAACGTCCGCGACACCGTTGAAGCCGGTAAGCACGCCATGGGCCTGTCGAACCATTACTACTGGTGGATCAAGGCCGATGAGGTCGGCGGCGCCGATAAGATGACCTCCAAGATCCACCACTTCCCCGAAGCCGACGCCGGCAACCTGATCCTTTCCTCCGGCGCAGCCGTGATGAAGTCCTCGGAGCAGCAGGAAGCCTCGGCCGACTTCGTCAAGTGGCTCACCGCAGCCGACGGCGGCCAGAAGCTCATCGCCGAAGGTGATATCGACGTCTCAGGTGCCCAGTACCCGGTCGCCAAGGACACCGAAAGCAAGATCGTCGGATCCCTGGACGAGATCAAGTCGCCCGAATACGACATGGACATCATGGCCGACCAGGCCGAGGCGGAGAACCTGCTGAAGTCCCTGGGCATGTCCAGCTAACCTTGCCCACCCGCACCAGAAAACCGTCGGCGACCGCATCCCTTGCGGTCGCCGTCGGCGTGCTATCACTCCTGCCGGTCAGCTACCTGTTCATCGCCGGCTTCTCCCTCGCCGACATCCGGCAGCTGTTCAGCTTCCCCACCACACTGCCCGATATCGCGCGGACCATCGGGCTGACCCTTTCGGTGTCGGTCCTGTCGATCATCCTCGGCGTC
>JBBSRM010000333.1:0-2454 GCA_038243055.1 Actinomycetales bacterium
CGAGCGGGTGCGGCTCTAGTTGTCGGCACTGGGGGCCGTATGTGTCGTTCGCTGCGACGGTATTGGCCCTGTTGATGGGACTGCTGGGATGGCGCTGACTCAGCGTGGAGCGACCGGCTGCTGTACCACGTCCGCGTCGGGCACAGTAAGGGCCGTGAACGAACCCCCAGGTGCCGCCAAGAGCGTCCGCCAGCCCGGTCGGGCGGTGCTGACCGAGCCCGCGGACCGTGTCCTGGCCTCGGCGACGAGTGTGAACGATCTGGCCGAGCGGCCCGCCGACGACGTACCGATCGCAGTGGTGCTCCGGGCCGCTCGCCTGCTCCATGACGACGCCGCGATCATGGTCGACGCCGCAAGCAACGCCGCCCGGCAAGAGGGGTACACCTGGGACCAAATCCGCGACGAACTCGGCCCAGCGCTTCGGTAGCTGATCCCAGCCCCAAAGTGGCAGCGGGTAGCGAGCGCAGCATGAGCCGGCCCAAGGAGTACTGCCTCGGCGGCCTCTCCCCACCCGCATCGCCGCTCTGGAAGCGATCACCGGGCGGAAATTGAATCCACACGACGCCGCCTGACACCACACGTTCGCGCACAACCTCGAACAGGCTGCCCACCACCACGGTAGCGTCACCGAACCGCCGTAATTCCGGTCGGGAACGACCAGGAACCACTCAGGTGGCTCGTGACCGTGGAGACGGTGTGACCGCCGGATCCAGCTCAGGGGGGCGAAGCCAGCCCCCGCTGACCGTCACGCGCCACAGACCACCGAGTACCCGTACGTCCCGTTGCACTGGTAAAAGTCGCGCTGCCGCTCGGCCGGTGTCCCCACAGGCCCGGTGATGTGCAGGACCGTCACATCCTGTTTCTCCACCACAGCGCGGTAGGCGTTCCCCCCGGTCATCCGGCCGCGGCCGGTCCGTCGCTGGAGGACCACGGCCGCGTGCTCGCCACGAATCGGTGGGCCACTCGAGCAAGTGTCATTTCCGCATCGGGGTCGTTTGGGACGGTGTGCGTCTAGTGGGCTCGTGCCAGACTTTCGTCATGCTGCGGCAAGCCGATGGACGGGGGGCGGGGGTACGCCGAGCGGAGGTTCTGGCGGCGCTCTCGATTGCCATCGACTTGGGGCTCGGGCTGCCGATGGAGCACGTGCTGCGGTCGTCGCTGTTGGCCGCGATACTGGCCGACGAGCTAGAGCTCTCCGAGGAGCAGCGGGTCACGATCTATTACACGAACTTGGTGCTGTGGATCGGCTGTCATGCGGACTCGCACGAGTTCAGCCGCTGGTTCGGCGACGACCTCGCCATGCGGCGGGACAGCTATCAGCTCGACTGGTCGGGCCTGCCCTACATGAGGTACCTCCTGGAACGCACCGGCTCCGGCGAGTCGTTGTCTCGGCGCACACAAATGCTGATCATCCTTCTGCTGGCCCCCCGGGCCCGGATGGCAGCTCTGATCCACTCACACTGCCTGTCCGCAGGCCTGATGGCCGAGCGCATCGGGCTGGAGCGGACTGTCGGCGAGGCCATCGAGTGTGCGTTCGAGCGGTGGGACGGCAGCGGCCTGCCCGGGGGGCGGCGTGGTAACCAGATTCCGCTTGCGACGCGCGTGGTCCAGCTGGCGGAGACCTGTGAGGTACACCTGCGCATGCACGGGGTGTCGGGCGCGCTCGCCATGGCCAGGGCGCGGAGTGGTAAGCAGTTCGACCCCACGTTGGTGCAGGCGCTGACGCGGTGCCGGGACCAGATCGACGCACTCCCTGACCAAGACGTCTGGGCCCAGTCGCTCGACCTGGCCCCTGATGGCGACGTGATGCTGTGCGGCGCAGAATCCGATTCGTTGCTCGAGGCTATTGGTGACTTCGCAGACCTCAAGTGCCCCTTCACCCTGGGCCACTCCCGGACGGTGGCGGAGATGGCCGCGGCTGCGGCAACGCATATCGGACTCACGGGCGTCGACGTGGACGTCGTGCGCCAGGCGGGGCTGGTGCACGACCTCGGACGAATGGGCGTCCCCAACTCGGTGTGGGAGAAGTCCGGATCGCTCACCGAGTCCGACCGGGAGCGGATCCGGCTCTATCCCTACTTGACCGGACGCATTCTCAGTCGGGTCCGCGGCCTGGAGGCCGTAGCGTCCGTCGCCGAGATCCACCGGGAACGCCTGGATGGGTCGGGCTACCCGCGGGGCATCAGCGGCTCAGCCCTACCGATGACCCAACGGATCCTCGCAGCCGCGGACAGTTACCGCGGATCTCTTGAGCGCCGGCCTCATCGACCTGCGCTGGTTCCGGAACAGGCTGCCGCCAGGCTCCGTGACGAGGTCGATGCCGGTCGACTCGATTCAGCTGCCGTCGAGGCTGTCTTAGCTGTCGCCGGACACCAACAGGGCCGCCGCACCGCAGGACCCGCCGGACTCACCGCCCGCGAGGTGCAGGTTCTGGGCCTGCTCTCCCGCGGTTTC
>JBBSRM010000334.1:0-2453 GCA_038243055.1 Actinomycetales bacterium
CGGGGTGTCCCGGGCCCGGGCCGATATCCCGCTCGATGCCCTGATGACGGCCATCCGGCTCGACTTCTCGGTCCTCTGGGATGCGCTGACCGCCTTGTCCACCACCGCGGACGCGCCGTTGCTGGTGGCCCGGGCGAACAGTGTCTGGCAGGTGGTGGATACCTATGCCAGCCAGACCCAAGGCGCCTACATGTCCGAACGCCAGCGTATGGCCACCGAAGCCTCCTCCGTCCGGCAAGGACTGGTCGCTTCCCTGTTCGGCGAAACGCCACCGCCGAACGCCGTCGTCCACCGAGCCGCCGCGGCGCTCGGTCTGGAACCGGGCGCCCGGCTGGGTGTTGCGGTGGCGGCCGGCGAGGACGCCGCCGCCCTGCGCGTAAGCATCGCCCTAGCCGCACAGCGTGGAACGGAGATCTTCACGCACCCTTTCGCCGACGCCCTGTTGGCCTTCTGGCCGGCCGGTTCGAAGGCCGGTTCCGCGCTGCACGAAGCGACGGTTCGCATCTCTGCCCTGCGATGCGGCCTGGTCGAGGACGTCAAGGGAGTGGGGGCGTTGCACGAAGCCAGCGATTTGGCCTTGGAACTCGCCCATCTGGCCACCGCGCAGGAGGAGGGTGCGCTGAGCCTGGACACCGCGTGGGCGCGACTGGCCCGGGCCCGGCTGGGGTCCGATGGTGTCGGGCTGGCCGACGACGTCGAAGCTGCACTGGCCGATTGCGGCCCCAGTGAGCGGGAACGATTATTGGAAACGGCGAGGACCTACCTCGAAACCGGAAGTGTTTCCGTCTCGGCCCAGCTGCTGTTCTGCCACCGCAACACCCTGATGAACCGCTTGCGCCGGTTCGCTTCGCTGACCGGAATCGACCTCTCGGTTCCTGCCCAGGCCGCCCGGCTCGTGGTGGCGTGGGCCTGAGGCCACTCCACCAAGGGGAGGCGACACGACACGACATGGGGAGTACTCCCCATCGCATGTCAAGGCCACATCTGAAAGACTATTCCTGATCACCTGAAATACTTTCGATGGAGGAAACTTTGAGCAACAGCACCCCCAACCCCTACGGCAACCCCGGAGGGGTCACCATGCCCGCGAACGGCGAGGCCCCCTTGGACCAGCCACTCTATGGCGCCAGTTTCGGCCAGGCCATCAAGCGCTTCTTCAAGAAGTACGCGACCTTCTCCGGTCGCGCCAGCCGCAGCGAGTTCTGGTTCTTCCAACTTTTCAACGCCATCATCTACGCCGTGCTCTACGGCTTGGTCTTCGGACTCGGGCTGGCCGGCGCCGACCCCGTTACCGGTGAGATGGGTGCCGGCGGAGCCATCCCCGGCCTGCTGGTGTCGCTGTACGGGTTGGCCATTATCATCCCATCCATCGCCTTGAGCGTCCGTCGTCTGCACGATGGCAACTTCAGCGGACTCCTGTACCTGCTGATCCTGGTGCCGATTCTCGGCGCCCTGGTGGTCTTGGTCCTCATGATCATGCCGTCCGTCCCCGCGGGCGCTCGCTTCGACGCCGATGGCGGCGCAGCAGCCCACGGCAACGCCTTCGGCGCACCCGCCGGATACCCGGGAGCCCCGGCGGCCGGCGGCTTCGCGGGCCAGAACCCCCCGCAGGGCTACCAGCAGCCCACGGACCCGACCCAGGGCTAGTCACGCCCCGCGGATGTCCCGGCGGTTCAACGCCAGCACCGAACACCCGATGCACACCAGGCCCACACCTGCCAGCAGCAGGGCCGCCGGGACGTCCACCCCGCCCACCAGCGGGGACTGCCCGTAGGCCCAGTAATAGGGCGAGAGGCCGTGCAACCATTCGAGGTCGGGATTCTGGTTGCCGACGGCGTTGAACGCATAACCGATCACCGCCACCACGGCGCCGACGCCGATCCCGTGGATGCGCCGCCCACCGACGGCTCCGCCCAACAGGGCGAAGGATCCGTTGAGGAACACCAACAGGGCGAACATCAGCACCCCGGCTGCCGCGTGTCCGGCGTCGATCCCCAGTTCCGAGGGCCCCTTGAGGAGCAGCAGCAGGGCCAGGATGAACAGGTGCAGGAGCAGGACCCGGATGGCCAGGGCCGCAGCGCGTTCGAGCACCACTTGGCTGCGGGTCACTCCGTGGGCCAGGGTGAGCTCGAGCAGACCCGACTCCTCATCCCCACCGATGGCCGCAGCCCCGGCGCCGACGGCCATGATCGTCATCAGCAAGAAGCCGATCAGGCCGAAGACGGTCGCCTGGGTGTAGCCCGGACCGCTGGTGATCTGGTCGTAGTTCAGCGCGTTGACCAGTTCGGGAGGCATGGACTGGACCAGTTGCTTCATCTGCTCGCTGCCCCCGATGGACGGGTAGAGCGGCAGATACAGGCCCATCACCGCCAGCATGGCCACCGCCCAGATGAACATCGAGGTCTTCGCGTCAACCAGGGCCTTCGAGAAGAGTGGAAGCACGCCGGGGTGGC
>JBBSRM010000335.1:0-2453 GCA_038243055.1 Actinomycetales bacterium
CTGGAAATCAATGACCGTCCGGTCGTGATCGACTTCGTCGTCAGCGCCGACGCCATGGTGTGGCCGATGGTCCCCACCGGCGTGAGCAACGACGCGATCCAGATCGCCCGCGGAATGACCCCTGAATGGGAAGAGGAGGACTAGGACCATGGCACGCCATACCCTTTCCGTACTCGTGGAGGACGTCCCCGGCGTCCTGACCCGCGTGGCCGGCCTGTTCGCCCGCAGGGCGTTCAACATCAACTCACTGGCCGTCGGCCCCACCGAAGTACCCGGGATGTCCCGGGTGACCGTCGTGGTCGACGCCGAAGGCGACCTCCTCGAACAGGTGACCAAGCAGCTCAATAAGCTGATCAACGTCATCAAGATCGTGGAACTGACCTCCGAATCCTCGGTGCAGCGCGACCACATCCTGGTCAAGGTGCGCGCCGATGCGGCCACCCGGCTGCAGGTCACCCAGGCGGCAGACCTCTTCCGCGCCTCCATCGTGGACGTGGCGACGGACTCACTGATCATCGAGGCCACCGGCACCCCGGATAAGCTCCATGCGCTGCTGGCCGTCCTCGAACCGTTCGGTGTCCGCGAAATCGTCCAATCCGGCACCCTGGCCATCGGCCGCGGTTCCAAATCGATGTCGGACCGCGCCCTGCGCGCAGTCTCCGCCTGAACACCGCCAAAATACTTCCAGACTCAGATACCGAATAGCACCAAGGAGTTATCACCGTGACCGACATGTACTACGACGACGACGCAGACCTTTCGATCATCCAGGGCCGCAAGGTGGCCGTCATCGGCTACGGCTCGCAGGGCCACGCCCACGCGCTGAGCCTGCGCGATTCCGGCGTCGACGTCCGCGTCGGCCTGCGCGAAGGATCGGCCTCCCGCGCCAAGGCCGAGGCCGAAGGCCTGCGGGTCGTCGGTGTCGCCGAGGCGGCAGCCGAAGCAGACGTGATCATGCTCCTGGCACCGGACCAGATCCAGTCCAAGGTCTACCAGGATGAGATCGCCTCGAACCTGGTGGCCGGCGACGCGCTGTTCTTCGGCCACGGCCTCAACCTCCGCTTCGGCTACATCCAGCCGCCGGCCGACGTCGACGTCGCCATGGTCGCCCCCACGGGCCCGGGCCACATCGTCCGCCGCGAATTCGAAGCAGGCCGTGGCGTGCCGGACCTCATCGCCGTGGAGCAGAACCCCTCGGGCAAGGCCAAGGAACTGGCCCTGTCCTACGCCAAGGGCATCGGCGGAACCCGCGCCGGCGTCATCGAGACCACCTTCACCGAAGAGACCGAAACCGACCTCTTCGGCGAGCAGGCAGTGCTCTGCGGTGGCGCCTCGCAGCTGGTGCAGTACGGCTTCGAGGTCCTGACCGAAGCCGGCTACAAGCCCGAGATCGCCTACTTCGAAGTCCTCCACGAGCTCAAGCTCATCGTTGACCTGATGGTCGAAGGCGGCATCGCCAAGCAGCGCTGGTCCGTTTCCGATACCGCCGAGTACGGCGACTACGTCTCCGGCCCGCGCGTGATCACCCCTGACGTGAAGGAGAACATGAAGGCCGTCCTCGCCGACGTCCAGAACGGTTCCTTCGCCCAGCGCTTCATGGACGACCAGGCCGCCGGCGGCAAGGAATTCCTGGAGCTGCGCAAGAAGGGCGAGGACCACCCGATCGAGTCCACCGGCCGCGATCTGCGCAAGCTGTTCTCCTGGATCCAGACCGATGACGACTACACCGATGGCGTCACCGCCCGCTAACCGGAACTGAAACCGGCTCCTCGGGAGTACGACGGCGAATGGCCCGCACTGTGCGAACAGTGTGGGCCATTGCCGTGTACCGGCCCGTAATATGGGCACTCGGACACGAGGCTGACGGCGCCCGGACGATATTCTGGGTTCGCGGGACCGGACGAACCCCGGCCCCGAACCGCATCCGTCGATCGCAAAGGTGCCACCTCCGTGTCAGAATCCAAGCCCGTCGTCCTCTTGGCCGAGGAACTCTCGCCCGCCACCGTCCAGGCGTTGGGCCCTGATTTCGAGATCCGCAGCACCGATGGTTCCGATCGAACCCAGCTGCTTCAGGCCATCGTCGACGCCGAGGCGATCCTGGTTCGTTCCGCCACCAAGGTCGATGCCGAGGCCATTGCCGCGGCGAAGAAGCTCAAGGTGATCGCCCGCGCCGGCGTCGGGCTGGACAACGTCGACATCAAGGCAGCCACCCAGGCCGGCGTCATGGTCGTGAACGCCCCGACCTCGAACATCATCTCCGCCGCCGAACTCACCGTCGGTCATATCGTTTCCCTGGCCCGCAGGATCCCGGCGGCCAACGCCTCGCTGAAGTCCGGCGCCTGGAAGCGTTCGGCCTACACCGGCGTCGAGCTCTATGAGAAGACCGCAGGCATCATCGGTCTGGGCCGTATCGGTGCCCTCGTGGCGGCCCGGCTGCAGGGCTTCGGCATGGA
>JBBSRM010000336.1:0-2448 GCA_038243055.1 Actinomycetales bacterium
CACCAATAACCGCACCATTGGGGATTCCGATTCTCCGGCCAACTCAACAAGTGCATTCACACGATCCCGCAGCGGCTCCAATGGTTCCAAATGGGCCATGGCCGAGATCTGGAATATCACTGCCAACGCGTGTGCCGGGCCCGGGGTGCCCTGAACCCGTCCAGCCGGAGTCGGCAGGAGCCGGACCGCCTCCGTACCCCGCCCGGACTCGACATGGCACAGGGCCAAGGCACTTCTAACCAGTTCCACCTCCACCGCGTCTCCCGTGGCTTCCAGTTGCGGCAGGGCCGTTTCCAGGTAACGCATAGCGGTTTGCCCATCGGCATCCAAGACAGCGAGCAAACCCTCCCATGTTCCAGCTGTAGCGATCGCCTCCGGGTGAGGGCAGCCTCCCGCGAGGATCGACTGTGTCACGTCCCTGGCCTGGATCCAGGCGCCGGCCGCCACGAGCGCGCCGAGCATCGATCTGACCAGTCCCGGGACTTGGCGGGGGGCAACGACGGATTCGCCGCCACTGACGGATCCGTGGGCCCTGATTTCGTAGAGCACCTGCCCGATCATTGAGACCGCCCTTTCTTGGCCGTCCCCCTCTGCTTCGGTCTCGGCCCTCTGAGCTGCTAGCAGGTACCGTTGGCTGTCGGAAATACGGACCAGAGAAGTCGATTCCCGGTTGCCCTGCAGTTCGCTGGTCCAGCGCGACTGTCCTGCCATGTTTACCCTGTGACCGACTAGGGCCGAACGCGTCAGCAACGTATCGGCGCTCGGCCAACCGCGCGTCGGGGCAAGTCCGTTACACGCGGGTCCGGCATGCAGCAGTGGGCGGAAGGCTTCAGCATCGCCTTCGGCCTCACAGAAACGCCCGCTGTTTACCAACCGATGCACTTCCCATTCCTCGGCATCGCAGCCATGTTCGATCCCGGCGCCCGTGGCCGTTGCGGATTCGCCAAGAAACAATGTCCGCTCCGGTTCGGCTTCGTCGGCCACGTCGCTTTCCACCAACTGGCGCGCTTCACCGTTGCTGTCGCGAATTGTCCAGCGCAGCATCCTGCTGGCCAGCCGGGCCGTGCCCGCGTGCAAGGGCGCAGTAAAGACATATCCAGATGCGTACAGGGAATCCAGCGCCTCCGGAAAGGATTCCCTCAGGAGACCCAGCGGAACCCGCCGGTGCAAGGCCAAGATCCGGATGACCCGCCTTTCCTCGGCATTCAACCGTGAGATGCGTCCTGCCGCCAGTTGACCCACGGCCCCGCCCAGAGGCACGCGCTCACCGGCGAATACCCATGACCCTCCCTCGCAGCGCAAGTCGCCGGTGGCCTTGGACTCGTGAATCAGTGCGTCGAGCCACAACTGGTTTCCCTCCGAGGCGTACCAAAGCGTCCCCACGGCCAGCTCCGATACTGGACCGCCAAGTGTCGCAGCCATGTGGCTGCTCGTCTCCGGCAAACTCAGTGGTCCAACGTCAATGGAGACCAGCTTGCCTGAACGCAACAGGGCAGCAAGATCGATACCTAGCCCTTGCTGCTCGTCGCAGATCACCATGACGAAGATGCTGCCCTGGAGTGCCAGCTGGGCCAGCATGTTTCCGGAGAGCCCGTCCAGTTCGTCAGGATGCTCGATGAAGACCAGTGGCACATTCCCTTGCGCCGCAAATTGCCGGGTCAACCCGGCCATGATGGCGCTGATGGAGCCGGATTCATGGGGTTCAAGCCCCGCGAGCAGGAATAGGATGGCACCGTATGCAATCCCACGTCCGTACCGCGTCCCCACTACATTGATGCTGGCGCGACCGGGCGCATATTCCTGTACGGCGGCATCGGCCAGCAGTCGTCGGCCGCTACCGGCATCCCCGCGAATCAACGCACCCGCACATGTACCGCCGACAAGGGCCCGCCCCAAACGGGCTCTCGCATGCTTACGTGGTTCGGTTTCCATTCCTGGCTCTCCGAAAAGCCGTCGCCCCAACAGGGAATCATCCCCAAAGATAAAAATTTCGCCTGTATCCATGTTCGTCCGACATCCGTTCCCCAAAAGCGGTTCGACTCGATTCAGGCTGCCCCAAGACAGCCCCAACCCTAACTACTGGTGCTCATGCTAGTCATATGCGCGGCCCGTTTCACCAGTAGTTTTGAAGCATTGGTACTTGCGTCGCGCAAATATACTTAAGTAGAACCCCACGTAAGTTCCTACCAATCCTTGGATTTGGTGAGCGCATAGACGAGTCCCTCACGCCCTGAGACACCCAGACGCGAGTATATCTGGTACAAGTGGCTCTCCACGGTTCGTACGGATAGTCCCAACCCGTCGGCGATGCCCTTATTGCTTTTACCGTCGGCGGCAAGCCGTGCGATATCCATCTGGCGGGCAGTGAGGGCGCAAGGCAGAGACGCGGCAACAGACTCGATCAGCCGCCGTGGGGCGTCCGGGGCTGCAGATCGAGCGGGACCCACG
>JBBSRM010000337.1:0-2405 GCA_038243055.1 Actinomycetales bacterium
ATCAGGGTGATGCCGATCGAGTTGCGCAGCGAGGTCAGGAACAGTCCCTGGGCGTCGCCGACGAGGATCTGTTCGTAGTTGACCCCCGACCAGTTGGTCGGCAGCAGTTTGCCGTTGGACAGGTCGCTGGGCTCCTTGAACGACGTGGCAAGGATCGAAAACACCGGGAAGAGGGCATAGACGGCGACGACGAGCGTGATGCCCGCCCAGATGAGCCGGGTTTTCGTGGTGGTCTTCTTCATCACTTGCCTCCCTGGTTTCCGGCGAGGTCGACCTTGAACAACTTGATCGCCACGAAGCAGATGATCAGCACACACAGGAACAGCAGGACCGAGATCGCCGAACCGAGGCCGATCTCCAGTCGTCCGATCGAGGTGCGATAGGCCAACAGCGAGAGCACTTCCGTGCCGTAGGCACCGTTGGTCATGATGTAGACGTTGTCGAAGATCCGGAAGGCGTCCAGTGCCCGGAAGAGCACGGCCACCATGATCGCCGCCTTCATGTTCGGCAGGATCACCCGCTGCATGCGCTGCCACCAGGTGGCGCCGTCGACTTCCGCGGCCTCGGTGAGCTCATCGGGGACCTGCGCCAGGCCCGCCAGGAGCAACAGCGAGATGAACGGGGTCGTCTTCCAGATCTCCGAGGCCATGATCACGAACAGCGATGTCCAGGTCCCGGCGAACCAGTTGGTGTCCTCGCTGATCCCGGGAAGCCAGTCGAACCAGCTGTTGATGAAGCCCGAGTTGATGTCGAAGGCGTAGAACCAGGCGAAGGCCGACACGACGGTGATGATGCCGTAGGGAACCAGGATCGCGGTGCGGACGAACCCGCGCAGGGATTTCAGTGCCTTGTGCATGATCAGCGCCATGGCGAAACCGAGGACCAGCTCCACCACGACGGTGATGACCGTGATCAACCCGGTGACACCGAGGTCGCGCAGGAACACCGGGTCGGTGAGGATGACCCCGTAGTTCTGCAGCCCGATGAAGCTCCTGTCATCCGGGGCGGTGAGCCGGAAATTGAACAACGAATCCCAGACGGCCTGCAGGATCGGGTACAAGGTCACCATGAGCATGACCACGAAGGCGGGGCCGGCCAACATCCAGCCCAGCCGGCGTTCGGCCCTGCGCCGTTCGGAGAGAACGACGCCGGTACCGCCGCGCCGTCGCTGGCTTGGTTTCGTGTCCACGGGGGTACTCATCGCGATTCCTCCCTCAACTGGATGGGCCCGTCGGTGCTTCTGCGCCTCATAGCAGCCTCTCCCCTCGCAGGACAGCGATGATGAAGTCGGTGGTCTTCTGCGGCGTCGTCTTCGGATCGACCCCGGACGGCGGCGCCCAGTTCTGTTGGATGCCGGTGGAGACCTCGTTGTAGTACGGGGTCTGCGGCCGCGGGGCCGAGTGCTTCAACGATTCCCTGATGGTGGCCGCCATCGGGAACGCCTTCTTGATCGACGGATCATCATAGGCCGTGGAATCCGAGGGCGGGTTGCCGTTGGTGACGAAGTATTCGACCTGGTTCTCGGGTTTGACGATGCATTCTATGGCCTCGTAGGCGAGGTCGGTATGGGTGCTGGCCGCCCCAACACCGAGGTTGATGCCGCCCAGTGGCGGGCGGGATACCTGGTCGGATTCGGTCCGCGGGTACTGGGCCCACCCGATGTCCTTCACGAGAGACTTATCCAGGCTGCCGGCTTTGACGCTGGCGTTGGTTGCCGGCCAGACGAACGGCCAGTTGACCATGAAGGAGCCCTTCTTGCCCTGGAAGAGCAGCATCGACTCGTTTTCGGCCTGGGTGGGAAGACCCGGCGATCCCAGGCCTTCCTTGCCGATGGTGGAGACGATCTCGGCGGCCTTCTTCCCGGCCCTCGTTTCCAACCCGAGCTTCACGTCGTCGGCGGAGGCCTCGGGGTTCTGCACGATATGTCCGCCGCTGGATTCGACCAGCGCATTGACCCAGACGGTCATCGATTCGGCCAGGGCCCCCTGGACACCGATGTATTTCTTCTCGTCCTGGGTGGCTTTGATGATCTGGTCCCAGGTCACCGGTTTGCTCATATCCAGCCCGGCGGCCTTCGCCACGGATTTGCGGTACCAGAGGATCTGCGTATTGGCCCAGAAGGGAACGGTGACCAGCTCGTCCTTCCACTTCGCACCGGCCAGGGCGCCATCGAGGGTGTTTTGGGTCGTCTTTTCGGCGGTCTTTTGGGGGACGGGGGCCAGGAAACCGGGCTCGGCGAGTTCGGGGATGAACGGCGGGTCCAAGCTCATGATGTCCAGCGAGGTGTCCCCCGCCGCCAGACGCCGGGCGAGCTGTTCGCGCTGGGTCGCGGCGTCGGCTGGAAGTATCGAGGTTTCGATCCGGTATTTGCCGTCGGCCGCAGCGGTGCAGGTCTTGGCGATCGC
>JBBSRM010000338.1:0-2401 GCA_038243055.1 Actinomycetales bacterium
GGCAGCGGCCTTGGACTTCTTCGCTGCCTCGGATGCTGCGGTCTCGGACTTCGCGGCAGCGGCGGATTCGGCGGCGGCAGAGGATTCAGCGGCTGCGGAATCGTCCGTCGACTCCTCCGGCGCCTCGCTTTCCGCTGCGGTCTCCGATGCCTGGGCCGGTGACTGGCTGGCCGAGCTGGAACCTGCTGCCGGGGTGGCGACCGGCTGGCCAGTCAGCTGCGGCAGCACGAAGTAGCTGAAGAGACCGACGACCAGGGCCAGGATGCCGAAGGCGACGATCCAGCCCAAAGGCGAGCGGCGGGTGGCTGCACCGGCAATGGTTTGCCGGTGGATCCCCTTGCGGTCGGTGAATTCCGGGACCCTGTCGAACTCGTCGTTCGGGTGCTTCGTCATCGCAGTCCTTGGTTCCTTCGGTGCAGCGGCGGATGTTGCCGGAATCGGGCCTACGCCTCGCCCGCCAGCCGGCGCGCGCTGCGGGCACGATGCCTCGTTGATCGAAGTCTACGCAATCTTTTGACAAGCATCGGATCATGCGCCAGCGCGGCGTCCGTGTCGATGAGTGCGTTGAGCAGCTGGTAGTAATTGGCCGCTGAAAGATCGAAAAGTTCGCGGATGGCCTGTTCCTTGGCGCCGGCGTATTTCCACCATTGGCGTTCGAGGGCCAGGATCTGCTGGTCCCGGACGTCCAGCGCGCTGTCCTCGTCGGGTTCGAACTCCAGTTCGCCCGCCTGTACTGCCATCGCACGCCTCCTTGACCTGTCGCTTCTCCGGCTCTTCCGGCCTCCGGGCATGGCCCTGACGCGGGGTCGCCCATCCCCATCCTAGTGGCGAATTACATCGATGTCATTTGCCGGTCGGTGCGTTCCGGCGGGCAGAATGGGCTCATGGAAACAGCTGCGGAGCAAACCCCCTGGCCAATGGCCCCCGACTGGGCCCAGGCCCTGGCACCGGTGATGCCCCGGCTGCACCGGATCGATGCCGAGCTTTCCGCGCGGCGTGATGCCGGCGAGCAGGTGCTGCCGACCCCCGAACACCTGCTGCGCGCCTTCCACCTGCCGCTGGCCGATGTCAGGGTCCTCATCCTCGGCCAGGACCCCTACCCGACGCCGGGACACTCGATCGGGCTGGCGTTCGCCGTCGACGAGTCGGTGCTCCCACTGCCCCGTAGCCTGAAGAACATCTTCACCGAGTACTGCCAGGACACCGGATACCCGTTCCCCGCCACCGGGAACCTGAGCCCCTGGGCCGAGCAGGGGGTGCTGCTGTTGAACCCGATCCTGTCGGTGGCCGCCGGTGACACCGGATCACATAGGAAGCTGGGATGGCAGGAATTCACCACCGCGGCCATCACCGCCCTGGTTTCACGCCGGGCCCCTCTGGTGTCCATTCTGTGGGGCCGGCACGCCCAGGGCTTCGAACCACTCCTGGGTACGACGCCGGTGATCACCAGTGCGCACCCCTCCCCGTTGTCGGCACGGCGCGGCTTCTTCGGCTCGCGTCCCTTCACGCGGGCCAACGAACTGCTCACCGCCCAGGGTGCGGACCCCGTCGATTGGCGCTTGCCTGCCGCCGACGGCGTCCGCCCAGTCGCTAGGTCCGGGGCGCCGGCCACCGACGCCATGGGCCCCCTGCCGGGATTATAGGCAGTGCCCTACCGGCGACGGATGCGCCGCCGTTCGTGGGTGATCCAGCCCTTGGTGAAGGGCCTGGCCACGGTATCGCCAAGCACCACCCCGCCGGCGACGGCGAGGATGATGGTGAAGGCGTTGAACATCTCGATCAGCCCCACCGATATGTCTCCGGAGTCGATCGTGATGCCGTACATGGCACGGAAGATCGTCAGACCAGGCAGAAGGAAGGTCACTGCCGGAACGGCGACCACCAATTGCGGCGCTGTCATCTTCATGGCCACCCACCGCCCGACGCCTCCGATCACGACGGCGGCCACGGCGGGAGTCATCCGGTTCCCGACCCCGACCCATGCCGCCAATTCATAGGCCACGTAGCCCGTCACGGCCACCGCGGCCGTCGGCAGCAGCAGGCTGCGGGCCGTTTGTTCGAAGATGGCCACGCAGAACACTGCAACCATGACCAGGAACCCCAGGAACACCTTCGGATAGGCGACTTGGTCGATATTGGCCACATCCAGACGGCGCATTCCCAGCAGGCTTCCGGCCACCAGGGCCGCTGTGATTCCGGCAATGATGGCACCGTAGATCAGCAACGAGGAGAAGAAACGTCCGGCAGCGGTGACGGGGAAGCCGTTGATCGCATCCTGCACGGCCGAAACGAATCTCGATGAGGGCAAGAGCAACATGATTCCCCCGGCCACGACCACCGCCGGGGAGATCGGGGCGTTGACGGCCCAAAGCACCATGGCGACCATCGTCGTCACAGCGGA
>JBBSRM010000339.1:0-2397 GCA_038243055.1 Actinomycetales bacterium
GCGGGGGCATCCTCGAAGACCAGGGTCCGCTGCGGGTCCACGCCCAGGGCGGCCGCGGCAGCCAAGTAGCCTTCGGGGTCGGGTTTTCCGTGGGCCACCGAGTCGGCGGAGACCAGGACCACGGGGGCTTCGATCCCTGCCACCGCCAACCGCACGGCAGCCAGTTCCGCCGTGCAGGAGGTGACGATCGCCCATCGTCGTGACGGCAGCGCCGCCAGCAGTTCGGCGACACCGTCCTTGATCGTGATGCCTTCCTTCTGCTCCACCTCCAGGGCTTCGATCAGCGCCAACGCCTCCCTCCGGCGTGCCGGTTCGATCCGTTCTGCCACGACGTCGCGGGCGGGGACCCCGTGCGGGTGCTGGCCGTGCTCGCCCAACCCCATCCGATCGGACCATTCCTGCCAGCAGCTCTCGGTGGCCCGGGTCGAATCGATCAGGGTTCCGTCGAGGTCGAAGAGCAGTGCCTCGACGTCGAGGTGCTCGCCGATGGCGTCGTTGCGGGGCGCAGGGGAGTGGCTGGTATCCATCACCCCAGCCTATCGGCGGCAGCAGGGCCCCGGCGTCGTACGGAAATCGTTGGCCGGGGCCCGGGCAGGAAACGACGCGGCAAGCTAGCATGAATGAATGTCAGAGAACCCAGCAGTAGTTCCCCTGCAGAAGCTCGCCAATGGTGCCGAGATCCCGATGATCGGATTGGGTACCTGGACGATGGACGATACGGAAGCCGGCGCTGCCGTGCGCAACGCCATCGACGCCGGCTATCGACTGATCGACACCGCCGAGAAATACGGCAACGAGGCAGGGATCGGACAGGGGATCGCCCATTCCCCGTTGGCCCGCAGCGAGTTGTTCGTGACGACCAAACTCAACGCCGAGTGGCATTCCTTCGACGGGGTGCGCCAGGCGTGGCGGCATTCGATCGAACAGCTGGGCGTGGACTACATCGACCTGCTGCTCATCCATTGGCCGAACCCGGAGCAGGGCACCTACGTCGACGCCTATAAGGGACTGGTCAAGCTCCTGTCCAAGGGCAAGGTCCGGGCGATCGGCACCTCGAACTTCACCCAGTCCCAGTTGACCGAACTCATGGACGCCACCGGCGTGGTGCCCGACGTGAACCAGATCCAGCATTCCCCGCTCTGGCTGCGCGAAGAGGACATTGCCTTCCACCAACGCCACGGCATCCACACCCAGGCCTGGGCTCCGCTGGCCCGGGGCGGGGTCCTGGAGGCACCGCCGGTCGTCGAAGCCGCCACGGCCCACCAGAAGACCCCCGCCCAGGTGGTGCTGCGTTGGAACCTGCAACACGGCGCCTCACCGATCCCGAAGTCAGAGGATCCCGGACGGATGGCCAGCAACATCGATGTGTTCGGTTTCGAACTCGACGCCACGCAGATGGCCGCCATCGACGCCCTCGACGGGACCGGTGACGACCCGGTCGATCCGATGGTCTTCGGTCACTGATCACCACCTCGAACCCCCAGGAGCTACCCATGAAGATCATTGTGATCGGCGGCCACGGAAAGGTCGGCCTGTTGCTGACCCGCGAACTGGCCAACCGGGGTGACCAAGTCACCTCGGTGATCCGCAATCCGGACCATGCGGAAGAGGTCCGCACCGCCGGCGCCACCGAGCTGGTGTTGGACATCGAACAGGCGCAGGGCCCCGAACTGGAGCCGCTACTGGCAGGGTACGACGCCGTCGTGTTCAGTGCCGGGGCCGGTGGCGGTAACGCCGACCGCACCTACGCCGTGGACCGCGACGCGGCCATCCGCATCATGAACGCCTCCATCGCCGCCGGCGTCCAACGCTTCGTCATGGTCTCCTTCGCGACGGCGGACACCCAATACCTGAAGCCGCTCGACGACCCCTTCTACTCCTACCAGGCGGCCAAGATCGCCGCCGATGAGCATCTGCGCAAATCCTCGTTGGACTGGACCATCCTGGGCCCGGGTGCGCTGACGCTGGAACCGGCGACCGGGAAGGTGACCCCGCTGGAGCATCCGATCTCGAGGGATACCTCGACCTCACGGGCCAACGTCGCCTGGGCCATTGCCGAGTCGTTGGTGCAACCGCTGACCATCGGACGGACGTTGAAGTTCTGCGACGGCGACCTGCCCTTGGCCCAGTGGTTCGCCGATCTGGACGCCTGAGCCCGCGGCGCCGCTAACGCGGTGAGGCGCGCATGGCGCGCGGTGCGACCAGCAACGAGAGCAGTAGCATCAACGCCACGAGATAGAAGGCGTTGAGGATCCCCAGGTGTTCGCCCACCAGTCCGAGTACCGGCGGGCCGACCAGGAACGCCATGTAACCGAAGATCGAGATGATGCTGACCCTCCGGGCGGAATGCGTGGGGTGGTCCGCTGCCGCGGAGACGCCGATCGGGAAGCCCAGCGA
>JBBSRM010000340.1:0-2390 GCA_038243055.1 Actinomycetales bacterium
GATGACGGTGGCCGAAGCATGTCGCTCGGCATCACCGGCACCGCGCCCGACGGCGGCGACCTTCCCGTCAACGAAGACGACGTCGGCGGGTTCGGGGAGGAAATCCTCGCCGTCGAACACATGGGCGTTTTTGAAAACCGTTGATGCAGCGGGCATCGGGACCTCCTGGCCGTAGCGGGTGGCATCGCCTCCCGGCGAATGCGTGATCCGACCCTAGACCGGCCCTCCGATACGAGCCAATAATTGCGTGAGGCAACTACTTTATGACGTGTGCCGACTACCCCCCGAGCTTGCCCGCCATGCGCCGGCGCATTTCCAGGCTGGCGGTGTTCAACCCCTGGACCGAGGCTGTCTTGCCGTACTTCTCGTATTTTTCGGTGATGGAGTCCAGCGCCGCAATGGTGGAGGCGTCCCAGAGGTGGGAGTCATTCAGGTCGATCACCACCTGGTCGGGATCGCCGGCATAGTCGAACTGGGTGTACAGGTCGTTGGAGGAAGCGAAGAACAGTTCGCCGTGGACCCGGTATGTGGCGAGCTGTTCGCCGTCGTGCTCCTCGATATCGCGGTCGACGGTGACGAAGTGGGCGACTCGACGGGCGAAGAGCACCATGGCGGTGAGTACGCCGACGCCGACGCCGATGGCCAGGTTGTCGGTGGCCACGGTGCCGATCACAGTGACGACCATGACGGTGGTCTCGCTCTTGGGCATCATGCGCAGCGTGGAGGGTTTGATGCTGTGCCAGTCGAAGGTCGCCACGGACACGAAGATCATCACGGCTACCAGGGCGGCCATGGGGATCAGGGCCACGATGTCGCCCAGGGCGACCACCAGGACCAGCAGCAGGGCCCCGGCCAGGAACGTGGAGATGCGGGTCCGGGCGCCGGAGGCCTTCACATTGATCATGGTCTGGCCGATCATGGCGCACCCGCCCATGCCACCGAAGAGGCCGGTGACGATGTTCGCGACGCCCTGGCCCCAGGACTCGCGGGTCTTGCTCGAGCGGGTATCGGTGACATCGTCGACGAGTTTGGCGGTCATCAACGATTCGAGCAGCCCCACGAAGGCCATGGCCAGGGAGAACGGGAAGATGATCTGCAAGGTTTCCCAGCTCAACGGGACGTTCGGGAAGACCAGGCCAGGCAGTGAGTCGGGGAGCTCGCCCTTGTCGCCCACGGTCGGCACGGCCATGGCGCTCAGCACGGTGATCAGGGTGATCACGACGATGGCGACCAGCGGTGCGGGAACCGCGGTGGTCAGCTTCGGCAGACCGAAGACGATGAGCAGCCCTAGGGCAACCAGCGGGTAGACCAGCCACGGAACACCGAGCAGTTCGGGGACCTGGGCGGAGAAGATCAGGATGGCCAGGGCGTTGACGAAACCGACCATCACCTGGCGGGGGATGAACCGCATCAGCTTGGCCACCCCGAGCACCGCCAACACGATCTGCAGGACCCCTGCCAGCAGCACGGCGGCAATGAAGTAGTCGGTCCCATGACTGGCCACCAGCGGGGCGATCACCAGGGCGATGGCACCGGTGGCACCGGAAATCATTGCAGGACGCCCACCGACGAAGGCAATGGTGACGGCCATGGTGAAGGCGGCGAACAGGCCGACGCGCGGATCGACCCCGGCGATGATCGAGAACGCGATGGCCTCGGGGATCAGCGCCAAGGCCACGACGAGGCCGGCCAGGACCTCGGTCTTGAGCAGGCGAGGGGATTTCAAGGTGCGCAGGACCGACTGGCGTTCTTCGGGGGTCAACGTCTTGCTGGGGGTTTCGATGGCCACGAGGGCCTCCGTTCGGGTCATCGGCACGGTGCTGCGTTCAGGATGCTGCTGGGATGTCATGGGGTGCGCTGCGCTGCGCGGCCGGGGGAAAACACCGGAAGGTTCGGGGTGGTCCGTGCGGGCGAAGCCACGCGTCGGACCGGAAGAAACTCTACCCTAACGTGAGGGTAGGGTTGCGCTCCGTTGGCGGTGTTCAGCCGCCAGCGAGGCACTCGAGCTCGGCGATGAGCTCGTCGGCCTGGGCCAGATAGCCCGCCAGCTTCTCGCGTTCGTGGCGGGCACGGGCCAGGAAGTGTCGGGCCCGCTCGGCCCGCTGGGCTTCGGCTGCGGGCTCCTCGACGACGGAGAGCAGTTCGGTGATTTCCTCGAGGCTGAACCCCAGCGGTTTCATGGCCTTGATATGCATCAGGCGGTCGAAGTCCGTCTCCGTGAAGACCCTGAAGCCGCCTTCGGTCCGGGCGCTCGCCGGCAAGAGGCCGACTTCGTCGTAGTGCCGGATCGTGCGCAGCGACAGGCCGGTCCGCTCGGCCAATTCACCGATATGCATGGTGCGGCCCCGGGTGTGTTGCGGCATGGATCCTCCGTCGTTCGTCGGCTCATC
>JBBSRM010000341.1:0-2384 GCA_038243055.1 Actinomycetales bacterium
CCGCTGCGCCGGGGCAACTGGTTCCGGTGGACTCCGAGCATTCGGCGCTGGCCCAGGTCCTGCGCTCCGGCACCCCCGAGGAGGTCGCCCGGCTGATCGTCACCGCCTCGGGTGGCCCGTTCCGCGGGATGAGCCGGGAAGCGCTGCTGGGCGTCACCCCGGCCCAGGCGCTGGCCCACCCCACCTGGGAGATGGGCAAGGTGGTGAGCACCAACTCCGCGACCATGGTCAATAAGGCATTGGAGGTCATCGAGGCCCACCTGCTGTTCGATGTCCCGCTGGACAGGATCCAGGCCGTCGTCCACCCGCAGTCCATCGTGCACTCCATGGTCGAATTCATCGACGGGTCCACCATCGCCCAGGCCTCGCCGCCGGATATGCGCCTGCCGATCGCCCTGGGCATGGGCTGGCCGGCCCGCGTTGCCGGCGCTTCAGCACCCTGCGACTTCACCCGCGCCTCCACCTGGACCTTCGAGCCGCTGGACGAGGAGGCCTTCCCGGCGATCCGCCTGGCCAAGCAGGCAGCCAACGCCTCCGCCACCCATATGGCCGTCTACAACGCGGCGAATGAAGAAGCCGTCGAGGCCTTCCACGCCGGACGCATCCGCTTCCCGGACATCGTGGACTGCGTCGCCGATGTGGTGGGGAAGTACGACGCCGGGGCGATCGTCGGGGATGAACTCAGTGTCCAATCGGTCCTGGTCTCCGAACAGTGGGCACGAAAGAGCGCCCAGGAACGTTGGGGACAGTTGTGACAGTCATCCTCTTCATCCTCGGCGTCCTGATCGTTGCGATCGGCGTCGCCGTGTCCATTGCCCTGCACGAGGTCGGCCACCTGGTGCCGGCCAAGCTCTTCGGCGTGCGCGTTCCGCAGTACATGATCGGCTTCGGCAAGACGATCTTCTCCCGGCGGCGGGGGGAGACCGAATACGGGTTCAAGGCCATCCCGCTGGGCGGCTACATCTCGATGATCGGGATGTTCCCCCCGTCGGCGAAGACCGCAGTGGACGGGAAGGTGAAGGCCGCCAGTACAGGCATGTTCACCCAGCTCGCCGACGAGGTCCGGCAAGCAGCCTCCGAGCAACTCCAACCCGGCGACGAGAAGCGCATGTTCTACAAGCTTCCGGTCTACCAGCGGGTCATCATCATGCTCGGCGGGCCGTTCATGAACCTGGTGATCGCCTTCGTGCTGTTCGCCGTGCTGCTCAGCGGCTTCGGCTCCATCCAGAACACCACCAACATCTCCGAGGTCTACCAGTGCGTGGTCAGCCAGGCCGACCAGAAGGCCCGCGGCGGCGACGACGCGGCAACGAACTGCCAGGCCGGTGATCCTGCGGCACCTGCCTATGAAGCCGGACTGCGTCCGGGGGACCGAATCACCTCCTTCGACGGCCACCGGGTCAAGGAATGGCAGTGGGACGACCTGTCAGAGCTGATCCGGGCCGACGCCGGGAAGACGGTTCCGATCACGTACCTGCGTGAGGGGTCCGAACACCAGACGACCATCACCCCGCAGCTGTCGCAGCAACCGGCCCTGGACATCAACGGCCGTGTCAAAACCGACGCCAACGGCAATTCCGAACTGGTCAACGTCGGCTTCGTGGGCATGGGGTCCGAGAACGTGCAGATGACCCTTCCGCTGTCCGAAGTGCCGCCGGCCGTGGGGCAGAACGTGCGGGCCGTCGCCGGGATCGTCGTGGATCTGCCGGCACGACTGGTTGCCGTGGGCCAGGCGGCCTTCTCCTCGGCGCCACGGGACCCGAACGGACCGATGTCGGTCGTCGGGGTCGGCCGTATCGCCGGCGAGGTCAGCGCCATGGATGAGATCCCGGTCAAGGACCGGATCGCCACGCTCTTCGGCCTGGTCGCCAGCCTGAACGTCGCCCTGTTCGTCTTCAACCTCATTCCGCTGCTGCCCCTGGACGGCGGCCATGTCGTCGGCGCCCTGTGGGAGGGCCTGCGCCGTTTCGTGGCCCGCGTCTTCAAGCGTCGTGACCCGGGGCCGGTGGATATCGCCAAACTGATGCCACTGACCTATGTGGTGGGCGTCCTGCTGCTGGGCATGGGGGCGCTGCTGATCTATGCGGATATCGTGAAACCGGTGAATATCTTTGGTTGATCGTCGTACCACCTGCAACAGAACCCTGCGCGGGGGCGCCGCCACGGCGGCCGCTCTGGCCCTGGGCCTGGTGTTGTCCGGATGCACGGCGACCGATCCAGGGAACGAGGCTGGAACCACCGGAACCAATTCGCCGGCGAATCGGGACAGCGTCGTGTTGGCCCAGGCGAAGCCGGGCATCAGCCAGATCCGCGGCAGCGCCGAGGACATGGCCCTGAAAGCCAGCCAGGCGTTCTTCGAGAAGGCACCCGCCGTCGTCGTGCTC
>JBBSRM010000342.1:0-2331 GCA_038243055.1 Actinomycetales bacterium
GCCTGCGCGTTCGCTGCTTCGGTTCGGGCCGTTTTAGCTGCGGCTGCCTTTTCGGCTGCCCGAGCTTCTGACCGTCCTTCTGCCTGTGAGGAGGCCTGCGCCTTCTCCGGCGCCGTCGTGGACTTCGACTGGGCGGGCTTCGGGGTGGAATCGCCTGCCGGCTTGGGCTTGGGCTTCGGCGTCTCGGTCCTGGCTGGCTCCTCTGGCGCGGCCTTCACCGGCGACGGGGTCGAAGCGGCGACTGGCTTCGGCTCCGAGGCCGGCTCCGAGGCCGGGGCTTCGGCAGCCACCGAGGCCTGGCTGGACTTCTTGGTCTTCGGCTGGGGAGCCGGTGCCAGGGACGTGTTGCCCGTTGCCTCGTCAGGTACTGCCGCCGGAGCAGCTGCCAGGGCCTGTGGCTCCTCGGCCGGTTCCTGAGCTGCGGGCTTGGTCGGCGCGGCGGAGAGTTCGGTCTCGAGGCGCTCTTCGCGTTGGGCGTCTTCCAGCACGGTGATGCGCTTGGCTTCGTCGGCACGTTCGGTGTCGCGGAGGTAGGCGAGCTGGCCGATGAGTTCGCTGCGCAGCTTCTTCTGGTCCGTGACGCGGTCCGCATAGGCCGTACGGGTCTGCTCGGCGGCCTGGAGGGCCGTCTCGTTCGCGTCGGCGGCATCGGTGGCTGCCGTCTCGGCAGCGTCCGCGTAGTTCTGCCAGTCGGCCCATAGCGAGGCGGCCTGCTGGGCAGTGGTGAGCGTATTCGATCGGTTGGTGGCCAGCGTGTTCATCGTCGCGGCCTTGTACAGCACGTCATTATGCTCGGAATCGTTCACCAGCGACGTGATGCCGGGGTTGACCCCACCGTTGCGGTAGAGGTCGCTGGCCAGTTGTCCGACCTGCTTCTTCACCGAGTCGTAGTACTTGGTGGCCTGGGCTGCTTCCGTGCGGGCCGAATCGGCTGCCTCGTTGCGCTTGGCCAGGGTCTGGGACGTGGTCTCGTAGGCGTCCTGGCCGTTGGCCGCGGAGGCCTCGGCATCGGTCAGGTCCCGGGTCGAATCCCCGATGAGGTCCTCGATGCTGGAGACCATGGCCTTCAAGGCTGCGGGGTCCTTCTTGGCGGCGGTGACCTCGGCCTTGGAGGGCAGGGTGCGGGCCGTGGGGACGGTAGCGGCGAACGTGTTGCCGAAGGCGGAGCTGTTGATGGTCGTGTCGATCGGTGCAGCCGTTGCTGCGCCCCCGGTCATCAGGGTTCCCCCGATCAAGGCGACCGTGCACGTGGCTACGCCCAGAAATTGGCCCTTGGCCATATCGAATCCTCACTGCGAGTGGTGAACCGAATCGAGCGTCCGACGCCAGCCGCTCGGGCGTGCGTCAGGTCACGGTTCGGTTACTGCTTCACCCGAGACTAGAGGAAAATGGGTAACAGTGGCAACACGAGTCACGCCATCATCATAAATAACATCAGTGTCATTTCGTCGCAGATTTCACGGCGTTGCGCAAATACGTGGCCCGTTGAGGCGGATTTCCCGGTCGTGAGGAGGTCTCGATCAGCCCCAGCCCAGGCGGTGGAGGGTCTCGTCGTCGATACCGAAATGATGCGCGATCTCGTGCACCATCGTGATCTGGACTTCGGCGATGACCTCCTCGCGGGACGAACAGGCCGCCAGGGTGTCCTCCTGGAAGATGATGATCCTGTCGGGCAGGGCCCCGGCGCCCCAGCCGTCATCGCGTTCGGTGAGGGGGACGCCGTCGTACAGTCCCAGCAGTGAGGTCTCCGGATCTTCGTCCGGCAGCGGGATGTACCTGTCCTCGATGAAAACGACCACGTTGTCCATCATGGCCAGCAGGCGTTCGGGGATGTTGCCCAGCGCCTCGGAGGCGGCGTTCTCGAAATCTTCATTCGACATGCTGTAGGCCATGGGGCGACTCTATCCACTGCGTCCTGACGGTGGTCGGAGCACGGTTTTGCGCGAGACGAAAGGTGCCTTATAGTTGATGACGTCGCTGAAGGACTCTTATGTTCGACAGCCGTCCGGCCCCCATCGTCTAGCGGCCTAGGACACCGCCCTTTCACGGCGGCGGCACGGGTTCGAATCCCGTTGGGGGTACCAGCAGGTCCTGATTTCGCCGGAGCGAAAGTATCTGGTAAAGTTTAGGACTTGTGAAGCGAGGGTCAAACCTTGTTAACTAGGCCCTGTAGCGCAGCTGGTTAGCGCGCCGCCCTGTCACGGCGGAGGTCGCGGGTTCAAGTCCCGTCAGGGTCGCTTTGGTTTTCCGTTGTCAATGGAAGATCACGGTGATCATCGCCTAGATGATGCCAGGCTCTGTAGCTCAGTTGGTAGAGCGTTCGACTGAAAA
>JBBSRM010000343.1:0-2325 GCA_038243055.1 Actinomycetales bacterium
CACAGCCAGGCGATGATGCCGTCACGCACGTCGACGTCGGCCAGCGCGGCAGTGGCACGGGCAAGCTCCTGGGGAGGCAGATCGGCAACGGGCACGGCGCCATCGTCCGCGGCCAGGACCCGCGCCCACGCGTCCAGTCCGATGCCCCGGTTGGCCTCTCGTCCTCGGCCGCGAGCCGTGGCCACGATCGACTGCCTCGTGCACTCCGTGGCCATCACATCGATGGCCCGGGTCAGCAGTGGGCGGGTGGGCACCAGCCGCTCCGCGAGGGCGTCCCGACTGGCAGCAGGCGCTATCTCCAGTCCGACCAGCTCCGCCACGGCCGGCACATCAGCCGGCTCCGGCACAACCCTGCCCTCCGGCGGACAGCACTGCGGTTCATGGCAGCTGGGGCTGAACCAGCGGCCGTCGGACACGGTGAAACGGTCAGACACAGCGATGTCGGCGCCCTGACAGGCCCGCTCCATGGCGTCGATCATGGGCACCGAGTCTCCGCGGGTTTCCTCAAAACCCAGCAGGAGAACCATCTCGGGGGCGGCTTGGCGCAGCGCAGGGAGCAGCGTGGCGGCAGCCTCCAGCACGTGCTCGGGCGGGGGGAGGAAGACACGCTCGATCAGGCCCCACCGGCCGCCACGCAAACAGATCACGACCAAGCTGTTCTCCGGCTGGTAGCCGAGCTGGTAGGGAAGGACGGCGAGCACATCGGCTGGCCCCCGCAGATGCAGATGTGTTGTCATGACACGACTTTGCCCGGCGCCGGCGCTCCCCGTCCGCGTCAGGGATGCGCCTGTGGACAACGCACACCCGCGCTGGCCTACTGTGGAAACCGACCGCACCATGCAGACGACCGATCAGGAGTGCAGATGAGCTTCTTCGACAAGGCCAAGGACGCGCTGAACCAGGCCAAGGACAAAGCCGGCATGCTCGCCGGCGAGCACCAGGACACGATCAACAAGGCCATCGACAAGGGCAGCCACTTCGTCGACGACAAGACGCACGGCAAGTACACCGGCAAGCTCGCCAAGGCCGGCGAGTCGGCCAAGGACGCGGCCGGCAAGTTTGCCGCGTCCTCGCCCGGGCGAGATTCCCGCTCGTCGGCCACCCCCAGCTCAAGGGCGCCGCAGGAGCCCGCAGCGACGCTGGATCCCCTCGACCCCCCGGAGCCCGCCGACTCCCCGGAGCCTCTTGATCCCATCGAGCCCATCGAGCCCATCGAGCCCATCGAGCCGCCGGAGCCCCTCGACCACCGTGCTGACGGGGCCTGACACCGCTGGCCGGTATCTCCGACCGGTTTGCCGCCGGCGCGTGCTCAGCGCTCCAGTCCCCTGGGCCGGGGTGGGAACTCCTGGCGGGCATGGTCGGCGATGCGGTGCAACAGGTAGGTGTCCACGCCAGCGCCGACAGCGCCGCCCACCACCGGCACCATCTTGCCGAATCGCGTGAGGCCCTTCTTGCCCATCTGACTGGCCAACCGGAACCCGACACCCTTGTTCAGCGCCATGAGCGCCGGGCCGGGCAGTCGCTCGCTGGCGAGGTTGGCCAGTCGACCCGTGGACATGACTCCCGCCTTCTTCAGCAGGTCGTCGGAGTCCGCGCCGACCAAGGTGAGCAGGACGGCCGAGCGCACCTCCGCCCGTCGGATGTCATAGCCTCGGACCGAAGCCAGGGCGGCCACCATGCGCGTGGCTACGAGGTAGAACTCGACGACGTTGGCGGGCAGAGCCACCGTCATGGTCATGATGCCACCCAAGCCGGTGATGAACCCGCCAGCGGCGGCCTTCTTCAGGTGTGAGGCCACGATCTTGTCGATAGCCGCCTCGGCGTCGGGCTGCTCGCTCGTGGCCACGTCCGCGACCTGTTGCGCCGAGTCGAACGGTCCGGCCCCGTCGATGCCGACGTCGAGCAGACGCTCGATCAGCCCCGCTGCCACGCGCGCGGTCCCGCCGGCCGAGTCCCCGTTCGCGGCCGGCGCCAGCTGCTGTTCCGTGCCGTGGCGGCGGTCGTCCTTGCCCCTATCGAAGATGCCCATGAACAGTCCTCTCTGTTGGTGTCCGCACCATCGTGCCAGCAGGAGAGCCCCGACACCCGCCAAGCGGGCCGGGATCTGCCGTGAAAAGATGGCTCCGTTCCCCTGTCCCTCTGACCGGTTTCCCTACCGGAAGGTGCGCCACCATGCCTGTCGCCCCCGAAGACAACACAAAGTTTGCTCGTTACGCCCACCCCGAGCGTCTCGTCTCGACGACATGGTTGGCCGAGCACCTCGGCGGCGCGGGGGCGGGTGAGTCGCTGGTGGTCGTCGAGTCCGACGAGGACGTGCTGCTCTAC
>JBBSRM010000344.1:0-2312 GCA_038243055.1 Actinomycetales bacterium
ATCGCCGCCAGCACGAACAGGGCCATGTAGCCGCCGAGGAACTTCACCGCCAGCAGGGCCAGGGCCGGGGCGACCACCTGGGGCAGGGCGGCGGCGATATTGACCACCCCCATGTCCTTGCCACGGGCTGCCGCCGAGGGAAGCACCTGGGTCAGCAGGGCGAAATCGACCGCAAGATAGGCGCCGAAGCCGATGCCCAGGACCGCTGCGCCGACCATCGCAGCCGGCCAGACCTGGAAGAACGCCATGATCAGCGCCGCGCAGGCGATCACCGCCGAAGCCCCGGCGACGAAGACCTTGCGCTTTCCCACCCGGTCGCTCCACCGCCCGGCCAGCACGCTGGTGATGACCACCATGACGGCATAGAGCCCTGTCAGGACCAGCACACCGGCTGCGGGGTTCGGATGGTGGATCACATCGGTGAGGAAGAACAACAGGTAGACGATGACCAGCTGGTTGCCCACGAACATGAGGAAACGGGTCAGCCAGGCCCAGCCGAAGTCGGGATGCTGCACGGGGTTGATCCAGAAGGAGCGCAGGAACCCACCGATCCGGAACGGCGGATGGTGCCCCGGCGGCAGGACCGGATCATCGCGGTGGGTCAGGTAGGGGATGACGCCCAGTGCGATGGCCGCCGCGCAGATCCAGTATCCGACGGCGACATTGCCGAAGATCACGAACCCGACGACGGATCCGCCGAGGATGCCCAGCGTCTGGCCCATCGCCGCCAGCCCGCCCACGGAGGCCCGCTGGGAGACCGGGACCCGGTCCGGGACCGCAGCGGTGATGGTCGAGTACATGGCGTTGCAGCCGGCCTGGACCAGCGCCCACCCGATCACCAGGGCGGCGATGGTCGTGGCCCCCGAGAGGAAGAGCATCGCAACGGTGCCCAGCACCGCTCCGGCAAGGATCCACGGCGAGCGCCGACCCCATCTGGAGGTGGTCCGGTCCGAGAGCGCCCCGGTGACGGGGTTGGTGACCAGGGCGACGGCGGCGCCGCAGGCAGTCACCAGGGTGAGGATCGCTTCCTTGTTCCCGGCGTCGATCGTCGTGGCCTGCAGCCCGATCAGGATGTTGATGGGCGCGAAGAACGCCACGTTGATGACCAGGTTGACCATGATCGCCCCGGTCACCCACCGGGCATTGACGGGGCGGGTCGGCTCGATCAGCGCTTCGACGGGCGAGGCAGCGATACCGGCACCGGCAACGCCGTCGTTCGCGACTCCCTCGTTCACAGGACGCCTTGCAGCGCACCGGCTCCTACGGTTCCTACCAGGGCAATGATCAGCAGCCACGTCAGGGGCTTGGCGAGGGAGCGAGTTTTTTTCATGATGTCGCCATCGTATTCGGCAACCGGCACTTCCGCGCACTTCACGTCGGGGCCGCGGCGTACCGTGGAGAATGGACGTCTGGCCATCTGACGCGCTGACCACGTACGGCGCTAGGGTTCAGGGAACACGACCACCAGCACGGAAGGCGCTCCCATGACCCCCACTGACCGTCCGGCCCACCGGCTGGCGATCCTCGACGACTACCAGGATGTCGCCCTGGATTTCGCCCCCTGGAACACGCTGGAGGACGTCGAGATCGTCGTCTTCCACGACCCCCTGCCGACCACGCAGGAAACCGTGGAGGCCCTGGCAGGATTCGACATCATCGTCGCCATGCGCGAACGCACGGCCTTCGACGCCGATGTGATCTCCGGGTTGCCTGGGCTGAAGCTGCTGGTCACCACCGGAAAGGTCAACGCATCCATCGACGTTCCCGCAGCAACCGGGGCCGGCATCACGGTCTGCGGGACGGCGGGGTCCACCACCGCCACGCCCGAGCACACGTGGGCACTGCTCATGGCCTGGATGCGGGATATTCCGGCCCAACAGGCTTCGCTACGCGCCGGCACCTGGCAAAACGGTTCAGACGTCGGCATCCGCCTCTCCGGCAGGACGCTGGGCATCCTGGGACTGGGCCGGATCGGTTCACGCATCGCCGCCTATGGTGCGGCCTTCGGGATGGACGTCATCGCCTGGAGCCAGAACCTCGAAGCGGACCGGGCGGCAGCGGCCGGCGCCCGGCTCGTGGGCCGTGAAGAACTCTTCGCCTCCGCCGACGTCCTCAGCATCCACCTGCAGCTGTCCGAACGCACCCGCGGCCTGGTCGATGAAGCGGAGCTTCGCCTGCTGGGACCCGACGGGCTGTTGGTGAACACCTCACGTGCCGGGATCGTGGACCAGGAGGCGATGCTGCGCGGTCTACACGAAGGCTGGTTGGGCGGGGCGGCACTGGATGTCTTCGACGTCGAACCGCTAACGACC
>JBBSRM010000345.1:0-2290 GCA_038243055.1 Actinomycetales bacterium
AAGTCCTTCTGCCACTGGTTCGGGAACCTGCCCCACGAACACAAGATCATCGTCCCCGGCAACCACGACTGGGCGATGCAAGGGTCGCGGCCGGAATGGGGCGTCAGCGCCTGGTACGGACCGACCACGATCTCTGGCGCGTGCCGCCGCGCCGAAGATGCCGGTGCCGTCGTGCTGATGGACGGCGACGCCTGTCTCGCGGGCGTCGCCTTCTGGGGCTCTCCGTGGATGCCGCTCTTCAACCACCGGGCGTTCAACCTGCCCCGCGGCAGCAGGTATCTCGCGGAGGTCTGGGACCGCATCCCGCTCGGGACCGACGTGCTCGTCGCCCACTGCCCGGCGTTCGGCTGTCTCGGCTAAACGGGTGCCGGAGACCATGTTGGATGCGAGCGCCTGACCGGGCGCCTCGAGGCGCTCGACGCCGCGGCCTGAACGCTGACGTGGGGGACTCGGCGGGGTGGTTGCGGCACTGCGGCTACACCTTCAATCCTACAGAGTAAAGCTGTACGACCAGACGGATCGTTTCCCCTCGTAAGCCGCCTACTTGAAGCAGGCTAAACGTGCGCCTATCGCTATGAAAATTGCCATCATCGCTCATTCGTACTTCCCCATCGCCGAACCCTTCGCCGGGGGGCTGGAGACGGTTACCTACCAGCTGGTACACGAGCTCGTCCGCCGAGGCCATGTGGTGGACCTTTATGCCCATGCCGACTCCTGCCGGACGCTCCCGCTCGTCCCCATGCGCACGGAAGCCGCGGTGCTGGCTGATTTCGACGCCGAAAAGATCACCGCCTCCGGTATGAGCCAGACCGCCTTCGTTCAGACCGTGATCTACCACGACGTCATGGCCCGGATCATGGAGGCCGACTACGACATCGTCCACAACCATTCCCTTCACCACGTTCCCATCTTGCTGGGCAACACCCTGGGCGCCCGCTTCATCACATCGATCCATTCCCTCGCAGACATCTACCTGCGGCTTGGCTTCGGGGCGTTGCCAGCGGTGCACCAGACGGTCACCACCGTGAGCGACCATCAGCGGAAGCATTTCTCGGGTATCGTGACCATTGACCAGACGATCCACAACGGCATCGACCTGACAAAGTGGGCGCCTAGCTACGCAGCGGCGGACGACTACTGCTTCTGGATGGGGCGCATGTGCCCCGAAAAAGCACCGCACCACGCGATCGAAGCCTGCCTCCACTCCGGTCAGCGGCTGTTGCTCGCTGGCCCGGTGAGTGACGCCGCGTACGTCGCCGACTTCGTAGAACCGCACCTCCACCACGGCAACATCGACTATCTGGGCCACCTCACGCACGAAGAGATAGGACCTCGCCTGCGGAAGGCTCGCGCCTACGTGTTCACCAGCGTTTGGGAAGAGCCCTACGGCCTGACGATGGCGGAAGCGCTCGCGTGCGGTACGCCGGTAATCGCCTACCGGGTCGGCGCGGCACCGGAGATCGTTACGCCGGCGACGGGCATCCTGGTGGCGGAGGGGGACATCCCCGGATTGGTGAACGCCATGAACGCCGTTGACGCGATCGACCGCGGCGCCTGCCGGCAGCGCGCAGAGACCTTCTGTTCGTCGGCTGTGATGACTGAAACGTACCTGGCGCTATACCACGAGCTTTTACGCAAACCACCAGCCTGTCGCTGGGCCCATTAAACCACCCCGAGGCTGTCATCCCGGACTTCGGTCCGGAATCTCCGGCAGACTGGGGATGTCGTCGCAGAGGAGCCGACGGTAGCCGGGTCACCTAAGCGCATGGCGCTGTACCGACTCCGGCTGCGTCTCAGCGCAGGACGAAGAATCCGCCCGAACGCCGTACCCTTATCGTACCCACCAAAGCCATCAGGGGCAAAACGTGTTACAGAACAAAACTTTAAGTGATTCCAACTTGGGCCAGTAGGGCCCACTGGCTGCGCTGAAACGCCTCCGCCGCGCATCGGAGACAGGAGCATCGCAGCATGGATACCGAGAGGGGTACGCCGTCAGCCCGCGCCTGGCCGGGGCGGCTCGAGGTCCTCGAGGCGCTCGACGCGCCGCAGCGCCGGCCACCGCGCCGCGACCGCGCCGACCGTCACGAGCGTCAGCACGCCGCCGAGCGCGACCGTCCGGACGGCCCCGATCCAGCCGGCGACCGTCCCGGACTCGAACTCGCCGATCTCGTTCGACGTCCCGATGAAGACCGCGTTGACGGCGGCGACGCGGCCGCGCATCGCGTCCGGCGTGAGCAGCTGGATGACCGTCGAGCGGATCACGACCGACACGTTGTCCGCCGCGCCGAGC
>JBBSRM010000346.1:0-2268 GCA_038243055.1 Actinomycetales bacterium
CAGGGACAGGAGGGCGACGACACCAGCAGTCATGAACATCCCGGAACCGATCGCGCGGCCCCTGAAATGCAGCAACCCGACCAGCGGGGCGCAGAGCAGGTAAAGCACGACACCGCCCAGGACTCCGGCGAGCGCGACGGCAGCGGATTCGATGACGGTGACCGCGGCGGCCAGCGCAGGGGTGCCACCCAGCAGGCGAACGGTGGCGAGGCGCTGATCGTGCGACCGAGCCGAGAGGCGCGCCGCCGCGGCCCCCAGGACCGCCAGCGGCACCACCAGCAGGACGACGGCGATGCCGGCCAGCACCAGGTAGAGCCCACTGAGATCGTCCTTCACGGTCGTGAAGGACAGTCCTCCGGCAGCCACGAGCAGCAGCAGGGTAGCGGTCAGTGCGTAGGCGGTGACGGTGAGCATCTGGGGGCCCATGCGCCCACGGATGGGTCGGCCCAACAACCAGGCCAGGGAAAAGGCCTTCATGCCCTGGCCTCCGGAACGGTCGTCGATGCATCGGCGACGTGCCGGATCCTGCCGTCCAGCAGGTGGATGACGCGGTGGCAGCGCGCGGCCACGTCCTGGTCATGGGTGACCAGGGCCAGGGTGTTCCCGCGCCCGATGGTGGCCTGGAGCAGGATATCCAGGACCTCGGAGGAGGTGGCCGAGTCCAGGGCCCCGGTCGGTTCGTCGGCGAAGGTGACGGTGGCACCGGTGACCTGGGCGCGGGCGATGGCCACGCGTTGGGCCTGCCCGCCGGAGAGCTGGCCGATTCGACGTTCCTCCAGGCCCGCCAGGCCCAACGCCTGGAGCCATTCGGCGGCATGGGGCAGCGCCGTCGAACGGGGTACGCCGTTGATCATCAGGGCCATGGCAACGTTCTCTACGGCGGTGATTTCGGGGATGAGCAATCCCGACTGGAAGACGAACCCGAAGCTCTCCCGACGCAGCCGGGAGCGGGCGCTTTCGCCCAGTGCGGTGATGTCCACTGCACCGGCGCCTTTTGCGGGATTTTGGAAGTGCACCGAGCCGGTATCGGGGCCCTCGATGCCGGCCAGGGTGTGCAACAGCGTCGACTTCCCGGATCCGGAGGGGCCCATGATGGCCACGGACTCCCCCCGCAGCAGGTCCAGGTCCAGACCGTCCAAGGCGTGGGTCGCGCCGAACGCTTTTCCCAGGTTGTTGGCGGAGAGGACGACAGGGGCGGGATGCGGCGTCTTTTCCTCGAAGATCGGTGTGTTTTCAGGCATGTATCCAGTCTCTGCGTCCACCGGCGTCCGGCGGATCAACCGCTGAGATGAACTGTCGAGGGTTTCCTCCTACCAGGGTCTGATGCCGACCCACGTCTCCGGGGTCCGTTCCCGGGCTCCCGAACAGCGAAAACCCCTTTCGTGATCCGGCCGACCCAGGAACGAATCCAGCCCGTTCCTGTGACCAAAATGCCACCATTCCGTGGCCTTTTGGTGCTGACATCCTCGATTTCCGGTCCCGGCATCACATTTATGCACCAACGTGAATAACCTCTTCCGCCGGGCCGGCTTCGGGCGCACCATGGAGCATCATCCACCGCAGCACAGTTGGAAGGAAACCATCATGAAGGCCATCAAAGCCGGCCTGGCCGGCGCACTGTTGGTCGCGGGCCTGGGGCTGGCCCCCGCAATTCCTGCCGTTTCGGCCACCACCGCATCACCGTATTGCGGCATCACCTGGGGCTCGCTCGCCGATTCCCACGGAAACTCCTCGTCGGCCCGGGTCACCGGGGTACGCACCGGAAAGCACGCCTGCTACGACCGTCTCGTCATCGACCTGAAGGGCAAGGTCAAGGGATACGACGTCCGGTACGTGAACGCCGTCCATACCGAAGGCCAGGGAAAGCACGTGCCGCTGATCGGCGCCGCCGACCTGCAGATCTTTCTCGCCTCGCCCGCCAGCACCTCCTACGCCCCCGCCCACCGCACGAAGGTAGCCAACGTCTCCAACTACCGCACCTTCGGCCAGGTGGCCTATCTGGGCAGCTTCGAAGGCCAGACATCCTTCGGGCTCGGCGTCCGCGCCCGCCTGCCCTTCCGCACCTTCATCCTGGACGGCCCGGGGACCGGCTCACGTCTGGTCATCGACGTCGCCCACCGGTGGTGATGCCGTCGATCCGTTGAACATCACGTCACGAAGCCGGCGGGGACGCCCCCGCCGGCTTCGGTGTGCCACCATGGCGCAATGCCCCAACGCCAGTTCCGCCAGGTCGACGTCTTCACCTCCACCCCCTATCTGGGCAATGCC
>JBBSRM010000347.1:0-2215 GCA_038243055.1 Actinomycetales bacterium
CACGGTCATTCCGGGTAAGGGATCCGTAGTGGGCGAACGCTTCGTCACCCACCCTGCCGTCCGCAAGGTGGTCTTCACCGGATCCACTGCCGTTGGCAAACGGATCATGGCCGGTTCCGCCGAGCAGGTCAAACGAGTCACGTTGGAACTCGGCGGCAAGAGCGCGAACATCATCTTCGACGACGCCGACCTGGAGAGGGCGGCGGCCAGCGCCCCGGGTGGGGTCTTCGACAATGCCGGGCAGGACTGCTGTGCCCGCTCACGCATCCTGGTCCAGCGCAGCGTCTACGACAGATTCCTCGAATTGTTTGAACCGGCGGTCAAGGCCTTCCGGGTGGGCGATCCGGCTGATGCAACCACCGACATGGGGCCATTGATCTCGGCAGGCCAACGCGAGACCGTCTCGACTTTTGTGTACGACGGCGAAGGCCGCAGCAGCGCCGATGTCGCCTTCCAGGGGACTGCCCCGGACGGCGCGGGGTTCTGGTTCCCGCCCACGGTGCTCACGCCCAGTGACCCCGGGGCACGGTCCTTGCGGGAGGAGATTTTCGGACCCGTGGTCGCCGTCGTGCCCTTCGAGGACGAAGCTGATGCCCTGCGCATCGCCAACGATTCGGACTTCGGCCTCTCGGGGTCGATCTGGACCTCGGATGTCGGGCGTGCTTTGCGGGTATCGCGCGGTGTGGAGGCTGGAAACCTGTCGGTGAACTCCCACGCCTCAGTGCGTTATGCGGCGCCGTTCGGCGGCTACAAGCAATCCGGTCTCGGGAGGGAACTAGGTCCCGACGCGCTGGATGCCTTCACCGAAGTCAAGAACGTCTTCATCTCCACCGACTAGGCCACCATTGCCCTGGCTGAGCACCACCACCCTTGACAGCACGACAGCCCCAACGCCTCGGCGGCCCTCATCTTAAGGAGCACCCTATGACTGAAACGAACGCCGGCCCATACGACGGGCTGGTGACCAACCGGTTGCGGGGACGCAGTGCGGTCATTACCGGAGGTGCCTCGGGCATCGGCCTGGCGGCCGCCAGACGCCTGGCCCACGAGGGAGCCACCGTGGTCATAGCCGATATCTGCTCCGACGAGGCGGGAGCGGCGGCCGCTGCATCCGTCGGAGGCATGTTCGTGCGCACGGACGTCACGAACGAGGACGATGTGATCAACGTATTCAAGGCCACCAAGGAAGCCCACGGCAGGGTCGACATCGCTTTCAACAACGCCGGTATCTCCCCTCCGGATGACACGTCGATCCTGAATACCGGCATCGAGGCCTGGCGCAAGGTGCAGGAAGTCAACCTCACCTCCGTGTACTACTGCTGTAAGCATGTGATCCCCTACATGCAGGAGCAAGGAAAGGGGTCCATCATCAATACGGCATCCTTCGTCGCCGTCATGGGCGCCGCCACCTCGCAGATCTCCTACTCAGCGTCCAAAGGCGGGGTGCTGTCCATGAGCCGCGAACTCGGGGTCGAATTCGCCCGTCAGGGCATTCGCGTGAACGCCCTGTGCCCCGGCCCGGTGAACACCCCGCTGCTCAAGGAGCTCTTCGCCAAGGATCCCGAACGGGCGGCCCGCCGCTTGATCCACGTGCCGCTGGGCCGCTTTGCCGAACCCGATGAGCTCGCCGCAGCCGTCGCGTTCCTGGCCTCCGATGATTCGTCCTTCATCACGGCCAACCAGTTCCTGGTCGACGGCGGTATCGCCGGAGCCTACGTCACCCCGCTATGATCCCTTAACCTCAGTTTGTATGAAAGTCAGTGTGAGCCGGGGCGGGCATAAGTCCTTCAATGCCTGCACCCCGGCGGTCGAGGATCCCCCCGATGATCGCAGCGCCGTCCGCCCCGTCAACGGTGTAGTCCATCCAGCTGGTCGTCCCATCGAGCACGTCCATCATCGAGGACGTTACGGCGACCGGTTGAACCCGCCCTCTCCCTCTTCGGGTAGATGGAACCCACCCATGCGATCGAGCGGGCGGCGCATGCCCGGGCAGTGGCCACAAGCAAGGGCAAGCGCGTCGTCTGGCCCAGCGTCGTGGATGCCTGTTAACGCCAACCGAAAATAGGGCCAATAGTGCCTTCCCGCCGTGGGGGCCCGGGGGAGTGGGTCGACGTGGAGTGTTCCCGCTTTTGTGGACTCGGAATTAAGCCGCGAGTTCGTGAATTGATTTATAGCCTAACTCATATTCGAGTGGTGTCAAATAATCATTAGCTGA
>JBBSRM010000348.1:0-2170 GCA_038243055.1 Actinomycetales bacterium
CCAGTGTGAGCCGTACTTTCCACCGGCCTCCTCGTCGGCCAGGAAGGCGAACACGATGTCCCGCGGCGGCACGGTGTCCTCGGCTTTGAACTGGCGGGCGACGGCGATCATCATGCCCACCATGTCCTTCATGTCCACCGCGCCCCGGCCCCACAGGTAGCCATCCTTGACTACCCCGGAGAAGGGGTGCACCGACCAGTCGGCGGGCTCGGCGGGGACGACGTCGAGATGACCGTGAACCAGCAGCGCGCCGCGAGAGGAGTCGTGGCCGGGTAGTCGCGCGAAGACGTTGGCGCGGCCGGGGGCGCCGGACTCCACCTGGGTGGTCTCGTAACCGACCTCTTCGAGTTGGCAGGCCACCCAGTCGGCCGCTTCCTGCTCCCCCACCAGCGTGGCCGGGTCGCCGGTGTTGGTGGTGTCAATGCGGATCAGCTGGCTGGCCAGGTCGACGACCTCGGCCTCGGCCCTGGACTCGGATGCGGGTGCCACTGCGTCTTCCTACCACTGGTTGGCGCCCAGCGGCTGTGGCCAGGCGGTTTGGGAGCGGGCATCCGCGTCGGCTAACCTTGCGCGGCGCACGGGGTTGGTTCTCCGTGCCCGGTCCGAGTGGCGGAATGGCAGACGCGCTAGCTTGAGGTGCTAGTGCCCTATTAACGGGCGTGGGGGTTCAAGTCCCCCCTCGGACACTCGAAGGTCAGGAAGCCTCGTGCCCTTCTCGCTCGACTCCAACCGCTCTGACGTCGTCACACGATGGCTGACTGAGACAGCCGGATAGGCTGCTTCAGGCAACTTCGCCGAGGACGAAATGGAAACGATCGATGCGTTTCAACCCGCCGCCGAACTGGCCACAGCCACCAGCAGGGTGGACTCCTCCGCCTGATTGGGAGCCCGATCCCACGTGGGGCCCCGCACCGGAGGGATGGCAGTTCTGGTTGTCCGACAAGCAGCCCGCGGGCCAGTACGCGGCGCCCGCAGGCCAGTACCGGCCGGCCAAACCGGGCGGCTCAAAGACCGGGGTCATTGTCGGTGCGGCCGCCCTCGTCATGCTCCTGCTCATCGGGGTCGGCGTGGGCAGCTACTTTCTGGTCCGCGGAGACCATTCCTCGACCACCGCGGCCACCGCGGCCACCGCCGCCACCTCGACAACAGCCCCTTCGACGGCAGCGCCTGATTGCGCTCGGGCGAGCAGCGGCGGCACCAAGAGCAACCCGGCACCGCTCGGCGCAGGCGCCAAACTGGGTGACTACTGCGTGGCCGTCACCAAAGTCGTCAAGGACGCCACCGGCGCCGTGCTGGCCGCCGATTCGTCCAACAAGCAGCCGACTAAGGGCCAGTACGTACTCATCACGCTCGGCGCAACGTACACCGGGAAAACCGAGGTGATACCTATCTCGATACCTTCCTCACCCTGGTCGGGAAAAACGGACAGAAGTACGACGACACGTCCTGCGAGGCCACCACTGCCGATGACCTGCTGGATGCCGACAGGCTGCGTCCCGGGCAGTCGCTGACGGCGACGGTGTGTGCCGACGTTCCGACCGCCGCGCTGAAGGACGCGGTGATCATGGTGGAGAACTACCGCAGCAACGACAGCGCGTATTGGAAGATCGACTAATCAGCGTGGCCGAGCGCTTGCACGGCCCGGTCAGCCAGCGATTCTCCGGCGCCCTCGTAGAGGTGGATGATGGCGTCGATACCGCACTCTTCGAGTTCGGCGAAATTGTCGTAATACGTGGCCACGCCCGCCACCGTGCCGCGGTACCCGGCCCTTCTGATCTGCCGCAGGGCATCGACATTCGCGTGCTGAGACGGCATCGCGAGCAGGATCACCTCGATGCAGGCGGTACGGACGATGCGGACGATGCGGTCCCAGATGTCGTTATCGGTGGCGTCACCCTCGACGATGGTGTAACCCTCTTCCCACAACATCTCGACCCGTTGTGGGTCGTGCTCGATTCCCAACACCTGGTAACCGTGCTCCCCGGCCAGCGCGTCGTAGGCCGCCTTGCCAACGCGTCCCATACCCAGAACTAGGGCCCTCGCATTGCCGGTCTGGATGGGGCGGTCGGCGGGATGAAGCCGGCTGGCTGGACGGGGCCGAAAACGCAGGGCAAACTGCGACCAGCGGTACGTGTCCGAGGGATTGAGTATCGAGGACACCACGAAGCTC
>JBBSRM010000349.1:0-2151 GCA_038243055.1 Actinomycetales bacterium
CTGGGCACCGCTACGATGCACCACCACCAGCAGGGTGGCCGGGCCCTCGCCGGTCTCGAAGCATAACCAGGCCTTCCCCTGCCCGACGCGGGTGCACGGATCATGGGTACCGCGTTGGAGCACACGCAGCGTGGTCTCCAGATCGTATCCCCGCGGGGCGGTCCAGCTTCCTTCGGCCTCCGGGGTGTCCACCGGCCCGGTCGGGCGCAGCAAGGCAGCCGATGCCGGGTAGCCAGCAGCTGGTGTGGAGGTCATCTCCCGATGATCCCACCGCGGCGCGCCAAGACCCAGCCGGTGGGCGGTGCGCGGTCCATGACTCCGGGTTTCGCCGGACCCGGGGACCTCGGGGGCCCGGCGGTAGAGTCGGTCCCATGAAATACGCGGAATCCGTTCTGGAGCTCATCGGCAACACCCCGTTGGTGAAACTGTCCAAGGTCACCGACGGTGTCCGGGCCACGATCCTGGTCAAACTCGAGTACCTGAATCCGGGCGGATCCATCAAGGACCGGATTGCGCTGAAGATGATCGAGGACGCGGAGAAATCCGGGGCACTGCAGCCTGGCGGAACCATCGTCGAGCCGACGTCGGGGAACACCGGCGTCGGATTGGCCATGGTGGCCCAGGCGAAGGGTTATCACACCATCTCCGTGGCCCCCGACAAGGTCGGCGCCGAAAAGCTCGATGTGCTGCGCGCCTATGGAGCGGAGGTCGTAGTGACCCCGACATCGGTGGCACCGGAATCGCCCGAGTCCTACTACGGGGTCTCCGACCGGCTGGTCCGCGAGATCCCGGGGGCCTATAAGCCGGACCAGTTCTCCAATCCCGCGGCCCCCGCCAGCCACTACGCCTCCACCGGGCCCGAGATCTGGAACGACACCGACGGGAAGCTGACCCATGTGGTCATCGGCGCCGGCACCGGGGGCACCATCACCGGCACCGGACGCTACCTCAAGGAGAAGTCGGCGGAGCGCGCCACCGGCCCGGTCAAGGTCATCGGCGCCGACCCCGACGGCTCCGTCTACTCCGGGGGCACCGGACGGCCCTACTTCGTCGAAGGCGTCGGGGAGGACATGTGGCCGGGCAACTACGACCCCTCCGTCCCCGACGAGGTCATCGCCGTCAGCGACGCGGACTCGTTCGCCATGACCCGTCGGCTGGCCCGCGAGGAGGGCCTGCTCGTCGGAGGCTCCTCCGGCATGGCGGTGGTTGCGGCCCTACGGGCGGCAAAGGACCTGGACGAGGACGCCGTCGTCGTGGTCATCCTGCCCGACGGCGGACGCGGCTACCTGGCGAAGATCTTCAACGACTCCTGGATGAAGTCCTATGGGTTCATCGCCGACGGCGAGGAGGGGACCGTCGCCGAGGTCTTGGCCGGGAAGACACCCGCCCTGCCCGAGCTGATCCACACCCACCCGGGCGAATCGGTACGCGATGTCATCAACATCATGAACGAATACGGCGTCTCGGTGCTGCCGGTGCTCTCCGCCGAGCCGCCCGTGCGCCTGGGTGAAGTCGTCGGCAGCGTCGACGAACGTGAACTCACCGCACTGCTCTTCTCCGGCGAAGCCACCCTGACCGAGGCGGTCGCCGACCATGTCGGGGATCCCATGCCGTTGATCGGCACCGGCGAATCGATCGCAGCGGCCCGCACCCAACTGCAGGACGCCAACGCCCTTCTGGTCACCCTCGACGGCGGCCCCGTGGGCGTGCTGACCCGGCAGGACCTGCTGAACCACCTGAACCACTGACCCATCCCACTCCAGCGAAAGGCAGAACCTCCATGAGCAGCCAGGGAAACGGCTTCAACACCCGTGCCATCCACGCCGGACAGGCCTTCGAACCGCGCACCGGCGCCGTTGTACCGCCCGTGCATTTCTCCACCACCTACGCCCAGGACGGCATCGGCGGACTGCGCGACGGCTACGAATACGGCCGCGGCACCAACCCGACCCGCGATGCGCTGCAGGAGCAGTTGACGGCCGTGGAAAACGGAACCCACGCCTTCACCTTCGCCTCCGGCCTGGCCGCCGAGGATTCGCTGATCCGGGCGCTCACCCGCCCCGGTGACCACATCGTGCTCGGCAACGACGCCTACGGCGGAACCTACCGGCTGATCTCGGGCATCTTCGGGGAATGGGGCATCGGCAACAC
>JBBSRM010000350.1:0-2148 GCA_038243055.1 Actinomycetales bacterium
ACCCGTGGTCCCAGTGCAACGGGCCGGTCATCGCGGCCACGACACCACCTGCCACGACGCCGAGGAACCCAGCCACAACCAGAGGCAACGCGGCACCCGATCGAGCTCGCACCCAACCAGGGTCGAGCGGGTCGAGCGGGTTGAGCGGGTTGAGCGGTTCGAGCGGGTTCAGCGGGTTCAGTGGGTCGAGCCCAGCGTCTTTGCGACCGTGCGCGTCCACCGTGCTGACCTCGCCTTCGTCGCCGCTCGCGTTGGCCTTCCCGCATGCGTTGGAGACGGCCACCAGCAACGCTACTCGTGGGAACACCAACGGCGGCAAGGGGAAATCGACGCGCCAACTCATGGGGACGACTGCGCGCCATGCTCAAGACTGGCCACCGGCGGTGCATCGCGGCGAGTTCTTCACCCTCGTCCAAGGGCGGCCCGGTGCCGTAAGTCTTCGCCGCGAGCGCGTGGTCGCGACCGATCACCAGATCCTGGTGGGCGCGCCTACCGGTCTGTTCACCGGTGACCGCGGCCGCTGATCCTGCGCCCGCTCGCCATCACCGCTGCGTGAAGCCCTCCAGCTCATCGAGCGACTCGCGCCACTTCGTGACGCTGCGCTGGACGTGCCCCGGCCTCCCGGACGAGGTCGGCTCCTCGCGGATGAGGCCCTCAAGCCGCTCGACGACGTCCCGGGGACCCTGGGCGCAGACCTCGACCCGCCCGTCCGCCATGTTGCGCGCGAATCCCACGAGGTCCAGCTCGAGCGCCCGAGCCCGCACCCACCACCGGAAGCCGACCCCCTGCACCCTTCCGCGGACATAGATGGTGGCTCGTTCCATGCCCTGATCGTACGAGGCCTGGCTAGGCTCAGGCCATGGCGGGAACCACGGCATCCCCACAGGCCGATCCGTTCGAGGGCCGGCCCATTCGATGGGGCTTCATCGGCGCCGGCGGCATCGCGCACACGATGGCGGACACGATCGCCGCCTCTGCCAAGAGCACTCTCGTGGCGGTTGCCGCGCGCGACGGTGAGCGGGCACGGCAGTTCGCCGACCAGCACGGCGCGGACGCGGCATACGACAGCTATGCCGCACTGGTCGAGGATCCTGACGTCGACGCCGTCTACATCAGCACCACCCACCCCTTCCACCAGGACAACGCCCTGCTGGCCATCGCTGCCGGCAAGCCCGCACTATGCGAGAAACCGTTCACGCTCAATGCTGCTCAAGCCGATGAGGTGTTCACGGCGGCGCGCGACCGAGGGGTCTTGTCGATGGAGGCGATGTGGATGCGGTGCCAGCCGCTGATCCGTCGCGCCATGGACCTCGCACAGGACGGCACCATCGGCAACGTCGTCGCGGTGCAGGCCAGGATGGCCGTGCGAGTCGATTACGACCCCACCCACCGGTTGTTCGACCTGGCGAACGGGGGCGGTTCCCTGCTCGACCTGGGCGTCTATCCCGCAACCTTCGCCTGGCTCTTCCTCGGCCGACCCGACACCGTCCAGGTCACCGGCTCGCTGGCGCCCACCGGTGTCGACGACTCCGTCGCGATGCAGTGGGGCTATGTGCGCGGGGCGAGCGCGCAGATCCTCTGCTCCTCCTCCGGAGCCGGCGAGCCGCGGGCCATGGTCATCGGCACGGCTGGCACGATCATTGTCGAGCCGTCCTACCAGGACCCACCGGCAATCGTGGTGCAGACCGACGCAGGCGAGGAGGGCATCACCAGCGAAAAAAACGGTTTTGGTCCCGAGCTGGCCGAGTTCGAGCGCTGCCTGCGGGCCGGGTTGCTGGAGAGCCCGCTCGTGCCCCATGGCGACACCGTCGGGATCCTGCGGGTGCTGGACCAGGCTCGCACTGAGCTGGGCGTGGCCTACCCGCAGGAAGACCACTAGTCCGCCTGGCCGCCGACTCCGGCAGTTCCTCCCGTGCGTGGCTCAGGACCGCGTGCGTGGCCGCGGCTGGCAGCGCGGGCACGAAAAGGACGAGCGGTTCATGAACTGCTCGCGCCGGATCGGCTGCTCACACCGCGGGCACGGCTGGCCTTGCCGTCCATAGGCATTCAGCGATCGCGAGAAGTAGCCGCTGGCACCGTTGACGTTGACGTACAACGCGTCGAAGCTGGTGCCGCCCTGGGCGAGGGCCTCGACCATGACCTCGCGCG
>JBBSRM010000351.1:0-2145 GCA_038243055.1 Actinomycetales bacterium
CAGGCCCAGCGCGCCGCCGAGAACTTCCGTTTCTTCGCCGACCTGATCGTCGCCCAGCACGATCATGCGCTGAAGGTCCCCGGGGCACAGCTGAACTACGTGAACCGCAAGCCGATCGGCGTCGCCGGGCTCATCACCCCCTGGAACACCCCGTTCATGCTCGAATCCTGGAAGCTGGCCCCCTCGATCGCCTCGGGTTGCACCGTGGTCCTGAAGCCCGCCGAATTCACTCCGCTCTCGGCCTCGTTGTGGGCGAAGATCTTCGAAGAGGCAGGCCTGCCCGAAGGCGTCTTCAACCTGGTCAACGGCTTCGGCGAATCGGCAGGGGACGCACTGGTCAAGCACCCCGAGGTCCCGCTGATCTCCTTCACCGGCGAATCCACCACCGGCCAGACGATCTTCCGCAACTGTGCGGAGGGCCTGAAGGGCATGTCCATGGAACTCGGCGGCAAGTCCCCCGCCATCGTGTTCGACGACGCCGACTTCGACGCGGCCATCGACTCCACCGTCTTCGGGGTCTTCTCCCTGAACGGCGAGCGCTGCACCGCCGGTTCGCGGATCCTGGTCCAGCGCGGCATCTACGATAAGTTCGTCGAGGCCTACGCGGCCCGGGCGAAGAACATCATCGTCGGCGACCCCCACGATCCCGCCACCGAGGTCGGTGCGCTCGTGCACCCCGAGCACTACGACAAGGTCATGTCCTATGTCGAGCTCGGCAAGACCGAGGGCCGGCTCGTTGCCGGCGGCGGGCGCCCCGAGCAGCTTCCCGACGGCCAGGAGAACGGCTCCTACATCGCCCCGACGGTCTTCGTTGACGTGGCCCCCGACGCGAGGATCTTCCAGGAGGAGATCTTCGGACCGGTCGTGGCGATCACTCCCTTCGACACCGAGGAGGAGGCGCTGGAACTGGCGAACAACACCAAGTACGGGCTGGCCGCCTACGTGTGGACCAACGACCTCAAGCGCAGCCACAACTTCGCCCAGGCCGTCGAGGCCGGGATGGTGTGGTTGAACAGCCACAACGTCCGCGACCTGCGCACCCCCTTCGGCGGGGTGAAATCCTCGGGCCTGGGCCACGAGGGCGGCTACCGTTCGATCGATTTCTACACCGACCAGCAGGCTGTGCACATCACGCTCGGCGAGGTCCACACCCCCAAGTTCGGCGCCTGAACGACAGCAATGACGCTGCCGGGCATCCCACACCCTAAGGAATCATCATGAACATCAAGACCGTCACCACTTCCCTACCAGCACCGGACATCGTGCGCTGTGCGTACATGGAGATCGTGGTCACCGATCTGGCCAGGTCCCGGAAGTTCTACGTGGACCTGCTGGGGCTGCACGTCACCTACGAGGACGAGCACGCCATCTACCTGCGCTCCTTCGAGGAGTTCATCCACCACAACCTGGTGCTGACCCTGGGCCCGGTGGCCGCCGTCGCCGCCTTCGCCTACCGGGTGAAGTCCCCGGCCGAGGTCGACGCCGCGGAGGCCTACTTCAAGGAACTGGGGTGCCGCACCGAACGCCGCATGGACGGGTTCGTCCGGGGCATCGGCGATTCGGTCCGGGTGGAGGACCCGTTGGGCTTCCCCTACGAGTTCTTCTACGACGTCGACCACGTCGAGCGCCTGCACCAGCGCTACGACCTCTACTCCGCAGGCGAGCTGGTGCGTCTGGACCACTTCAACCAGGTCACCCCCGATGTGCAGCGAGGCCGGGAATACCTCGAGGGTCTGGGCTTCCGCGTCTCGGAGGACATCCAGGACTCCGACGGGGTCACCTACGCCGCTTGGATGCACCGCAAGCAGACAGTGCATGACACCGCCCTGACCGGTGGCGACGGACCGCGTATGCACCACGTCGCCTTCGCCACCCACGAGAAGCACAACATCATCCAGATCTGCGACAAGATGGGCGCCCTGCGCATCTCCGACCGGATCGAGCGCGGCCCTGGCCGTCATGGGGTCTCCAACGCGTTCTACCTGTACATCCTGGATCCGGATGACCACCGGATCGAGATCTACACGCAGGACTACTACACCGGGGATCCGGACAACCCCACGATCACCTGGGATGTGCACGACAACCAGCGTCGTGACTGGTGGGGCAACGCAGTGGTCCCCTCCTGGTACACCGAGGCCTCCC
>JBBSRM010000352.1:0-2141 GCA_038243055.1 Actinomycetales bacterium
CCCGAAGGAGACCAAAATGCGTAATTCATACCCGTCAGGTGGATTCGACGGCAACAACATGGACGGCATGTGGCAGGCCGTTGAAGAGCTGCGAGCACGTTTCGGGAAGCGCCCGGCAACGCGTGCGGGACGGGGCGAAGTGCGCACTGCCGTACTGGCCCTGCTCGCGGAGCGCCCGATGCACGGATACCAGATCATCCGCGAAATCGAAGAGCGCAGCGGGGGTAGCTGGAAGCCCAGTGCCGGCTCCGTCTACCCGACGTTGCAGCTGCTCGCCGACGAGGGCTTCATCAGTGCCGAGGAATCCAACGGACGCAAGATCTATTCGCTGACCGAGGCAGGTCGGGAAGACGTGGCCGCCAACGATGAGCCGGCTCCCTGGGAGTCCACCGGGGCATCATCAGGGCCAGGCTTCGCCGCACTTCCCAAGGCCGGCGTCGAACTCGCCCAGGCCGCCTCCCAGGTGGGACGCACGGGAACGCCGGAGCAGGTCCAGGAAGCCGTGACGGTGCTCGACGAGGCCCGGCGTCGGCTGTATTCGATCCTCGCCCAGGGCTGACGGGGGTGGCGTCGGTCCGTCGGGACCGGGCAGATCCGGTGGCAGGGGCCGGGAACACCCGTGCCCGCTATCGGCGCATCCTGCGGTTCGCTGCCTGGAACCTGGTGGTGACCTGGTGGTTTGAACTGTTCCTTCCCCGGATCGGGCTCAGGTGGATTTCCGAACGCCGTCGGACCGAACGGATGCGGCGCTTTGCACAGCGTTTCCATCGGCTCGCGGTGGAACTGGGTGGTCTGATGATTAAGGTGGGACAGTTCATGTCCTCCCGGCTCGATGTCCTCCCGCCGGAGATCACCGCGGAATTGGAAGGGCTGCAGGACGAGGTGCCTCCCGTCCCGTTTCCCGCCATCCGGGCGCTTGCCGAGGCCGAGCTGGGCGCTGGGCTGGATCAGGTCTTCGCCGTTGTAGAGGAGACGCCCATTGCTGCTGCCTCCCTCGGGCAGGCGCACCGGGCGCGGTTGGTGCCCAGCCTCGCCGTCGATATCGGATTCGACACCGTGATGCTGAAGGTTCAGCGACCCGGCATCGACGCGATCGTCGACATAGACCTGGCGGCGCTGCGCAAGGTGGGCGGCTGGCTCAGCCATGTGCGGCTGGTCTCCAAGCGCGCGGATATGCCTGCCCTGGTCGAGGAGTTCGCCCAGACGAGCCTTGAGGAAATCGATTACCTGCAGGAAGCGGCGAATGCCGAACGTTTCGCCGCTGACTTCGCCGAGGACGACCGGGTGGCGGTACCGGCCGTGGTCTGGGAGCGGACCGCTCGCCGTGTCCTGACCCTGGAGGACGTTACGGCCATCAAGATCACCGATGCCATGGCGCTTCGTGCGGCGGGCATCGACCCGGCGCAGGTGGCCCCCGTTTTCGCCTCGATCATGTTCGACCAGATGTTCACGAACGGCTTCTTCCATGCCGATCCCCATCCCGGAAACATCTTCGTGACCCCGGCCGGTGATTCCTCTGCGGAGCACCCCTGGAAGCTCACGTTCATCGACTTCGGCATGATGGGTGATGTCCCGCCCAGTACACGAAGCGGACTGCGGAAGCTGCTGATCGCCGCGGCCTCCCGGGACGGCAAGGGGCTGGTGGCCGCGATCGGCGACGTTGGGGTGTTGGTGCCCTCGACCGACACTGGCGAGCTGGAGCGGGCGATGACCCAGCTCTTCGCCCGGTTCGGGGGGATGGGCTTCGCCGAGCTGAAGGACGTGGACCCGCGCGAGTTCCGTGATTTCGCGGCAGAGTTCGGGGACGTCGTCAGATCGTTGCCGTTCCAGTTGCCGGAAAACTTCCTGCTCATCATCCGGGCGATGTCCCTGACCTCGGGCGTATGCAGCACGCTGGATGCCCAGTTCAACCTGTGGGACTCGGTTGAGCCCTATGCGGCGCAGCTGCTGCGCGATGAGCGCAGCAACATCGTGCAGGACGTGGCCCGGGAAGGGCTCGACGTCGCCAAGGTCGCCGTGGGGCTACCGAAACGTCTGGATGGGCTCATTACCGGAATCGAGGACGGTTCACTCTCGGTGGCCAGCCCCCGGCTGGAACGCCAGGTGGCGGGGCTTCAGCGCACCGTCCAGCGAGCGGTTGC
>JBBSRM010000353.1:0-2137 GCA_038243055.1 Actinomycetales bacterium
AAATCTGAACCCTGATTGGTGGGCCAGGCTGCGCACGATGAGTTCGGGCCGGGTGTTGGTGCCGCGGATGCGGGACATCTGCGCCGAGCGCTGCTCGGGGGTCAAGCTGTCCATAGGAGGGTTCCTGGAATCTGCCGACGACAATCTGGTTTCATAGTACCTATGGGACAACTTCATCCCTCCTTGTTGTCTCCTATGTGGGAATCAAAATAGCAATACATCTATTGTTGAATGTATTGGCAACAACCCTTGCGCCTTTGCCGGATCCCTCAATAGCCTGAGCCCATGAAAACCACTCGCGCACTTGTCTCGAACAGACCCACCGGCCACCCATCGACACCGGGCGGCGACCGATGACCGTCCGCCGCTGGGCCGGGCCCTGCGCTTTCCTGGGTGCCGCAAGCCTGCTCATCGCCCCGGCGTCCGCTGGTGCCGCGACAGCTGTGCCCCCTGCCCCCACCTCGACGATCACCCTCCCGCATGCCCCGTCACAGAAAACGGAGGCCCAGAAGGTCGACGGTGTTGCCACCCCGAAAGCCGACTGGTTCGACTGTGCCGACATCGCCAAAGGCGCCGATTGCGCCAGCATTCCGATGCCGCTGGATTACGACAAGCCGAAGGGCCAGACGACCGATGTCGCCGCATTGCGGTTGAGAGCCACCGGTAGCAAGGATGAAAAGCTGGGAACCCTGTTTCTGAACCCGGGAGGACCGGGTGGCTCCGGTGTCCAGATGGCGGCCTCGGCCGATTTCTTCCTCAGTCCCGAACTCCGTGAGCGTTTCGACGTCGTGGGGTTCGACCCCCGCGGAACCAATTTCAGTGACAACGTGGCCTGCTGGGGGAACATGGGGGAGCAGTCCGCGGACTTGAGTGGCTTCAATGTCGCCTTCCCGTTCACCAAACCCGAAAAGAAGGCCTATATCAGCTCCTCGGAGGCGTTCGGACAGGCCTGCGCGAGCACCGGGGTTCCGCTTTCGGAATCCATGTCTACCGCCGAGGTGGCTCGGGACATGGATCTACTCCGGCGCGTGGTCGGTGACGAACAGCTGAGTTTCCTGGGCTTCTCCTATGGCAGCTACCTGGGAAATGTCTATGCCAACATGTTCCCCGACCGGGTCCGTGCCGTGGTCATCGACGGAGTGCTGGACCCGGAAGGCTGGGCCGGCACGAAGTGGAATAAGGCGCTGCCGCAGACCCAGCGCATCAAATCCGGCCAGGGCGCAGCGAAGGCATTGAAGGAAATTCTCAAGCGCTGCAAAGCCACCGGCGAGGACTACTGCCAGCTGGCCGCCGACGGAGACCCGACCAAGGCCTATCAGGCGATTGTGGCGTCCTTGAAGAAGGAACCACTGGTGGTCAGCGCCGAAGGCGAAACCTTCGAGCTCAGCTACGCGATGTTGACGTCGCTGATGCTGAATTCGCTGTACGCGCCCGATGCCGGGACGACCGTGGATGGGCTGCTTGCCCAGGTATCCGCCCTGATGACCGAGCCTGGCGCGCAGGGCAGCGCGCTGGCCAAGCGCCAGAGCCAGGCCCGCAGCGATCTCACCACGCGAATCACCGAGGAGCAGCAGGCATCGGACGCCGCGGCGAAGACCAAGCAACGCATGGGCAAGTCCGCCGGCTGGGCCTTCCCTTATAACAACGCCCCGGAGGCCTTCCAATCGGTGCTGTGCACCGACGGGACGAACCCGTACCGAGCCGGGAACTGGACCAACTACGCCGACTATGCACAGATCCTGGCTCCGGATTTCGGTCCGTTGTGGACGTGGTCATCCGCGCCGTGTGCGAACTCGACGTGGACCGCGCAAGACGAGGACTCCTACCGGGGGACCTTTGACCACGACACTGCCAATCCGGTGCTCGTCGTCGGGAACTACTGGGACCCGGCCACCAACTACGACGGCGCAGTCAACGCAGCCTCGTTGCTGCCCAAGAGCCGACTGCTCTCCAGCACCAACTGGGGACACACGGCCTACGGGACGTCGAAGTGTGCGACGGGGGCCGTGGACTCCTACCTGCTGAAGGGGAAGCTGCCGGCCAAGGGCACCGTCTGCGAGGGTGACGTCCAGCCGTTCACCGTCCCGCTCGATGAGCAGGGATCGCAGAAGAACCGCCGGATGACAACGGATCGTGG
>JBBSRM010000354.1:0-2134 GCA_038243055.1 Actinomycetales bacterium
ACGGCCCGGAAACCGGTCCGTGCGGCGCGGTAGGGGAGTGTCAGGACGTGATGGCGGATTCGGAAGACCCGATGGTGAACGACGACGGCTTCCTGCAGGTCAGCGGAGTCGTCTGTTCTTGGCGCGGCCCGGCCCCGTTCTATTATCTACGCGTAGGCGATGAGGAGGCCGAGTACATCCACGACGTCGCTTCCGACGTCACATACGGCTTGGGGATGATCCCGGTGGCCGCCACTATCGGCGGAACCCGCTTCACCACGGCGCTCTTCCCCAAGGACGGCGGCTATCTGGTCCCGATCAAGAGTGCTGTGCGCCAGGCGGAACGGATAGAGCTCGACGACGAGGTCCACATCGAACTCGAACTCGGCGGTTCCTGAAGGGGCGGCCCGGGCATGAAAACGGGCCGCGGGTACTTTTCAGTGCCCACGGCCCGCCGTCGTACTCCGGGTGACCGGCCGGAAGCCGGTACCTGTACTACTTCTTCGAGCTGCCCTTGGTCTTGGCTGCCGCACCCTTCTCGGTGCGGGCTCCGGCGTCGGCCAGAGTCCCCTGGCTATCCTCCAGGTGGGAGCGCATGAACCACTGGAAGAGTTCCAGCTCGGCGATCTGGCTGATCAGCATGTCCTCGGTGATGGGGTCAAGGTCTTCCACCGCCGCCCGGGCGTCGCGGTGGCTTCCGATCACGCCGATGTAGACCTGGTCCAAAGCGGCAAGATGTTCGGCGGTCCCGGCACGTTGGATGTCGTAGTCATCCCAGTCGCGGGCCTTGGACAGGGCGCCGGCCAGCCCGTTCGGGGAGACGCCCAGAGTCGCCATGCGTTCGGCGATGGCGTCGATCATGGCCCTGACCTGATCGATCTGCGGGTCGAGCATCTCGTGGACACCGATGAAGTCGCGACCGACGACGTTCCAGTGGGCGTGCTTGAGAGTCAGCTGCAGATCGTTCAGCGCATGGAGGCGCATCTGCAGCTTATCGCCGACCTGGTGGCCGTCCTTGAGGGTCAGCCCCGGGACGGTGTAGCTGGCATGGGTGGTGTTTTTGGAAGCCACGGTATTGCTCCTTCTGTTGAGGATAGGTGGGTAGGGAGTGGCAGGCCTACGCGGAAAGCTCCGCGTCGATGGCGCCCACGAACGCGTCCAGATCCCCGGGGTTCCGGGAGGTGATCAGCGTCCAACCGTCTGCGGGGCAGCGGAAGACCTCCTGGTCCTTCCATGTGCCGCCTGAGTTGATGACGTCCGTTTTGATGGAGAGGTATGAGGTGAGCGTCTTGCCTCGGGTCAAACCGGTCTCCACCAGCAGCCAGGGGCCGTGGCAGATCGAGGCGACGGGGCGGGACGAGGCGGTGAAGGCCTTCGCGATGCGTTGGGCATCTTCATCCAGCCGGAGCGCATCGGCATTGAGCGTGCCACCGGGCAACAGCAGCAGGTCGTAACCCGAGTCGTCGACGTCGGCGAGGGTGGCATCCACTGGAACCCGGTCGCCGGGTTCCCAGTCACTGACGAGGGTTTCGACCTCGCCGGGTTTCGGGGCGGCGACGATGACCTCTGCTCCTGCGGCGCGCAGCCGCTGCAGCGGGACCGTGAGCTCGTCCTGTTCGACGCCGCGGTTCGATACCGCGACGAGGATCTTCTTGCCGTTCAGGTCGTTCATGATTGATGCTCCTTTCGAGGGGGAGTCACTTATTCCAACCTTTTCACTGCGACGGTGTGCTGGCAAGCAGTTATATCGGTTTTCGCTGGCTGCGTAGTCCACAGGGACGGTGTCGTGGTGTTGTGCCCGGCGCACCGGAAGCCGGGCCGACGGCGGTTCGTCGTCCCGGCTTCCGCAGCTGCCCGGCTAGTTCTTCAGGTAGCCGTTGGGGTTCAGCACATACTTCGTCGCTGCCCCGGCATCGAACTCCGCGTAGCCCCGCGGGGCATCCTCGAGTCCGATGGCCTGGGCGTTCACGGCGTCGGCGATATGGATGCGGTCGTGCAGGATCGCCATCATCAGCCCCCGGTTGTACTTCATGACGGGACATTGTCCGGTGGTGAAGGACAGCGACTTGGCCCACCCCGTGCCCAGGGAGAGGGAAAGCGAGCCCTTCTGCGACGCCTCGTCGGCGGCGCCCGGGTCACCGGTGACGTACAGCCC
>JBBSRM010000355.1:0-2127 GCA_038243055.1 Actinomycetales bacterium
GCGCCGCAGCGCCGTTCTCCTTTCGGAGGCCCTGAGGATGCCCACGGCCGAGCGCCTGCGGACGGAGATCGCCTGCCTCATCGCGGTCGGCTCTCAGACCATCTTCTGGATTTCGCTGCTGGCCGGGGCCCCCTCCCGGCCGACGGGCGACACCGGGCACCTGGTCTACCACCTGCTGGGCAACACGCAGCTGGCCCTCTACGCCACCGGCGTCGCGGCCCTGATCTGCGGAGCGTACCTGCGCGATCAGATCCTTCACGATGCCCGGGTGAACCGGGACCAGACGGCCCTGATGCGCCGGGTGATCGGCGGTAGCGCGCCGCTGCCTGAAAATGAGGAACTGCGCCGCCAGACACTTCGGTACGCGGTGGCCATGCCCTACCAGTCGTTCTTCCGCCTGCTGGTCATCCCGCTGCTCTTCCTCGCGCAGGCGCTGCAGTACTACGTGGGCATCATCCGGGGCGAGGGATCGCTTTTCAACCAACTCATTTCCGTGGTCCTGGCCGTGGCCCTGATCCTGTCAACGGTCCACTTCCTGCGCTGGGGGCGGGCAGCCCGGCGCTTCGTCCGGGGACAGTTGCAGGGCCCATCCGTCAGCTCCACCCAGGACTGACGCCTCAGGGCCCCGGCCGAGGACACGGTAGCCTGCCGAGAGGAGAGGTACACCCGCCGAAACCGAAGAGGCCACAGCATGAATCCGCAAAAGAACCAGGACGACGTCGGTACCTCCACCCCGGTGATCGCCTCGAGCATCACCCGGGCCTTGGAACGCGAACGAGCCACCGTGCTGGAACTCAGCCACGCCCTGCACGCCGAACCGGAACTCGGCGGGGACGAACACCGCTCTGCAGCACGGGTGCGCACGGTGCTGTCCGAGGCCGGCTTCGACTTCCCGGACCACCAGCCGCTCTCCCCCACCGCCTTCCATGCCACCGCCGGTACCGGCGATCTGGTCGTGGCCGTGTGCGTGGAATACGATGCGCTGCCCGGTATCGGCCATGCCTGCGGGCACAACGTCAATGGAGCCATGGCCGTGGCCGCCGCGCTGGCGCTCGCCGACGTCGCCGAGGAGCTGGGGCTGACGGTCGCCGTGTTCGGCACTCCCGCGGAGGAGACCACCGGCGGCAAGATCGATCTGATCAACGAGGGCTTCTTCGAGGGTGCCCATCTGGCTCTGATGGGCCATGCCGCCGACCAGGACGGAGTCGGATCCGCGTCGCTGGCCCTGGGCTGCTGGGACGCCTATTTCTCCGGGATTCCTGCGCATGCGGCGATGACACCGCATGCCGGGGTCAATGCGTTGGACGCGCTGGTGGTGGCACAGACGGCCATCGGCCTGGCCCGGCAGCAACTGCCGGCCGGGGCCATCGTCTCCCTGGTGGTCCTCGAAGGCGGCACCGCCGTGAACATCATTCCGGCACGGGCCCATGCCCGCGTGGAAATGCGCGCGCCGTCCGCAGAAACCCTGGCCCTCATCCAGGACAAGATCCGCAACTGCCTTGAAGCCGGGGCCCTGGCCAGCGGGGCCACGCTGGAGATCGCACCGCAGGGCCACGACTTCGCCGATCTACGTCAGGACCGCTTCCTGGCCGAGTCCTATGCCGCCGCGATGATCGATCGGGGCCGCGATGTGCCGTTGCTCGAGGCTCCCGCGGCGTCCACGGACATGGGCAACGTCTCCCATCTGGTCGCTTCGATCCACCCGATGGTCGGGTATGAGACCCACGGGGCCACTCCCCATACCGCCGAATTCGCCTCCTTCGGGACCAGCGTGGGAGCCGATCAGGCGGTGCTCGACGGCGCCTACGGCTTGGCCATGGCGACGGTCGCCGCGGCCACGGATCCCGAGCAGCGGGCTCGGCTCCAGGCAGGGCTCAGTCCGCGGTGACCCCTGAGCCGGTCTGGGGTGCCTGGCGTAGTTCGAACCATTTATAGGCTTCGGTCCTGGCGTCCTCGGTCAGCACCGTGTAGACGGCCGGTTCGGCGCCGGCATCGCGTGCGGCCTGCTCGAGGTAATCGCGCAGCACCCACACGTCGACCGGGTCCACCATGTCGCGCAACTCCAGCGCGGCTTCGAGCGCATGGTCGCTGAATTCAAGGTCTTCGCACACTTGTTCCCTCGATAGC
>JBBSRM010000356.1:0-2122 GCA_038243055.1 Actinomycetales bacterium
CCGTCCTTGGACCCAGAGACGGCCGGCGGAATCGAGATGGCCGACGTCTCCGGTGTGATGCCAGCCGGGATGGACGGCGCTGGCACGCTCGGTCAACCACAACCGGTCGTACCGGTCCTTGACATGGAGTGCGGAGACAACGATTTCCCCGACCTGGCCGGGCACGGCGCCCAGCTCACTGGAAATGAGCCCCTGGTCATCCAACGCCGCAATGAGCACCCGGGCACCGGCGACGGGCTGGCCGACGCAGACTCCATCGCCCGAGCCGGCTTCCAGGATCCCCTCGAGGCTGATGTCAGTAATCGGCAGTGCTTCGGTCATCCCATAGGGTGTGTGCACCTCCGCCTGGGGAGCCAACTCCTGGACCTGCTGGAGCAAGGCGGCGCCCAACGGTGCACCCGCCGAGAGAAGAAGGTCCACGCGTTGCAGGGCAGCACGTTGGACCGTGTCGAGCTCCCGCGAGGTGGCCAGGACGTTCACCAAGGCGGCAGGGGAGGCGAAGACGATGGTGGCGTTGATGGCTGCTGCGGCGTCAGCCAGCGCGGAGGCTGACAAGGTCCTGGGTGAGGTGACGTCCATGTCCGGAGTGACTGACACTGCGCCCAGAGCCGGACCCAGCAGAGCGAAGGGAGCGAACCCCGCGACGAGGGCGTCTCCTGATTTCAGCCCATAGGTGGCCTGCAGGGTATCCCGCATGGCGGAAAGCTGCCGATGGGTATAGACGACGCCCTTGGCCGGGCCCGTGGAGCCGGAGGTGAACAAGATGGCAGCATCGTCGTCGGGATCCGTCGGGTCGAACCCAGGAACACCGGTCGAAAGTCTGCGCATCCCTGATTTCTCCAGATCGCCGACGGTGGCGACAACGCCCAGGAGACGACGTTTGACGGCGGAGAGGTCCCCGGCGGATATCCGTTGACCGGGCCAATTCAGCGCGCGGGCTCCGATGAGGGCCCGTTCGATGCCGATGAGGTATCCCGGTCCCGCACCGCGGATTGCCCGGCCGAGGCCCTTCGTGCCCAAGCCGGCATCGGCGACGACTATGACTGCCCCGAGCCGTAGGCAGGCATAAATCAAGGACGTCAGTTCCGAACTTGGTGGGACCAGGAGGTTCACCCGATCGCCACGGCGGACGCCCTGCTCCGCCAGTCCATGTGCAATGGCGTCGACGCGTCGCGCCAGAGAAGCCCATGACATGGACGTGGAACTTCGTACGGCGCCTTCGGTGGGCCCCATGTCAACGACGGCGTCCGTGTGGTCATGGCGGTGCGCGTCGAGTTCGGCAAGCATGCTGCGGAAGTCGGCATCGGCGCCGGAATATGAAGCACTGACTGCAGCGGCGGCACTTATCTGCGACGGATCGCCGTCGGGTCTTGAAGCCTGCGCGCTTGACCCATGGAGCTCGGTTGATGCCAGCCAGGCCAGCAGTGGGGAGGCGATGTCACGATCCTCTGGAAGGAGGTGGCCGGCGCCTTCGAAGCGGTGGACATCCGCCTGGGGCAAACGATCCATGAGATCGCGTAGATAACGGTCGGAGAAAACGGGGTCGCGTGGACCCCACATCATCAGGGCCGGGACCTCGAGTGTCCGGATGTCCGTGGAGATCTGATCCAAAGTGGGCCAACTGGGATGCTCTGCGGTAGCCGGGATGTCCGCTACGAAGTTGGCGACCCCTGCGCGTGCCGAAGCTGAACGATAGGGCGCTATGAAGGCGGATTCAACGTCGGAAGGCAGGCTGGGGTGCGCCAGTGCGTGGGTGATCTTCAGGAAGGCCGGCGTGGTGCGGGTGCCCCATCCGTGAACGGCAGGGTGCAGTGCAAGGCCGAGGGCCGGTGGCAAGGAAAAACCTGCGGGGTGGACTGCGGTATTCGTCAGGACCACGCCAGCCAACTGGTCACGATGGCGTGTCGCCCACCCCAGCGAGATGACCCCTCCCCAGTCGTGGCCGAGGGTGACCACGGGGCCGTCGAGCCCAAGTGCGGCACTCAGGTCGCCTAGGTCCGTAACCCGATCCTCGAGTCGGCGGAACGTGGCGGTCCGTTCGGAATAACCCATGTCGAGTTGATCGACCGCCACCACACGCCACGGGGCGTCGGCCTCGGTGGCGGCTTCGAGTACGCTGCGC
>JBBSRM010000357.1:0-2114 GCA_038243055.1 Actinomycetales bacterium
AGCGCTTCCAACCCGGGAATGGGGTTGCCGTAGGGGGAATCGGTGGGTTTGCCCAGGAGATCATAGAGCCGCTTTTCGACCCGCTCGCTCATGACGTGCTCCCACCGACAGGCTTCATCATGGACGTATTCCCAATCCAGCCCGATCACGTCGGCGAGCAACCGCTCGGCCAGGCGGTGCTTGCGCATCACTGACGTCGCACGTTCACGTCCGGTGACCGTGAGCTCGAGGTGGCGGTCCTGGTTGACGATCACCAGACCGTCACGTTCCATCCGGGCAATCGTCTGAGAAACCGTCGGACCTGAATGGTCCAAGCGCTCGGCAATGCGCGCACGCAAAGCCGTGATTTCCTCTTCCTCGAGTTCCAGAATGGTCCTCAAGTACATTTCCGTGGTGTCGATCAGATCTGTCACTGCGTGGCACTCCTGTAAGGCGGGGCGGTCAATGGGGAACCCGTGGTTGCAACTCTACCTGCGTTAACAATGTCACCTGCTTTCGGCATTCCACCAACTGTTGCGCCACCATTGATGCGGGATATTTTCCGATCCCACGAAGTCCACACCACTGATTTCGCCGATGGCAGGAGCACCACTTGACCGACTCGCTGAGCATCCCCGCATCCCTCCTGCCGGCAGATGGCCGGTTCGGCGCCGGCCCTTCCAAGGTCCGCCCCGCGCAGCTGGAGGCACTGGCAGCAGCCAATCCGGGGATCCTGGGGACCTCGCACCGTCAGGCTCCGGTCAAGAACCTGGTCGGCAGCATCCGCGAGGGTCTGTCCACCTTCTTCAACGCCCCCGAAGGTTACGAAGTCATCCTCGGTGTCGGCGGTTCGACGGCCTTCTGGGACGTCGCCTCCTTCGGCCTGGTCGAGCAGAAGGCCCAGCACCTGTCCTTCGGCGAGTTCGGTTCGAAGTTCGCCAAGGCCACCGATCGGGCCCCTTTCCTACAGGACTCCTCGATCATTTCCTCGGAGCCCGGCACGCGCCCGACCCCGCTCGCGGAGGCCGGCGTCGACGTCTACGCCTGGCCGCAGAACGAAACCTCCACCGGTGTCGCGGCACCCGTGAAGCGTGTGGAGGGCGCCGATGACGGGTCGCTCCTGCTGGTCGATGCGACCTCGGCGGCCGGCGGGCTGGCCGTGGACGTGGCCGAAACCGACGTCTACTACTTCGCCCCGCAGAAGAACTTCGCCTCCGACGGCGGTCTCTGGTTGGGCTTGTTCTCCCCCGCGGCGCTGGAACGTGCCGAGCGGGTGGGGTCGGGCGGCCGCTGGATCCCGGATTTCCTGGACCTGCGCACAGCCATCGACAACTCGCTGAAGAACCAGACGTATAACACCCCGTCGCTCGGGACCCTGGTGACCCTGGATGACCAGATCAAGTGGCTCAATGACCAGGGCGGACTTGATTGGGCAGCGGCCCGCACCGCGGACTCGGCGGGTCGGGTGTATTCGTGGGCCGAGGCCTCTCCGATCGCGGCTCCCTATGTCCTGAAGGCCGACGAGCGTTCCAACGTCATCACCACCATCGACTTCGATGATTCCATCGACGCCGCCCGGGTGGCCGCCATCCTGCGCTCCAATGGCATCGTGGACACCGAGCCGTACCGGAAGCTGGGCAGGAACCAACTGCGCATCGCCACGTTCGTGGCGATCGAGCCGGACGACGTCTCGGCCCTGACCGCCTGCATCGACTACGTCGTGGAGAAGATGTAGCCGTTACCGACGACGGCGGCGGGAACGGGAGCGCTGCGGGCTCCGGCCCGCCGGCTGCTCCGTCTGCTCGGAGTCCGAGTCGTCATGCCTGGTCGCTTCAGTCGTGTTCTGATCGGTCGGTGCGTCCTCGGTTTCGGCAGTCGAACCGCTCCCGGTCTCCTGCGCAGCGGCGACGGTTTCGCCGTCGTTCTGATCTGCCGTCTTGTCCGGTTCCTTGCCTCCGGGCTCCTTGCCGGCGGCTTCAGCTGCCTCGGCGTCCCGTTGTGCTTGGAGTTCCTCGGGCCGGACACGATCGGCCCACGGGACCCATTCGGGGGCCACGATGGCTCCGTCGCCCGGCAGCAGCCCGGTCTCGCAGACCGTGGCCACCTTCCCGCGCGGAACCCGGGCCAGTGTCACG
>JBBSRM010000358.1:0-2099 GCA_038243055.1 Actinomycetales bacterium
CGCGGTCCACAGGCTAGAACGCGCTGGCGTCAGACCGTTCGCATTGAGGTCATCGGCGACCGTTCGGGCGGGTCACCTGCCTCGATCAGCCGGTCGAATATTGCACGAATGGTGACTGCCGAGGCTTCTTCGATGCAAGCCGCTGGCTCTGAGAAGCCTTGAGCAGATTGAGCACGATCCGATCGAGCACACGCGGATCCTCACAGACGCGCGCAGAACGACCCGGACTCGCAGCCCGCCGGCGCCACAGCCACGTATTCGCTTCATACTGTCTCAAAGCGGAATCTGCCACCCCGAGTGGACAATGCGAGATCACCCAACCGCCACCTGCAACCACCGCCAGGTACCCGGGGGACAGGAAGCGCTCGTTTCGCGAACATGTTGACACTATTCACCACGTGCAGCAGCAGGCAGCCTCTCCTGCAACGGTGTTCGAGCAAGGCGCACGCTTCGGCGGTTCGGCGCCCCTCCGTGGTGGCGTGCGCGCCGATGATCACCCATTCCGATGTCTTGTGTCACATCGTCGACGCTCCCCGGCGCACCGGGGCCGCAGGCGTTCGATCCAGAGTCACTGGCGGCGGAAGACGTTGCCCGCGCCACCAAGCCGGTTCGTTACTGAGATGCAACTTGCCCGACGGGGCGCCCAGAAAACTGCCCCGCTCTTCCGGCCGCGTGCATCGGCGGGGTGCACGTCAGGGTCTGCGGCGGCCGCCGATGGTGTGGCAACCGACCGGTCCGACTGCCACGCCTGGACGGAGAGAACCAGCTCCGACTCACGGACATCCCGAGGATCGGCTGCCTGCCCGATCCAGCTCATGTGATCAAGCACGGATCATTGTTCTCATGGATCACGACATCGTCAAAGCGCGTGATCTCGTCTTCGACGCCGTCCAGCAGCCGCATGGTCGCCTGTCGGGTCGCGCCTACACCCAGCCGGGACATCCTGGGCTCCACAGGTCGTCCAGGCCGTTGCAAGGTCACGCATTTTGGAACAAGCCATCGTCGGCTGCTGAAGCGAACAAGACTCCGGCTTTGCGTTGTTCGGTTCGGCCCGGTCGGGGCGGCTGCTCCAGGCGCCTCCGGGCAGGGCGGGTGGCTCTGGGGCTTGCGTTTGAATCGCTCAGGTCCCGGGGCTCGGTTGGAGTGGATGAGGATGACGAACTTCATGGGCTCGGCGTCCTTGACGACACAGGACACAGCCCTGCGACCCCTAACAGCTGAGCCCGACACTGGGCCGACCGCGGAAGAGCGGGCCGGTGTCCCCAAGACTGAAGCCGCCATCACGGACGTCGCGGACGCCTACAACGCCGGGCTGGCGTTGGCCATAACCGCTCCGTGCCTTATTTGACCAATGCGGGCGCCCTGTACGCCGAAGGATCGGGGCACCAAGGCGGCCAGTGGGCTCTCGAGCCGCCCTCTAGATTTTGGATCGAATGGGTGCTAGAACGGTCTTCTGTCTATACGGAGGTCTTCATGCGTTTCAGTTATCTCACTGATCTTGAGTGTCCCAAGGATGGTCGCCGGTATGACGCGGGCGTGCCGCAGAAGGTGTGTGAGTGCGGCTCTCCGCTGCTGGCCCGGTACGACTTGGCGGCGGTGGCCAAGGAGGTCAGGCGTGAGCAGATCAGCGCGGGGGTGCCTTCGTTGTGGCGGTATCACCCCCTGCTGCCGGTCAGTTCGCCTGAGGCTGTGGTGACGTTGGGGGAGGGGATGACACCCATCTTCGGGCTGCCGAGGTATGGCGCCAAGATCGGTGTCCCGAACCTGGTCGCCAAGGACGAGGCGATGCTGCCCACGGGTTCGTTCAAGGGCCGGGGTGCGGCGGTGGGTATCTCCCGGGCCAGGGAGCTGGGCATCACCCGCATCGCGATGCCGACCAACGGCAATGCTGGTGCGGCGTGGTCGACCTATGCTGCCCGGGCTGGGATGGAGTCGCTGATCGTGATGCCCAAGGACGCCCCGGAGATCAACCGTAAGGAGTGCGCGGTCACGGGCGCCCAGCTTTATCTGGTCGATGGGTTGATTGGTGATGCGGGGGCCATCGTGGGTCGTGCTGTTGCCGAGGGTGACTGGTTCCCGGTCTCGACGTTGAAGGAGCC
>JBBSRM010000359.1:0-2094 GCA_038243055.1 Actinomycetales bacterium
GCCAGGGCGGCACCCAAGCACCACAGCAGCCAGGTCCAGCGCAGCCGGCCGGCGACGGAAGAGAGCAGCCCAACGGGTTTCGCACCCAGGATCAGCGCGGCCAGCCAGAGGGCAGGAATCATCAGGGCCAGTGAGACAAGAAAGGGGATCAGAACGAAGGGATCGTTCATGTCCACGACGTCCGGCCCCATGAGCACCCGGTCCATCGTGCGTTCGAATCCGGGGCTCAGCAGCCCGACGATGACGAAAGCCAGCAGGGCCGCGATCATGAACCCCACGTAGATGGCGATGCCGATCACCCCGACCAGCAGAGGCTTCCACCACCGGTAGCCGGACCAATTGCGGGACAGCCGATGATAGGCCAGGCCCGAGGCCTCGTCGGTCTCAGTTCTCTGCGGTGGGTGCGGTGCGCTGGTGCTGATCATGGATCCATCCTTTCCCATGCCCGGTCTTGTGGGCATCGACCGTCGGAACGAAAATCATCCGGCCTAAAGGAGGAGTGCCGGACACCCCCTGGGGAGGATGTCGACGATCGGCGCGCTGGATAGGATTAAGCATGTGACCACCACCGAGCATTCGTCCCCACAGCAGTCCCGCCTCCGTCGGGCCTGGAGCGGCGTATGGCGCCTGGTGGTGGCAGTGGTGTTGGGGTTTCTCATCTTCGCGCTCCTCTATACGCCGGTCTTCGAGCTGGATCCGACGGCAGCGGGCGCCGAGGACTTCGACGGGTTCATCTTCCTGGACCTGTTGCTGGGGGTCCTGTGCTTCATCCTCTACCCCTTCAGGCATCGGGCGCCGCGCACCATCACCGCCCTGCTCGTGGTCTTCGGTGCTTTCTCGGCCCTGGGCTCGGTAGCGGCGATGATGGCCCTGATCTCGCTGGCCACCCGGCGCCGTTGGGGCGAAATCACCGTTGCCTCGGTTCTATTCGCCGGCTCCGCGCTGATCGCCGAGGCCTGGCTGCCGCTCATGCCCGGGGAGGAACCCCTGGAGCCCTGGTGGCCCTTGCCACTACTCGTCGTCGTGTTCACCGCAGCGCTCGTACTGACCGGGATGTATATCGGAGGCCGCCGGCAATTGCGCAGGTCGCTGGAGGCCGAGTTGGCCGGTAACCGGCGGACCCAGCAGGCCGAGCTGGACCAGGCACGAGCGAACGAACGCACCAGCATCGCGCGGGAGATGCACGACGTGCTGGCCCACCGGCTTTCCCTGGTGGCCCTGCATGCCGGGGCTCTGGAATACCGCACCGACCTTCCGCCCGAACAGGTGAGCGAGGCAGCCGGCGTCATCCGCGCCAACGCCCATCTGGCCGTCAGCGAGCTGCGCGAGGTCCTGGGTGTCCTGCGTGATCCGGCGATGGCATCGTCGGAACCCAACTCCACTACTCCCCCGCCCACACTCGGGCGTCTCGAGGCCCTGCTGGCCGAAAGCCGGGAGGCTGGAACGCCCATCGTCCTGGAGGGGAGCCCACCCGGGGCTGCCGAGCTGGAGGCGTTGGATGACACCAGCAGCCGGACCGTGTTCCGGGTCCTCCAGGAGGGTCTGACCAATGCCCGGAAGCACGCCCCCGCAAAGACCGTGCACGTGCGCTTGTCCGGTAGTGCGGGCGGGCGGCTGACGGTGTCACTGCGCAATGCCGTCACCGACAGGACCCGCGCCCTGGTTCCGGACACCGGCGCCGCAGGCCCCGGCGCAGCCCCGGCTTCCGGCATGGGGTTGACCGGGCTTTCCGAACGCGTCAGATTGGCCGGTGGCTCGATGACCGCCGCGGACGACGGCGACGGCCACTTCGTCTTGGAGGCCTGGGTCCCATGGAACCGGTAGATCCGAGCATCCGGGTGGTTCTGGTCGATGACGAGAACCTCGTGCGGGCCGGGCTGCGGCTCATCCTGAACGGCGACCCACTGATCGAGATCGTCGGCGAGGCAGGCGATGGCGCCGCGGCATTGGAGCTGATCCGCGACGCCCGACCCGACGTCGTCCTCATGGATGTGCGCATGCCCCGGATGGACGGGCTGGCGGCGACCCGGGAACTCCTCGCCGAGGACCCCGGGCTCAGGATCCTGGTGTTGACCACCTTCGACACCGACGACC
>JBBSRM010000360.1:0-2084 GCA_038243055.1 Actinomycetales bacterium
CGGGCCACGGTGCGCCAGACTTCCTGGCCATGGACGTGCGGGGCGTCGAGGATGTCATCCAGCTCCGCCAGGAAACCCCCGGGATCCTCGAATAGTCCGGGTGAGACGCGGGCCAGCGTTGCGTAGTAGGTGTGCAGGACGTCGCGGTGCAGCAGCGGCCAGATATGGGCGTTGAACCCGACCTTGCCGCGGGGTTCGCCCGGCGCCCCCTCGGCGGCGAGGGCATGGACGGCGTCGAAGGTGAGGTGGCGCAGGGAGACCGATGCCGGCAAGTAGGAGTCGATGCACGCCTTGGCGCGGTAGGGAGCCCCACGTCGCGAGGCGGCGTGCAGGAGTGGTTCGCGGCCGCTGTCCCGGTATTGGAGGGCATGGCCCGGGCCTTTTCCGGTGGAGGCGAAGGAGCCCCCGCGACCGACGGTCATCGCGGTCATCGCGTCGAAGAAGTTCAGCCCGAGCCCGCGCACCAGCACCGGTTCCCCGGCCGGGTAGAGTCCCCAATCGACGTCGGCGGGGACGTTCGGGCCCTGGTAGTGCAAGCCGACGGCGGTGGCGCGTTCCCCGGCGGTACGCTGCAGCGGGTTCGCATGCGCCGGAACGTGTCCGACGGCCAGCACGACGGCTTCTGCCACCAGTTCGGGCACCGTGGGCACCGCCCCCGCTCCCCCGTCCAGGGTGAGGCGGTAGCCGTTGGCTTCGCGGCGGATGGAGGTGGCTTCGGCGCGGATCACCGTGAACGAGGCGACGGCCGGATGCGCTTCGAGCCGGGCGCGCACCCGGGAGAACACATGGCGCAGATACCTCCCGTAGATCGCCCGACTCGGGAATCCGCTCGCGGATAATCCAGCCAGTTCGGCCCGTTCCGCCGTATCCAGATCGGCACCATCACCGCCACCGACCCTGAATTCCTCGAAGGTCAGCCCTGCGGCGTTCCCGGGCCCTCGCGGCGGGGCAACCGTGGGGTAGAGCGCCGGGGTGTTCATCAGGTAGTAGCGCGGCTGCTCGGGGTCCCAGACGTGGCCGGGGCCGGGCTCGCAGGGGTCAACGACCGTGATCTCCAGCATCCGGGCCGGACGCGTGTCCTGGGGATCGCGGACCTGATCGGCGGCTTCAAGCCGGGCCAACACCCGTTCCAGGGTCGAGGTCCCGCGGGGTCCGGAACCGACGATCACCAGGTTGAACGGGGTTGCTGCCACGTGCTACTCCTTCGCGTTGACCGTGCGGGTACCCCGCCTGGTTCCCGGCCGATCCGCAGAGGGACGAGGGTTCCCAGCGTACCGCCAGGTCACGGGGCCACTCGTAGACTGAGGCCCATGGACAGCACCTCAGCAGCCCCGATGACGGGGCCGAACATCGAATCCGAACCCGACGACCGCTTCGCTTGGTTGGAGGACATCCACGGGGAAGCGGCCCTGGACTGGGTGCGGAAACGCAACGCAGCGACCGAGGACATGCTGCACGACGAGGCCTACGCATCGTTGGAATCCTCGGTCCTCTCGGTCCTGGATGCGCAGGACCGCATCCCCATGGCCACCAAACGCGGTAGCTACTACTACAACTTCTGGCGCGATGCCTCCCATCCGAAGGGCCTGTGGCGGCGGACCACCTGGCAGTCCTACGCCAGCGACGAACCCGTCTGGCAGATCCTGCTCGACGTCGATGCCCTGGCCGCCGCGGAAGACACCGACTGGGTCTTCTCCGGTGCTTCCCTGTTGCGCCCGGACGACGGCGGAGACTACGTCCGCGCGCTGCTGCGCCTCTCCCCCGATGGCGGAGACGCCGTGGAGGTGCGCGAATTCGATCTGCAGGACGCCCGTTTCGTCCCCGACGGTTTCTCGCTGCCAGCCGGGAAGACCCAGGTCAGCTGGGACGGTCCCGACGCCTGGTACGTGGCCACCGGCTTCGGCCCCGATTCGCTGACCCGTTCCGGTTACGCGCGCACCGTCCGCCGGGTCGAACGCGACATGGACCCGGCGCAGGCGCCGGAGGTCTTCGCCGTCGAGGCCTCGCATGTGATGGCGCATGTCTCGGTGGACCAGACCCCCGGATACCGGCACGTCACCGCCACCGACGTCATCGACTTCTTC
>JBBSRM010000361.1:0-2074 GCA_038243055.1 Actinomycetales bacterium
CGCGGCGCGCCTCCCCCCCCGGCCCGGCGCCCCGGCGGCCCACCCGGGGGCGGTCCCGGGGGCCGCCCCCCGGGCGGCGGGGCGCGGGGCCGCCCGCACCCGCCCCGCCCCCGAACCACCGATTTCCACCACCAGCCTCTGGACCAGGAGCCCTGACATGAGCACCACCACCCCGGGATACCCCGCGGCACCCTTCGGCCCGGCCACCGCCGGCATCCACGCCGGCTACACCCCGGCAGCCCCGCACTTTGCCGTGGCCCCGCCCATCGTGCATTCGGCGGCCTTCGAATTCCCCGACCATGCCACCGCCGTGGAGATGTTCGCGCTGAGGACCCCCGGTTTCACCTACTCGCGCACCGGGAACCCCACCGTGGCCGCGTTCGAGCAGCGGGTGGCCACGCTGGAGGGCGGAATCGGCGCCATCGCCACCGCCACCGGACAATCGGCGGTCGCCATCGCCCTGCTGGCCTTGCTCGGTGGGGGACGTGATGAGGACGGGGTGCGCCTTCCCGGCGGGAATCATGTCGTCGCCTCCTCGCAGCTCTACGGGGGCACCGTGGACCTGCTGACCGACTCCTTCGCCGACTTCGGCTACCGGGTCGACTTCGTGGACCAGTACGATCCGGGCGCCTGGGAACGGGCGATCACGCCCGACACCCGGGCCATCCTGCTCGAATCGATCACCAACCCGCTCTCCACGCTGCCCGACGTCGGCATGATTGCGGGGATCGCCCATGCTGCGGGCATCCCCGTGGTCGTGGACAACACCCTGGCCACCCCTGCCCTGTACCGGCCGATTGCGCACGGGGCCGACATCGTGGTGCATTCGGCCACCAAGTTCATGGGAGGCCACGGCACGGCGCTGGCCGGGGTGATCGTCGATGCCGGCCGCTTCGACTTCGCCGCCGATCCGTTCAAGTGGCCGCAACTGGCGGCACCGAAAGCCAGGTACGGAGACCGGACACTCATCGAACGCCATGGCCAGGCCGCCTATCTCGCCCTGGCCCGCAGCAAGTACCTGCACGACCTGGGCCCCAGCCTTTCGGCGCCGGCAGCGGCCGAGATCAGCCGGGGGCTGGAGACACTGGGCCTGCGGCTGGACCGGCACGGGTCCAACGCCCTGGCCGTCGCCCGGTTCCTGGAAGCCCATCCGGCCATCGCCCGCGTCCACCACCCCGGATTCCGGGCCGAAACGGCGGCCGACCCGCGCTCGGTGGTCTCCGTCTTCTCCGTCGACCTGGCGGCCGGCGCCGAGGCGGTGGGCCCCTTCATCGACGGTCTGGCCTTGTTCAAACTGGTGGCCAACCTCGGCGACACCCGTTCACTGATCGCCCACCCGGCAACGATGACCCACTGCCGGCTCACCGGGGCCCAACGCGTGGCTGCGGGAATCGGGGAGAGCACCATCCGGCTCTCCATCGGGCTCGAGGACCCGGAGGACCTGATCGCGGATCTGGGCCGGTGCCTCGACGCCGCAGAACAGGAGAGCTGAAATGACCACCTTTCCGCCTGTTCCACGCCCCCGGGGCTTCAACACGACGGCCATCCATGCCGGGCAGGAACCGGACCCGCTGACCGGGGCCGTCATCCCGCCGATCTACCAGACCAGTACGTTCATCCAGGACGGCATCAACGTGCTGCGTGGGGGCCACGAATACTCGCGTGGTTCCAATCCCACCCGCAACGGTTTCGAAACCCAGCTCGCGGCCCTGGAACACGGCACCTCCGCCTATGCCTTCGCTTCGGGCATCGCCGCCGAGGATGCCTTGCTGCGTGCCGTCCTGGGCCCGGGGGACCACATCGTCCTGGGTGCCGACGGGTACGGCGGAACCCACCGGCTCATCACCCAGGTCCTCGGCCGCTGGGGTGTGCAGAACACGGCGGTGGACATCACCGACCTGGCAGCCGTGCGGGCAGCGATCCGACCCGCCGGCACCGCGGTGCTGTGGTTGGAGACGCCTTCGAACCCGTTGCTCGCCGTTGCCGACATCGCCGGATGGGCGAAGATAGCGCACGACGCCGGGGCCCTGCTGGTCGTGGACAACACCTTTGCCTCGCCCTACTTGCAGCGGCC
>JBBSRM010000362.1:0-2073 GCA_038243055.1 Actinomycetales bacterium
CACCTGGTGGAGGGACTTGGCGGCACTGCGTTCGGGAATCGACGATCTGCCCTTCATCCGTTCGCTGCGTGACGGCACCCTCCCCTCCGAGGACTTCCACTTCTATCTGGCCCAGGATTCGTTGTATCTGCGCACCTATTCACGGGTCCTCTCGCGGGCCGCGGAGTTGGCGCCCAACCGCGAGGAGCAGCAGTTCTGGGCTTCCGGGGCCGTCGGTGCCCTCGAGGAGGAAGCGAACCTGCACCTACTCCGGCTCGGTGATGCCCCCGATCCGGAACCGAGCCCCACGACATCGGCCTACCTGAACCATCTGGTGGCCTCCGGTGATTCCTATCCCGAGCTCGTGGCGTCCATCCTGCCCTGCTATTGGCTCTACCAGGACATCGGCCAGCGTCTGGCCTCCGCCGCCCACCCGGGCCACCCCTATGCCGACTGGCTGGCCGCTTACTCCTCCCCGGAGTTCGACGAAGCCACCAGCCGGGCCATCACCCTGGTCCAGAAGGTGGCCTTGCGCGTGGGGTCCACCGCCTTGGCCGGGATGCGCCGCGCCTTCGACGAGTCGAGCCGGCAGGAACTGTCCTTCTTCGCCCAGACCCCCGAGGATGCCGCCGCCGGGCGGTCCGCCTCCGTCCCGGTGCCGGTGGCGGCCACCGCCTGATGCCGGTGAGGCCCGGGAAGGGCCGACCCCCGGCAGGCACGGGGGTCGGAGCTGTAGGATTCCGTGGGGCCCCGCACCGGCGAGGACCCCACCATCAACCTGCAGGGCCCCTACGGAGGACACCCATGAGCAAGCACCTCGGCTTCGGCTGGAAGGTCCATGGCGACGGCAAGACGATCCGACCCGGCACCGTGGTCGCCCCGGACGAGCGGCTGAACTGGTTCCAGACCACCGGCATCGGCGTCCAGCATGTGATGGCCATGTTCGGTTCCACCGTGCTGGTTCCGGCCCTGACGGGTTTCCCGGTCACTGCCACCCTGTTCTTCTCAGGGGTCGGGACCATGTTGTTCCTGCTCATCACCGCGGGCCGGGTGCCCAGCTATCTGGGGTCCTCCTTCGCGTTCATCGCCCCGGTGACCGCTGCCATGTCGGGCCACGGATTCGCCGGCGCGCTGGGCGGCGTCGTCTTCTCCGGTGCTGCCCTGTTCATCATCGGTCTGGTGGTGCAGAAGTCGGGGACCGGATGGATCCACGCACTGATGCCCGCGGTGGTCATGGGCACGATCGTCGCGCTCATCGGATTGAATCTGGCAGGGGCGACCACCGAAGCCATCGAAACGGTTCCGCTGACCACCTTCTCCACGGTGGCCGCCATCGTCTTCTCCGCCGTCCTCTTCCGTGGCTTGCTGGGGCGTCTGTCCATCCTCGTGGGCATCATCATCGGCTATCTGGTCGCCCTGGCCCAAGGACAGATCGATTTCACCGCGGTCAACGAGGCCGGATGGCTGGGCCTGCCGCCCTTCGCGTTCCCCGAGTTCCATCTCGACACCCTGGCACTGTTCCTGCCGGTCGTCTTCGTCCTGGTGGCCGAGAACATCGGGCATGTCAAGACCGTGGCGCTGATGACCCGCAGGGATCTGGACGACGTCAACGGCAGGGCCCTGATGGGCGACGGCGTCGCCAGCATCATCGCCGGGTTCGGCGGCGGCTCGGGGACGACCACCTATGCGGAGAACATCGGCGTGATGGCCTCCTCCCGGGTCTACTCCACGGCCGCCTACTGGGTGGCTGCGGCAACTGCCATCCTGCTGGCCTTCCTGCCGAAGTTCGGTGCCGCCATCTCTTCCATCCCGACCGGGGTCAGTGGCGGTGCGGGGATCGTTCTGTACGGGATGATCGGCATCATCGGTGCCCGGCTATGGGTGCAGAACCAGGTCAACTTCTCCAACCCGATCAACCTCATGACTGCCGGTGCCGGGCTGATCATCGCCATTGCCGACCCGACCATCACCGTGGGAACCATGCAGTTCGGCGGCATCGCCCTGGGGACGATGGCCACCTTGGCGATCTACCACGGTATGCGCACCATCGCCAGGTTCCGTGGCACCGAACCCACCGATTCCCCCGAGTACGCG
>JBBSRM010000363.1:0-2069 GCA_038243055.1 Actinomycetales bacterium
GTTCTTCTCCTCCTCCCCCACCACCGAGCTGGCCTACATCGCCGCCCAGACCGAACACATCACGCTGTCCACGGCCACGACGCTGATCACCACGAACGATCCGGTGAAGATCGCCGAGGATTTCGCGATGCTCCAGCATCTCTCGGGAGGCCGCGCGGATCTGGTGCTCGGGCGCGGGAACACCGCCCCGGTCTACCCCTGGTTCGGGAAGAGCTCGGCGGATGCGGTGGAACTGACCGTGGAGAACTACCACCTGCTGCGCCGGCTCTGGGACGAGGAGAACGTCTCCTGGTCCGGCAAGCACCGCACGGCGCTGCAGAACTTCACGTCCACGCCGCGACCGCTGGACGGCGTCGCACCCTTCGTCTGGCACGGCTCGATCCGCACTCCCCAGGTCGCCGAGATCGCCGCCTACTACGGTGACGGGTTCTTCGCCAACAACATCTTCTGGCCCAAGGAGCACTACCAGGAGCTGATCGGCCTCTACCGCCAGCGCTTCGAACACTACGGTCATGGCCGGGCCGACCAGGCCTATGTCGGTCTCGGCGGTCAGTTCTATCTGGCGGGGAACTCCCAGGATGCCGTGGCACAGTTCCGCCCATACTTCGACAACGCCCCGGTCTATGGCCACGGGCCGTCCCTGGAGGACTTCACGTCGCAGACCCCGTTGACCGTCGGCAGCCCGCAGCAGATGATCGAGAAGACGCTCACGTTCCAGGAGTACTTCGGCGACTACCACCGCCAGCTCTTCCTGGTCGATCACGCCGGTCTGCCCTTGAAGACCGTGCTGAACCAGTTGGACCTGTTCGGTGAACGGGTCCTGCCGGAGCTGCGTGCCGAATACGCCCAACGCAAACCGTCAGACCACCCCGACCCACCGACCCATGCCAACCTGCTGGCGGCGCAGCGGGCAGGCATCAAGCCGGCCACCGCCCGCAACGAGGTCCCCGTGCCGGTTCAGACCCCCGAGGAGCCCCATGTCCAGGCCCGCCACGCTCCGTGAGACCACGCAGGCCTGGGAATCCTTGTTCCGGGCCCAGGTGGCCATCATGCGCCGGCTCCAACGCCATCCGGCCTTCAAACGGTTGACGATGCGCGAATACGATGTGCTGGTCACCCTGGAACGCTGCCCCGAGGGCGGGATCCGGCTCGGTGAGCTCAACGAGAACGTCCTGCTCAGCCAGCCCAGCCTGAGTCGGATGGTCGACCGGCTCGAGGCCAAGGGGTTCATCGCCCGCGCCGCGGACCCGTTGGATCAGCGTGCGATGCGGCTCTCGCTCACTGAGGACGGCCGCAGGATCCAACGCGAGATCGGCCGCGAGCATATCCGTCATATCAACGAGGTGATGGGCACTGGCCTCGACGGGGCCGAATTCGCCGAGCTGACCCGCCTGACCCGCAAGCTCGGCGCCTCCGTTCAGACCCGGGACTGAAGGCAGGTCGGGATCAGGACCGCCGCGTCCCTAGAATGGTGGGATGAGCGCCCACCTCGTGGCCAAGGACCTCTCAGGAGGCCATGCCCACCGCACCTTGTTTTCCGATCTGAGTTTCACCGTCGCACCCGGCGACGTGGTCGGGGTGGTCGGCGCCAACGGGGCCGGTAAATCCACGCTGCTGCGCCTTCTCGCCGGCCTGGACACTCCCCAGGGCGGATCGGTCACCGCCTCACCGCAGGGGGCCTTCATCGGCTGGCTGCCACAGGAGCATGAACGCCAGCCCGGCGAGAGCATTGCCTCCTACCTGGCCCGGCGGACCGGTTGCGCACAGGCCACCGCGGCCATGGAATCCACTGCCGAGGCCCTGGGCTCCGGTACCCGCGGCGCGGAGGACGCCTATTCCGAGGCCTTCGACCACTGGATGGCTTCCGGCGCGGCCGACCTCGAGGACAGGATCCCCCCGGTCCTGGCCGAACTGGGTCTGGCGGTGGATCCCGGAACCTTGATGACTGCACTTTCCGGTGGCCAGGCAGCACGGGTGGGCTTGGCGGCGCTGCTGCTCAGCCGCTTCGACCTGGTGCTGCTCGACGAACCGACCAATGACCTCGACCTGGCGGGACTGGAACGGCTGGA
>JBBSRM010000364.1:0-2064 GCA_038243055.1 Actinomycetales bacterium
CCGGGATGCTGGGGGCCATGCTGGCCACCTCCCATGCCGGAGGGGGAACCCGGGAAATGGTTGAGTTGGCGGCCACGGCTGCCTACCGCCACGGGGACGCAGCCCGGGTGGCGGGCCAACACGGAGGGTTCGGGGCCGGCCAGCTGGCCCGGGTCGCCGGACAGGGCAGCTTCTAGGTGCGTGGGTCAGTAGTCCGGACAGCGAGCTTTAAAACGCCGGCGGATTAACCGGGAACAGGGATCGCTGCTGGGAGAATTGGGGGTATGGATACTGGTTCTGCTGACATGGATGGCTTATTCGATGAATCCCTCGTGGAACGCGTAGAGCTCCCGGACGATGACCGGATGGACGCCAACGGCGGGGCCAATAAACGCTTCAAGGCCTTCGAACCCAATGCCGTCATGCTGGTCCCGCCCTCGCTGGATGAGTGGTTGCCCCAGGGCCATTTGGCCCGGTTCATCGGTGAACTCGTTGATTCGGAACTGGACCTGACCCGGTTCTACGCCTCCCATGCCAAGGCCAAGGGCCAACCGCCTTACGATCCACGGCTGATGCTGCGGGTTCTGCTCTACGGATACTGCGTCGGGGTCCGGTCCTCCCGCGAGTTGGAGAAGGCCTGCACCGATGTCGTCGCCTTCCGCTGGCTCGCCGCCCAACAAGCACCGGACTTCCGGTCCATCGCCCGGTTCCGTGAACGCCACCTCGCCGCGCTGGGCAACGTATTCCTCCAGGGGCTGGAACTCTGCCGGGCTGCGGGCATGGTCTCCCTCGGTCACGTGGCCCTGGACGGGACGAAGGTCCGCGCCAACGCCTCACGGCATAAGGCCATGTCCTACGCAAGGCTAACCAGCAGGCAGAAGGTCCTCGCCGATGAGATCAGCGACCTGATGGCCGAGGCCAAGACCGTAGATGCGAACGAGGACGCCCGCTTCGGTCCCGGCAAGCGAGGCGATGAGTTGCCAGCCGAGCTGGCGAACCGCCAGCGCCGTGCCGTGGCCATGAAGGCAGCGCGGGAATCGATCGAGGCCGAAGCCGCAGAACGGGCGCGGGCCGAAGCCGAAAAGAAGGCACGCGATCGTGGAGACGACGACCAGGATGTTTCCGGTTCCGGGGACGCGGCCGCCGCGGATGCCGTGCCGAAACCGACGTCCCAGCGCAACTTCACCGATCCGGATGCCCGGATCATGAAGACCGCCGATGGTTCCTACCACTACAGCTATAACGGTCAGGCCGTTGTTGATTCCGACCACCAGGTCATCGTGGCCACCAAACTGGGCAACACCGCGGTCGACGTGCAGCAACTGGTACCGATGATCGAACACACCACCACGACCCTGGGAGCGATGCCGCGCAAGTGGAGTGCTGACGCAGGGTATAGCTCAGCAGGGAACCTGGAACACACCGGTGGCCTCGAGGCGGCTGGGGAGACTTCGTTCTTCATTTCCACCCGCAGGCTCAAGCATGGGCGCCCGGTCCCGGAGTCACCGCGGGGCAGGATCCCGAAGGACGCGACGGTGACCGAGCGGATGGCCAGGCGGCTGAAGACGAAGAAGGGCAGGACGGTCTATGCCCGGCGCAAAGCCATCGTGGAACCGGTCTTCGGGCAGATACACACCCGGCAGGGCAAGCACGTGCTGCTGCGCGGGTTGGAGAAGGCCTCGAGGGAGTGGGAGTTGATGGCGGGGTGCCATAATCTGCTAAAGCTCTTCAGTTACCGCGGCCAGACGGCCTGAAAGGGGCGGTGCCCCCGCCTTCCGGGGGCGTGGCATGACCGTCCTGGTAGCGCTGTGAAACAGCCGGTCCGCGATTCTTTGAAATAGAGCCGGCAGGCCCGCCTCCTTTCCGCTGAAAGAAGACGGGCGCTCCGGTCCCGGGGGTTCAACCCGACGGATGGTCAATCGATTACCGACCCACGCACCTAGAGCTGCCCCTCGGGGGCAGGGAACATCCTGCCCAGGGCGGCGACGGTCCAGCCGGCCTCCGTCCACTGCCCGTGGTCCAGGACGTTGCGTCCGTCGATCAGACGGGTGCCGCGTACCCGCGGCCGAAGATCCGCAGGCGTCA
>JBBSRM010000365.1:0-2046 GCA_038243055.1 Actinomycetales bacterium
CAGCGGAGACGGGGGGATTTGAACCCCCGGTCGAGTTTAACCCCGACCCTTCATTAGCAGTGAAGTCCATTCGGCCGCTCTGGCACGTCTCCAGCGCTGCCGTGGCAGCCCCCCAAGACTACCGAAGAGTGGCCCCCAAATTCAAAATGCCCCTCAGTTCACGGACCGCCAGAGGAATTCGTAGCTGGTCGCCAGCATCTGCGCGCTCTGACGGTTGTCCGATGCCCCGGCATGACCGCCCTCCAGCGACTCCCGGTACCAGATCCCCGGGACCTTGGCCTCGAGCATCTTCGCCGCCATCTTGCGCGCCTGCACCGGCCCCACCCGGTCATCACTGGTCGCACTCCAGAAAAGGGTCGAGGGGAAGGTCTTCCCTGCGGCGAGGGCCTCATCCAGCAGGTGGTAGGGGGAGAACCCGCGGATGAATTCCCAGTCGGCCGGGACGTCGGGGTCACCGTATTCGGCAATCCACGAGTGTCCTGCCGACAGCCGTGTATAGCGGCGCATGTCCAGCAACGGAACGCCGCAGGAGATCGCACCGAAGAGTTCGGGATACACGGTGAGCATGTTGCCCACGAGTAGGCCGCCGTTGCTGCGTCCGGTGGCCGCCAGATGTTCGGGACGGGTGACACCGCGGTGCACCAGATCCCTGGCGATGGCCGCGAAGTCCTCATAGGCCCGCGGCCGGTTCTCACGTAGTGCCGCCCGGTGCCAGCCGGGACCGTATTCGCCGCCGCCGCGGATGTTGGTCAGTACGTAGACCCCGTCCCGGCCGGTAGTGGATTCCCGGCGTAGCCAGGCACGGCCCACCACTCCGGAGTACGACGGCGTCAGGCTGGTTTCGAATCCGCCGTAACCGTTCATCAGCACCGGGTTGGCCCCGTCATGCACCAGATCCGCCGGGCCGACCTGGAAGTACGGGACCGCCGTCCCGTCGTCGCTGGTCGCGAAGTGCTGCTGGACTTCCAACCCCGTGGCGTCGAAGCGGGCAGGGGAGGATTTGACCGGCGTCGGGGACCCGGCGCCGATGGTCCCGCGGGCAAGCGTGGCTGGGCTCAGGAATCCGGTGGAAACCAACCAGTAGTCGTTCGCCGTCTCAGGGTCCTCGTCGTCGACCGGCCCGATGGACAGGTCCTGGTGTTCCTCCCCGCCCACCTCGAGCGGACGCAGCTGCCAGTCATCGGCCGGATCGGCCACCAGGATCTTCGAGGAGACGTGATGCAGCACAGTCAGCAGCAGGTAGTCGGCGGTGAAGGAGGAGGACTGCAACGAGGTGTCGGCATCGGGGGTGAAGACCCGGGTCACCGTGTGGTCCCCGGACAGGAACGCGTCCAGGCCGGCCACGGCCAGGGATCCGGAGGGCAGGGCCTGGCCATCGAGCTCCCAATCCTGCTGCGGGCTGAACATCAACCACTGGCGGTGCAGGCCGACCCGCACATGGGTGGGTACCTCGATCGGAACCCAGGCCCCATCACGCAGGATCGAGGTGGAGGTGTTGAAGAAGTCGATGACGTCGGTGGCGGTGACGTGCCGGTATCCGGGGGTCTGGTCCACCGAGACATGCGCCATCACATGCGAGGCCTCGACGGCGAAGACCTCCGGCGCCTGCGCGGGGTCCATGTCGCGTTCGACCCGGCGGACGGTGCGCGCGTAACCGGAACGGGTCAGCGAATCGGGACCGAAGCCGGTGGCCACGTACCAGGCGTCGGGACCGTCCCAGCTGACCTGGGTCTTCCCGGCCGGCAGCGAGAAACCGTCGGGGACGAAACGGGCGTCCTGCAGATCGAATTCGCGCACCTCCACGGCGTCTCCGCCATCGGGGGAGAGGCGCAGCAGCGCGCGGAGGTAGTCTCCGCCGTCCTCCGGGCGCAACAGGGAAGCACCGGAGAAGACCCAGTCGGTGTCTTCCGCGACGGCCAGGGCATCGACGTCGAGCAGGATCTGCCAGACGGGTTCGTCGCTGGCGTAGGACTGCCAGGTGGTCCGCCGCCACAGGCCCTTCGGATGGGAGGCATCGCGCCAGAAGTTGTAGTAGTAGCTACCGCG
>JBBSRM010000366.1:0-2041 GCA_038243055.1 Actinomycetales bacterium
GCGCTGACCGGCGAACCGGTGATCGCGCTGTGCGGCAAGGTGTGGACCCCGGGCCGTGACCCGAATAAGTTCCCGGTCTGCCCGGAGTGCAAGGAAGTCTACGAAGGCATCCGCGCACCGAAGGACGGCGGCGGCAAGGACGGCGAGAAGTAGGCCTTCGCCGTTTTAGGTCCGCGCCTGCCCCACGGCAGGTGGCGGCAGGGCATGGTGACGCACCGATCAGGTGGGCTCCCGTGTCGGTGGGATGGCCCGTGGGCTGCCCGCCATAAGATGGTTTTTTCTTTTCGGCCGTTTGCGGCCGATTTCACCTGCCACCAAGCACTTGAGGAGGTTGGCTATGGGCGATGCCCTGTTCAGTCTGGGCGAGTCCATGCCACCGGCGTACCCGGAGCGGGCTGCTTGGGGAACGGCCACGAAGCTGCGCCAGTGGCAGGCTGAAGCGCTGGAGAAGTACTTCGAAAGCAAACGCGAGGACTTCCTCGCCGTGGCCACCCCCGGCGCCGGCAAGACAACCTTCGCCCTGCGCGTTGCCGCGATGCTGGTCGAAGCCGGAACCATCAACCGGATCACCGTCGTCGCCCCGACCGAGCACCTCAAGAGCCAGTGGGCCGACGCCGCCGCCAGGATCGGGCTCGCCCTGGATCCGAACTTCAAGAATGCCGACGGCCGGCATGGCGCCGACTTCATCGGAGTGGTCGTCACCTACGCCCAGGTCGCCAGCAAGCCGCTGCTGCACCGGGCTAAGACCGAGGCGGCCCGCACCCTGGTCATCCTCGATGAGATCCACCACGGCGGTGACGCCCTGAGCTGGGGCGACGGCATCCGTGAGGCCTTTGAGCCGGCGGCCCGTCGGTTGGCGCTGACCGGAACCCCCTTCCGTTCCGACACCGCGGCCATTCCCTTCGTCGAGTACATCGAGGATGCCGAGGGCATTCGCCGTTCCAAGGCCGACTACACCTACGGCTACGGTGAAGCCCTGAAGGACCACGTCGTGCGACCGGTCATCTTCATGGCCTATTCCGGCCAGATGCGCTGGCGCACCTCGGCGGGGGAGGAAATGGAAGCCCAGCTCGGGGAGGGGTTCACCAAGGACGTCACCGCGCACGCCTGGCGGACGGCACTGAACCCTGACGGCGAATGGATCCCCTCGGTCCTCGCAGCCGCCGACCGCCGGTTGACCGAGGTCCGGCACACCGTTCCCGATGCCGGTGGGCTGGTCATCGCCACCGACCACGCCGACGCCAAGGCCTATGCCGCCCAGCTGAAGAAGATCACCGGGGAGAAGGTCACCACGATCCTCTCCGACGACGCGAAGGCCTCCGCCAAGATCGAGGCCTTCACCGAAAGCAACGACCGCTGGATGGTGGCGGTGCGCATGGTCTCCGAAGGTGTCGACGTCCCACGGTTGGCCGTGGGCGTGTATGCCACCTCGACCTCGACCCCGCTGTTCTTCGCCCAGGCCGTCGGACGTTACGTTCGTTCGCGGAAGCGCGGCGAAGTGGCTTCGATGTTCCTGCCGTCCGTGCCGATCCTGATGGCGCTGGCCAACCAGATGGAACTCGAGCGCGACCACGCACTGGATCGGCCCGAAAAGCATGTCGATGACCCGGATATCATTCCCGAGGAAGACCTCATGGACGAGGCCAACCGCGAGGAGAAGGCCTCCGATGAGCTGAATAAGCAGAAGTTCGAGGCACTGGACTCCCATGCCTCCTTCGACCGTGTCCTCTACGACGGCGGCGAATTCGGGACCGGGGCCATGCTCGGCTCCGAGGACGAACAGGACTTCCTTGGGATCCCCGGGTTGCTCGACGCCGATCAAGTCGGAGCACTGTTGCGTCAACGCCAGCAGGAACAAGTGACCCGCCGTGGTCGTAATCAGGAGGCGGCGGCCGCTCCTGCTGAGGAACAGTCAGTCACCGACCACCGCCGGCTGACCGAGCTACGCAGTCAACTCTCCAAGAACGTCTCGGCATGGGCTGCCCGCACCGGAACGCCTCATGGGGTCGTCCATAATAAGCTGCGCGAAGTGTGCGGCGGA
>JBBSRM010000367.1:0-2037 GCA_038243055.1 Actinomycetales bacterium
GAAGAACACGGCGGTGACCAGTGCCAGGCCCACCGCCGTACCGATGCGCTGCCCGGTCTGCAGCACTCCCCCGGCGCTGCCGGCATATTCCTGCGGGACCTCCGCCAGCGTCAGTGCCTGGTTGGGCGAGATGATCGAGCCTTGTCCCAGGCCCACGAAGCACATCGAGGCCAGCAGCCACCAGATACTCAGGATCCCGGCGGCTTCCAGCTGGACGACCAGCAAGGTGAGCATGAGCCCCACGAAGGCGCTGATGATGCCGCCAATGACGATCTTCCGTCCGAAATCCATGACCCGTTTACCGGCCCAGTTCGAGCTCACCGCCGCCAGGATGGCCGCAGGGAGCCCCAGCAGGCCGGTCTGTAGGGCGCTGAGCCCCAACCCGTCCTGGACGTAGAGCGCGATCAACACCCAGACGCTTGTCACCCCCAGGAAATACAGTCCGGCGATGATGGTTCCCAGGGTGAAGCTCCGGGTCCTGAAGAGTTCCAAATCAACCATTGGGCTGCCGCCGCGTTGCTTATAGGACCGCTCCCACCGGATCCACAGCCCCAGCAGGACCATCCCGACCGGCAGCAGCAGCCAGGTCCAGGCCGAGCCCTTCGACTCGACGAACGGCAACAGCAAGGCCAGCACGCTGAACCCCAACAGCAAGGCACCCACCGGGTCCAGGTCGAATTTCTGGTTCGGCTGCGCGCTCGAGGGTTCTTCGGTGGCCTCCGAGGCCACCCTGCGACGGATCAGGAGAGGGCGGGGAAACCATTTAAGCGCCAGCACCACGGCGACGATCCCCACCGGGACGTTGACCAGGAAGGTCCAGCGCCAGCCGGTGTCGGCACCGAAGATCTCGATGATCAGACCTCCCATCAACGGGCCGAAGGCAACCGAGACACCGACGACGCTGCCCAGGGCCCCGAAGGCCCGTCCGCGTTCGCGGCCCCTGAAGTATTGCTGGATCATTCCCACGACCTGGGGGTTCAGCAGCCCGGAGCCGATGCCTTGGACGAAGCGGGCGATGTTCAGGCTGAACGGATCAGGTGCCAGACCGGCAGCGACCGCCGAGAGCGTGAAGACGGCGACCCCTGCCAGGAACAACGGACCTCGCCCCAGGATGTCCCCGGCCCGGCCCGCGGCGACCAATACGACGCCGAAGGTCAGGGCATAGCCCGAGAGCACCCATTGGATATCCGCCTCCGAGGCATTCAGGCCACTCTGGATGGAGGGCAATGCCACGTTGACGATGCTGACGCCCACCAGCGACATGAACATCGTGACAAGCAGGACGATGAGGATGCGCCACCGGCGTGGATCCGGGACATAGGGGGTCGCGTCGGGGGCGGCAGGGGAAGGGGTCACGGAACCATTCAAGCATTGACGGGCCCGAGGCGTTGCCCAAGTCGGTCGCGGACCCCCGGGACCTTCGCCCATGGCGCTGATGGTTTCGACGCCACGCCCGAGACTGGTCACCCCACCGCTTCCGGGCGACAATGGGGCATGGGACCATTTCGATCAGATTCCCGTCCCTTTTCGGACCGGGACTACGCAGGCCGACACCTAGCAAGCCATCTAGCCGCCTACCGCGACCAGACCGATTCCGTCGTCGTGTTGGGTCTGGCCCGTGGAGGTGTGCCGATCGCCGCCGCCGTGGCCCGCATCCTCGATGCCCCCTTCGATGCGCTGGTCGTGCGCAAGCTCGGCGTTCCCGGCCATGAGGAACTCGCCTTCGGCGCCCTGGCAGCGCACGGACCGGATCAAGCCGAAGTACTGATGGACGAGGTCCTGGCCACCCTTCCCCCGGAAGCACGCCGCAAGGCCGCCCTGGATGAGGTCCGTGAACGCGAGTCCAGGGAGCTACGACGCCGCCAGCTCTCCTACCTCCGCCGGCGCGGCATCGATGTCGGTGAGCAGAATGTGATCCTCTGCGATGACGGTCTGGCTACCGGGGCTTCGATGCTCGCGGCCATCAAGGTCATCCGCCAGGGAAACCCCAACCGCGTGATCGTCGCTTCCCCGGTGGGCCCACCCGGGGTGTGCGCA
>JBBSRM010000368.1:0-2027 GCA_038243055.1 Actinomycetales bacterium
ACCGCCCGGTCGCGGTCATTGAGCCGTTCCAGTTCGTCGAGGGTTTTCGAAATCGGCAGGCGGGCAACCAGCCCACCCGCTGCGGCCAGGTCGTCGCGATTGAGGGCCTGCTTCAGGGCCTCGACGGTGTCATCGATTTCGACGGTGTCTTCGGGGTTCATAATCCGGGTTCCCTCCGGTACGCGCCCCTTTGGGGACGCTAGCTGATGACTGCGCGAGGCGCAGCGGAATACCGACGACCCACAAGGAACGACGGCGAGGTGACTGGACCCGCAGCGGGCGCGGGTTCTCGAGACGGTCCGTCGTCCATATGCGGGTCACCTCCCGATTCGGCAAGCCATACGCGGGCACGGGCCATCAGCCCGGCAGGCGTCGATCAGCGAAGCACGCCGATCACGACGGCTCCAAGGTCCACCCTATTCCGGATCGTCGCCGTGTGCCAAAGCAGTCCCGACCCAATAGCGGCGTTTGGAGTGCCCGGGAAGCAGCTCGAAGTTGTCTTCGTGGATGCCACCGGCCCGTTCGATGATGGCGGCAGAGGCGTGGTTGGTTTCGTCACAGGTCACCAGCACCCGGTCGACCCCCAAGTCCGCGGCCCGGCCCAACGCCCCGGCCAACAGCACGCCCGCGTAACCACGACCCCGGAAGCCGGGGCGGACACCAAACCCGATATGGCCGCCGATGGCCGCAAGCATCGGGGTCAGTTCGTGCCGCAGCGAAACCCGACCCACCAGTACGCGACCGACCTCGGCCACGAGGAAGGTATGGGGCACCCGTCCAGGGGCCAGACCCTCGCCGAACTCCCCCGCCTCCAACTCGGCGAGATAACCGGCAAAGTCCTCACCAGCGTCGTAGTCCAGCAGGAAGTCGAAACCCTCCAGGGACAGCTCGGCGTGGGCGGCGACCGCCTGTTCCTCGTCGCCGGCCGCCAGCCGGCGCAGCACGGGGGAAGGTCCTAGCACTCCACCACGTTCACGGCGAGGCCACCCATCGCCGTTTCCTTGTACTTATCGCTCATGTCCTTGCCGGTTTCACGCATGGTCACGATGACTTCGTCCAGCGAGACCCGGTGTTCGCCATCGCCCATCAGGGCCATCTTGGCTGCGTTGACCGCTTTGGAGGCGCCGATGGCATTGCGTTCGATGCAGGGGATCTGCACAAGCCCACCGATCGGGTCGCAGGTCAGCCCGAGGTTGTGTTCCATGGCGATCTCGGCGGCGTTCTCCACCTGGGCGGGGCTGCCACCGAGTACCTCGGCGAGTCCCGCGGCGGCCATGGAGGAGGCCGAACCGACCTCGCCCTGGCAACCGACCTCGGCACCGGAGATGGAGGCCTGTTCCTTATAGAGCACGCCCACTGCAGCGGCGGCGAGCAGGAAGCGGACGATGATGTCTTCCTTGTCCTCACCGGTGGCGTAGTCGATGCCGGGCAGGTAGTGCGTGGCGTAGAACATGACTGCGGGGATGATGCCTGCGGCCCCGTTGGTCGGGGCGGTCACCACGCGACCGCCGGTCGCATTCTCCTCGTTCACGGCCAAGGCAACGAGGTTGACCCATTCCTGCCAGTAGCGTGGGTCGCGGTCCTTATCCTCCTTGGTGAGGCGCTCATGCCAGTCGGGGGCACGACGGCGGACCTTCAGTCCGCCGGGCAGCAGCCCTTCGCGGGCGATGGCCGAATCCTTGCACTCCTCCATGACCTCCCAGATATGCAGCAGGCCGGCACGGATCTCCTCACGGGACCTGTAGGTCAGCTCGTTGGCGAGCATCACGTCGGCGATGCCCATTTCGCTGGCGTGGCAGTGCTCGAGCAGTCGGGCTGCGGTGGTGAAGGGGTAGGGGATCTCTTCGTTGACTTCGTCGAGTTCGGCCGCTGCGGCATCCTCGTCACCGTCACGGACGATGAATCCCCCGCCGACCGAATAGTAGGTCTCATCCAGAAGGACGCCGCCGGAGGCGTCCAAGGCCTGGAAGCGGATGCCGTTGGTGTGGCGGGGCAGGATGGTCAGCGGACGCTGGACCATGTCCTCG
>JBBSRM010000369.1:0-2000 GCA_038243055.1 Actinomycetales bacterium
TCGCGTCCGGGGTGTGCTTCAGCGAGGTGATCTTCCATGCGCCGTCGTCGTACGTGCCGGTCACCGTGTAGGTGGTGCCCTCGGCATCCCATTCGGTTTCCTCGACGACCTTGCCGTCCTTGTCCAGGACCTTCTTGGCGTCTTCCATATAGGGCACCACGGCGCTCAGTTCGCCGTTCTGATCGGTCTCGCCCACGGCGACCACGTCCTGCGGCTTGGGCTGACCGCCCTCGATCGTTCCTTCGTCGTCGTACACGTGGGCAATGGCCCCGGCGGCCTTCTCGCATTCTGCGCAGTCCTCGGTGGCCGCGAGCATGTCATCGGTCTTGCCCGTCTGCAGCGCGTAGGACATGGCCTCGTAGTAGTAGAACGTCGTGGCCGACAGTCCGTCGGCCCCTTCGGCCTTCATCTGGTCGTTGGTCTCCGGCGCCGGGATCGCCGCCTCTGCCGAGGAAGCGGATGAGGACGACGAATCGGTGGCCGGCTCACCGGCGGCGCAGCCGGCCAGGGCCAGGGAAGCTGCAGCGACGGCGATGCCGGCGCCCATGACACGGGGGAACTTCATATGCGATGACTCCAGAAGTGGTGATGGTCGTTGCCGACGGCACGCCGTGGCGTCCGTCACCGCCACCATATCCCGTTGCCTCAGGCCACTAGTTGTGGGATACGCCACATTCCGCGGTTTCCGCGGCCCCTCCGTGTCCGACCTCACATCCGGTCGGTATGATGTTCCAGGCGTCGGGTCCTGTCCGAGGCACCAACGAACGAAGGACGGCTTGCATGCCCGAGGCGGCATTGGCGATTGATGGCGGGCAAACGGGCATCCGCGCCCAGGTGCTCCACGCGGATGGCACACCCCGTCCCGACGTCCAGGTCCTTGAATTCCGGGGCATCCTCACCGATCGGCCGCTCGCCCCGCAGATCGCCGACGTCGTCGCCCGGGCCCACGAGAATTCCGGCCACGATTTCCATACGGTCTCCGCGGGTCTGTCGGGTCTGACCGACGGCGAGACCCTGGCACCGGCCCTGCTGGAAGCCACCACCACCTACGGCGTGACTTCAGTACACATCACCCACGACTCAGTCAGTTCCTATCTAGGCGCCCTGGGCGACTTCCCCGGCGCCGTCATCGCCGCAGGTACCGGCGCGGTGACCCTGGCCGTGGGTGCCACCGACGTGGTGCGCATCGACGGCTGGGGCTACATTATGGGCGACGCCGGCAGCGGCTATTGGATGGGCCGGGCCGCCCTCGATGCGGTCATGCGCGATTTCGACGGCCGCGGCCCCGTCACGGCACTGACCGAGGTGGTGCGCGCCGACTTCCCCGATCTGCCCCGGGCCTACGTCGAACTCCAACGCGATCCCGACCGCATCAGCCGCACCGCCTCCTACGCCGCCGCGGTGGCCCGGCTGTCCGACACCGACGAGGTGGCCCGCCGAATTTGTGACGACGCCGCCCAGGAATTGGCCCTCGCCGTGTCCACCGGGCTGCGCCGGGTCGGTGAGGACTGCGCCGAGGCCCCGGCCGTCTGCTTCCTGGGTGGGGTTCTGCGCGGGGAACGCGTCCGCAGCCAACTCATCTCCCGGTTGACCGCAACATGGCCGACCCTGCAGGTCCGCGAGCCCGTGGCCACCTCGCTGGAGGGCGCGGCATTGCTGCCGTTCCTCCCCGCCGATTCGGCGCTGGCGCACCAGGTGCTGACGGCCCGACGCTAGCCGACGGCTAGCGACCACCCCGATCCTGGCGTATCCCGGGCCGCAACCGCTGGACGACTTTTTGTTCCAACCGCAGTCCATTGATCTCGCGCAGCCTCTCGTGCTCGGCATTGTCGGCCGCCGGACGCCGTGCAACCCCATACCGGTGCACAATCCACCAGATGCCACCGACGAGGCCCACCGCACCAATGAGCAGACCCAGGGCAAAGTTCCCTGAATCGTCTCCGGTGGTTGCTGCGGCCGCCAAAAGGCCGGTGGTGATGGTGATGAACATTTTCCCCTCA
>JBBSRM010000370.1:0-1965 GCA_038243055.1 Actinomycetales bacterium
GATACTCGGGGACATCCGGCTGCCAGGGCCTCCGCTGCGTTTCTTCGACGCGGCCACGGCCGAGGAGACCACCCGCAGGACCCATACGGCCCCGCCACTGCTCAACGCCGATGCCGAGTCCATCCGGTCCTGGCTCGCCGATACGGACTCCTCACCAACGTCGGCCGACGGTTAGGCGTGGGTTCCACCACCCCGTTGCGCCTGACAGCCGATGCCTTGCTGAACACGGTGCTGGACGATGGATCATTCATCTCATGGGACGCACCCGCCGAGCAGCCGCACAGCGGAACGAAGTACACCGCGGATCTGGAGGCAGCCCGCCTCAAGAGTGGACATGACGAATCGGTGGTCACCGGAGAAGGCAGGATTCGTGGCCGCCGGGTGGCCGTCATCGTCTCCGAGTTCACCTTCCTGGCCGGATCGATCGGTAGGGCGGCCGCACAGCGCATCATCGAGGCGATCGAGCGGGCTACCTTCGAGGCGCTTCCTCTACTCGCTGGCCCGGCTTCTGGGGGAACTCGGATGCAGGAAGGGACCTTGGCTTTTTTGTCGATGGTGGCGATTACCGATGCGGTGCGCCGGCACAAAGAGAAGAGGCTGCCGTATCTGGTCTACCTCCGCCACCCCACAACCGGTGGGGTCATGGCTTCGTGGGGGTCCTTAGGACAGATGACAGTGGCCGAGCCCGGTGCCCTGCTCGGATTCCTCGGTCCACGGGTCTTCGAGACTCTTAACGGAGCCCCTTTCCCCGAAGACGTCCAGACAGCGGAGAACCTCTACCACTGCGGTCTCATCGACGCCGTCGTTCCTCCGCAGGAGCTCGCTGCCGTGATCGACCGAGCCCTGAGGATCCTGCTGCCTCCGCAGCCAACGGTCAGCCTCCCGGTACCGGCCAGCGCCGGCACCGGCCCGGGCCAGCTGAGCGCATGGGAGTCGATCCTCGTTTCGCGTCATCCACGAAGGCCGGACCTGCGATGGCTCTTGGCGGCCGGCGCAGACGAGGCCATGCCGCTGAACGGCACCGGGCAGGGAGAAAATGATCCAGGTCTCGGACTGGCCTTGGCCCGCTTCGGTTCGCAGTCCTGCATTGTGCTGGGCCATCAGCGCCCACGGCACGGCGGCCCTGAAATGGGCCCTGGGTCGCTGCGCGAGGCTCGACGCGGCATGCAATTGGCCGAGGAACTGCAGTTGCCGCTGCTCACCGTCATCGACACCGCAGGGGCCGACCTGTCGCGTGAGGCCGAGGAGGGCGGGCTCGCCGGAGAAATTGCCAGGTCGCTGAACAGCCTCATCGGCTTGGACGCACCGAGCGTGGCCGTATTGCTGGGCCAGGGGTCCGGCGGTGGAGCGCTGGCGCTTCTGCCGGCAGATCGCGTGATTGCCGCGCAGAACGCCTGGCTTTCTCCATTGCTTCCCGAGGGAGCCAGCGCCATCGTCTACCGCGATCGCGACCATGCCGCCCAGCTTGCTGCCGAGCAAGGGGTGCATGTTGCATCCCTCCAGCGGATCGGTTTGGTCGACCACATCGTCCCCGAGACGCGCGCTGCAGCAGAGGACCCCCGCGGATTCTGCGCCGACATGGCGCTGGCAATCGAGTACGAGTTGTCCGTCGCCGCAGCAGCCCCGGCTGCCGCGCGCCAAGAACGCCGTACGGCGAAGTTCGCCACGCTCGGCCGGTAAACGCAACGCCGGGGTGCCCCGGCTAACCTACAGCTGGCTGAAGGCGCGTTCGAGGTCGGCGATCAGGTCGGCGACGTCCTCGATCCCGCAGGACAGCCGCAACAGGTTCTCCGGTACCGCGAGTTCGGTGCCCTTCACGGAGGCATGGGTCATCTCCGCCGGGTAGTTCATCAACGATTCGAGGCCGCCGAGCGATTCGGCGAGGGTGAAGACCCGCGTGGATTCGGCGACCTTTCGGGCCGCTGCCGCGCCTCCGATGAACTGGACGGAGACCATGCCGCCGAA
>JBBSRM010000371.1:0-1962 GCA_038243055.1 Actinomycetales bacterium
CCGATCCGATCACCCAGGCTCCCCATGGGGACCAGCAGGCCCGCGAGCACCAGGGGGTAGATGTCGATGATCCACAGCAGTTGGGTCGACGTCGGTTCCAGGGCCCGGGACAGCGACGGCACGGCGAAACTCAGTACGGTGTTGTCGACGGCGACCAGCAGGACCGGGAACATGAGGACGATCAGGGCTGCCCAGCGGCGTGCTCGTCCGGGGTGCGGCCTCCGGGTGTGCCGGTCTTGCAACGCGTTCATGCCAGGTCCTTGGTTCGAGGAACGAATCTCCGGAGTAACTGTACCGTCCGGACGGTATGGAGTCCATGTTGCGTCGATGACGTCGGGGTCGGCCAAAAACGCTAGAGTCGAGGGCATGTCCAGACCACCAGCAGCACGGGAGAAGATCCTCGACGCCTACGCAGGTCTGCTGCGCAGCGACGGCGAACGGGCGGCGACGATGGACGCGACCGCCGCACTCGCCGGTGTCTCCAAGGGTGGGCTGCTCTACCACTTCCCCTCCAAGGACGCCTTGGCCGAAGCCGTCATCGAGCGCCTGCTTGAAGCCGCGCAGCAGGACAGCGAACGCATGTCAGCCGCACCCGAGGGGGCGGCCCGATACTACGTGCGTACTTCCACGGTCGAGGAAACCGAATTCGACGCCTTTTATCAGGCCGTCGTGCGTCTGGCTGCGGGATCGCACGCCCCGGCGGTCGCCGCCCTGGACCAGGTCCACGCCGATTGGGAACGACTGGTGCGCGAGGACGTGGCCGACCCGCATGCCGCCGAGGCCATCATGCTGATCGGTGAGGGTCTCTACTACCACTCGACGATGCCCGGCACCTGGTCACGTTCACTGGTCGGCAGTGATATCGGGGCCCTACTCGAGCAGGTCGACCGGCTCAAAGCGGGCTCATGATGGCCTTGCGACTTAAAACCCAGCCGTGGAAGGGGCGCATCGCGGCCTTGGTGGGGATCATGCTCATGGCCCTGAGCGTGCGCGCCGCCGTTGTTTCGGTTCCTCCGCTGTTGGACCTGATCGGCCCGGAGCTCGGTTTCACCGCGTTCAGCATCGGACTGCTGGCCATGCTGGCGCCGATCATCTTCGCCGTTTCCGGGTTGTTGACTCCGCGGATGATCGCCGTCCTGGGGCTGGAGCGCACCCTGATGCTTTCCGTGGTGCTGGCCATCGTCGGGCAGGCAGGACGGGCGTTCGTCGGTGACGTGACCTCGTTCTTGTTGCTTTCGGGCCTGACCATGGTCGGTTACGGCATCGGCAACGTGGTGCTTCCGCCGCTGGTCAAGAAATACTTCCCGGACCGGATGTCCCTGGTGACCTCCGGTTACGTGACGATGATCGCCGTGGGGACGGCCATGAGCCCGATGTTCGCCGTTCCCCTCGAGCAGGTTTCCGACTGGCGCTTCTCCATCGGTTTCTGGACCCTCGTCAGCATCGTGGTGCTGATCCCCTGGTTCATCCAATTCTCGTCCGACCGTCGCCGGCGCAGCGCCGAAGCCGCCGAACATGCGCGGCTCACGGCCGGGGAAACACCGGATCAGGCCACAGCCCGCCTGGCCGGAATGGTCCCCGTGGAAGCCGATCGGCGGATCAACCCGTGGCGCTCCCGGGTGGCCTGGGGGTTGGCGATCTTCCTGGCCGGGAACTCCGGGCAGACCTACGTCTATTTCACCTGGTTGCCTCCCTATCTCATCTCCCAGGGGGTCGACCCCTCGGTGGCCGGCAGTGCGCTGGCCTACTTCGCCATCCTCGGGCTGCCGGTCAGCCTGCTGGTGCCCTTGTTCGTGCCGCGGATGCGCCAACCGATCTTCGCCGTGGGCCTTTTCGTGGTCCTGTGGATCATCGGGCATACCGGCATGTACTTCATGCCGACCCAGGGCACCTGGTGGTGGATCACCGCAGCCGGACTCGGCCAGGGCACCTTCGCGATGGCCCTTCTGCTGATCAACCTCC
>JBBSRM010000372.1:0-1952 GCA_038243055.1 Actinomycetales bacterium
TTCCCCCGCCTGGTCGAAATACGCCCATACCTTGCGCATCATCGGTTCCGGGAGGAAGTGCACGTGGATGTCGGCCAGGCCGGGGATCCCCAGCGTGCGCAAATACGCGGGGATTTCAGCATCCGATGTCGGTCCAGGGGTGGTGATGGTGGTCATCGGCTCTCCTCGGCGACTCTCGATGGGCGGAATCGCCCTCCTCGGAAGTCTAGGCAGTGGCGCCGGGTGACGGCGAACCGGATCGACGAAGTCATCCCGGCGCGAGGCCGCCGAATCGTCGTGCAGGTCATTTCCCGGTCGGCGTTCGCGCGCGGAACAGTCACGATGACGTCGGACACCGCCAGCAGTAGCAGCGACTCGCTGCCACCGCCAACCCATCGCGGGGATATGCCGGCCGTGGGCATGAGTGGGGTGGGGCCATGGCCGTCGCCCCTTCGGCCTGCCTGTTCCACGGTGATTTCGGGTGTTGGGGGCTTCGCGTGTCTGCGTGGGCCGCGATGGCCGGCCCACTGATGGGAGCGGCTCCCCGCGGAACGGGGTGGGGCAGCCCGGCACGATGAAGGCCCCAGTCCGGGCAGGACTGGGGCCTTGTGTTTCATCACTCGCACCTGATGAGGTACCTATGACTCTAGGGGCCGAAGCTTTGAGCTGGCTGTACGTCGGGTGGGTATTGCCCCGGGATCAGTGCCGGCCAGCTCGGAGGCTACTCCTCCTGGGCTGTCGCCGGCTCGTACTCCTCGACGGCCTCCGTGTCGCGGCCGGTCCAGATCTTCACGATCGCCCAGCCGACGGCGGTCAGCGGGACGGAGAGCACGGCGCCGACGACGCCGCTGAGCACGGTGCCGACGGTCAGCGCGAGCAGGATGACCAGCGCGTGCAGGTGCAGCGCCTGCCCCATGACGACCGGCTGCAGGAAGTTTCCTTCCAGCTGGTTCACCAGCACCACGACACCAAGCACGATCAGGGCCACGACCGGACCATTGGCCACCAGGGCGACCAGCGACGCCAGGATGCCGGCGAAGGTGGCCCCGACGATCGGGATGAAAGCGGTGATGAAGACGATGGCCGCCAACGGCAGGGCCAACGGAACCTGCAGAATCCACAAGGCGATGCCGATGCCCGCGGCGTCGACGAAGGCCACGGTGGCCGTCCCGCGGATGTAGCCGCCCAGCGTGTGGAGGGTTCGCTCGCCGCTGGCCCGCCACTTCGCATCGTGGCTGCGCGGAATCCAGGACAGGAAGAAGGCCCAGATCTTGTCGCCGTCCTTCAGGAAGAAGAACAGGATCACCAGCAGCAGCACCAGCCCCGTGAAGAAGGACCCCGCAGCCGAGAGCCCGGAGAGGGCGCCGGCGCCGAACTGTTTACTCGTCAGGAAATCGGTGACGACGTTGACGCCTTCATCGATCTGCTTCTGGCCGATCTGGAAGGGAAGGTCCTTCACCATGTCCTGCAGCTGCCCGAAACCTTGGACGGCCTGGTCCACCAGACCCGCCCATTGGGCCTTCACGGCGAAGACGATGGCCGTTCCGATGCCGCCCAGGACCACGAAGGAGCCCAGGAAGACCATCCAGGCGGCCAACATCGAGGAGGCGAACCTGCGCATCGTCAACACCAACGGCCAGAGGGCGCTGGTGAGGATCAGGGCGATCAGCAGGGGAAGCACGACGACGCTGACCTGGGCCAGCCCGACGACGGCCGCCCCGGCCAGGACGATCACCAGCAGGGCCTGCCCGGCACGGGTGGCGGTGCGGCCCAAGGCGTTGGACCACAGCAATGCCACTCGATCGGTGGGCGCCACCCGGGGATCCGCGGGCCCCAGCGAATCGATCTGGGCGTGGCGCGCGCCGGGACTGACGGGCAGTGCCGGGGCTTTGCCGCTTCCGGAGCGGCGTCGGAACAAGCGAAGACTCATCGAATGACCTCTCGTTTCATGACCACCACTCTAAGCGAGCAAA
>JBBSRM010000373.1:0-1943 GCA_038243055.1 Actinomycetales bacterium
CCGCGCGGGTTCGAACCCGGTTGTGCCGCCGGGTCGGTCGCTCCAGCACCTGGCCTCTGACTGAGGACATCTCCGTCGCCGCTCCCCCCGGTCCGCGGTCCCAGCCGGCGACCTGGTTGCCCTACCGTATGCAGAATGGCCACGACCGCGGCTTCAGGTCGGCCGTCAGTCTATTGTCGGCAACCGTACAACGCCGAGGGGGAGGTTACGGTCGATGGCGGCAACACCGACGACGAAGCCGCAGGTGCAGGCCTACCGCTTTGTGCTGCGCCGGATGGAACACGCCCTGGTCCGCAAGGACGCCGTAATGCTGCACGACCCGATGCGGACGCAGGTTCGGGCCACCGCTGTCGGGCTCGTGCTCGGCATTCTGGGCCTGGCGGGTTTCGCGCTCTTCTCGTTGTTCAGTCATTCGGACAAGCTGGGCGACAACGCCATCGTCACCGCCAAGGATTCCGGATCGATCTTCGTCCGCCTCGACGGGGTGTTGCACCCGGTGACCAATCTCGCGTCTGCTCGCTTGATCATCGGCCAGGCCGCCATCCCGAGCTCGGTGTCTGATGCGGCCCTCGCGGGCCTACCGCGTGGTCCTCTGCTGGGTATTCCCGGTGGTCCGGCGCTGTTGCCGTCGTCGACCGAGCGGGCAGCCGATGTCTGGACGGTGTGCGACACCCTGACCCCGGACCGCGCCGCCCGCACGCCGGGGCAACAAGCCGCGGGGGCATCGATGCTCAGCACCGTCATCGTGGGTGCCCCCAGCTCCGCCGCTGCCCCTCTGGGCTCCGGGGGCGCGCTACTGGTCAAAGGGCCCCCGGAAGTCGGGCACCCGGGCGGGCAGACCTATCTGGTCTACGACGGCAAACGGGCCCAGATCGACCTGGGCGACGAGCGCGTCACCCGCGCACTGGGACTGGACGGTACGGCGGCCCGACCGATGAGCGCGGCGGTCCTCAACGCCGTGCCGGTGGTGGGCCCGGTCGTCGCACCCGCGGCGCCCGGCCGTGGCACTCGCCCCACGTTCACCGGGGCCGACGCCTTGCCGCCCGGGACCGTCGTCGGATCGGTGCTGCAGGTCAGCGGAATGAGCAACAAGCAGTTCTATGTAGTGCTCGCCGACGGTGTGCAAGCCGTCGAGTCCAGTGTGGCACGACTGCTGCAGTTCGCCGATGCCGGTGACCCGATCGCGGTGTCGTCCTCGGCTATGGGGAAGCCGCCGACGACGAAGTCCAAGCTGGCCGTGGATGACCTCCCGCAGCAGATGCCGAGCATGCAGAATACGACCCAGACTTCCGTGGCCTGCATGTCGTGGGACGGAACGGGTACCGACGCGCAGCAGGCGACGCAGCCGGGGCAGTCACCGCAGTCACCGCAGTCACCGCAGTCACAGCTGAAGCCGACCGTCTTGGTGGGCGCGGCGCTTCCGGTCCCGAGTGCGGCGAAGGCGGCGATCTTGGCGCAGGCCGATGGCAGCGGGCCGCTGCTGGACTCGGTGTACCTGGAGCCCGGCAAGGGGGCACTGGTCCGTTCGGTCTCACCCGGTGCCGAGGCCGGTCCGTTATTTTTGGTCGGCGACACCGGGGTTCGCTTTGGGATTCCCGATCTGAGCACGGCGGGCGTTCTCGGCCTGGACGGGCAGCCCGGGTTGGTCCCGAACGCGGTCATGGCCCTGCTGCCCAACGGTCCGGAACTCAGCCAGAGCGGGGCGTTGGTGGCCCATGACGGCATGTCCTCTGACCCGCAGGCCTCGCCGGTCCCCAGACCGAGCGGTCCGTAACGCGGTCTGGTCAGCGTCATTCCGGCCGATTGGGGCGCCGCCGGTGGCGTCGCGTGGCGTCGAGCACCGCGAAGGTGATCAGCACGGCGGCCAGCGCGGCGACGGACCCGGCGAAGGCGACCGTTCGAGGTGTCGTGTCCGGTGGGCTGAGCGGCACGGGCGGCGCCAC
>JBBSRM010000374.1:0-1937 GCA_038243055.1 Actinomycetales bacterium
CCGCAGCATGTCATCGCGTTCTACGCGGTGCTGCGCCTGGGCGCCGTCGTCGTCGAGCACAACCCGCTCTACACCTCCCGCGAACTGCGCCACCAGTTCGAGGACCACCAGGCGCGCATCGCCATCGTCTGGGATAAGGCCGCCGGGGCGCTCGCCGGGTTCCCGCCGGATATCGAGATCGACCACATCGTCTCGGTGAACCTGCTCGAGGCCTTCCCGAAGATCAAGCGTGCCGCGCTGGCGCTGCCGGTGGGCAAGCTGAAGGCCACCCGGGACTCACTGACCGCCAAGGCCACGGGCACCACCGGCTGGAAGAAGCTGCTTTCCCACGGCAAGCTCGATCCGCTGCACCCGCGCCCCGACGTCTCCGACCTGGCAGCCATCCAATACACCTCGGGCACCACGGGCCGTCCCAAGGGGGCGATGCTCAGCCACTTCAACCTGTATTCGAATGCGCTGCAGGGCGAAGCGTGGATGGAAGGGGCGCAGTACGGCAAGGAGATCTTCTACGCCATCCTGCCGATGTTCCACGCCTTCGGCATGACGCTGTACCTGACCTACGGGATCCGCAAGCAGGGCATGCTGGTCCTGTTCCCGAAGTTCGACCCCGATATGGTCCTGGACGCGATGAAGAAGTCCCCGGCGACCATCTACTGCGCGGTCCCGCCGATCTACGAACGCACCGCCATCGCCGCGAAGGAACGCGGGATCTCGTTGCGCTCGGCCAAGTACTGCATCTCCGGGGCCATGAACCTGCCCGATCACGTCGTCGAACTCTGGGAATCGGTCTCCGGCGGACTGCTCGTCGAAGGGTACGGGATGACCGAATCCTCGCCGGTGGCCCTGGGCAACCCGTTCCACCCCACCCGCCGCAACGGAACCATCGGGGTGCCCTTCCCCTCGACCCTGATGAAGGTCGTGGACCCCAAGGACCCGACTGTCGAGGTCACCGCCGGCGAACCGGGGGAGCTGCTCATCAAGGGCCCGCAGGTCTTCAGCGGCTACTGGAACAACCCCGAGGAAACCGCCAAGACCCTGATGCCCGACGGCTGGCTGCGCACCGGGGACATCGTCACGGTGGACGACGACGGTTTCGCCACCGTGGTGGACCGCGCCAAGGAACTGATCGTCACCGGCGGCTTCAACGTCTCACCCACCGAGGTCGAGACCGTGCTGCGCCTGCACTCCGATGTGAAGGATGCCGCAGCCTTCGGCAAACCACTGGAACGCGGTGGCGAAATGGTGCTGGCCGCCGTCGAACTCGAATCCGGTGCCACCCTGGACGAAGACGTACTGCGCCAGCATTGCCGGGAACATCTGGCCGGTTACAAGGTTCCCAAGCGCATCGTGGCGATAGATGACCTGCCACGCTCTATGCTCGGTAAGATCCTGCGCAAGCAGGTGCGCGAACAGGTGCTGCCCGGACTCTGAACCGTTCCTCACCCCTTGACCGACACGGGAGAACATGATGGCTGAACCAGCAGATGATCTGGACGGACGCGAGCGCATCCACTGGACCCACAGCCTGACCCGGGCCGGTGAACGGGCCCGCAGCATCCTGTACATCCTGGTATTGGTGGCCGTGCTGGTCTTCGGGCTCCTGCAGATCACCGTGGTGGTCGTCCCCGTGTTCCTGGCGCTCATCCTGGCCGCGGCGATTTCCCCGCTGGTCAACTGGTTGCGCCACCATGGTTGGTCGGCAGGGCTGGCCACCGGCGCGGCCTTCGTCGCCTTGCTGGTGGTCTTCGGCGGCATGCTCGTCGGTGTCATCGCCACGATCCGGGCCGAATGGGGGTCGCTGGTGGATAAGGCGGGGGAGAGGACCGGGGATCTCTGGACCACGCTGAAGAAGAGTCCGCTGCCGATTGATAATTCGACGTTGAAGAAGGCCCAGTCCTCGCTGAGCAGCATGATGAGCAGCGGCGAGACGCAGGACC
>JBBSRM010000375.1:0-1934 GCA_038243055.1 Actinomycetales bacterium
CATTCGCTCTTCTACAGACAATCGAAGTACGGTTGAGCCTGTGTTGAAGACTGCCCTGAAGCCCAAATGGATCCTCGCTCTGGTGGGGGCCCTTTTGTTGGCGAGCGGCTTCGTGCTGCTGAGCCAGTGGCAGTTCTCCAGATCCCAGGATGCGCCGCCGCCACCGGTATCCACCACCGAATCAGCGGTGCCGCTGACCGATCACTTTGAGCCCGAAACGGTGATGTTCGAATCCGTTGCCGACCAAGTCGTCAGCGCCGACGGACACTTCCTGAAGGGCAAGGAGGCCCTGGTGAGAGGCCGGGTCCAAGACGGAACCCAGGGGTTCTGGGTGGTCTCCGCCTTCGCCGTCAACGGCGCACCGGGGAAGAATACGATCCCCGTCGTCCGTGGCTGGCAGTCCGAATCGACGACGCCGCAGGCCCCGCCTGCAGGCGAGCTTGAAGTCACCGGCCGGCTGTTGCCCACCGAAGCGCCCATCGATGAGAAACCCGATGACGTTCCGGCATTGCGCTCCCTCTCGGTCGCCGAACTCATCAACATCTGGGACGTGCCCTCCTACAGCGGCTTCATCGTCGCCTCGGAGGTCACCGGCCCCGGCGGAGCGGACGCCGGTGCCGCCTCCGTCGGACTCGACGAGGTCAACGTCGGACCCCAGCCCCAGGAACAGCCGCTGAACTGGCTGAACATCTTCTACGGCATCGAATGGGTCGTCTTCGCCGGCTTTGCCGTCTTCCTCTGGTGGCGTCTGGTGGTCGACGACTATCGGCGACAACAAGAAGACATCGAAGACGCCCTGGCCGAAGCCCAGGCAGCAACCATCCCCCCGAACAACGAGGACCAGCAGTGACCCAGCAGCCCACCCCAGCACCCCGCAAGCGCCGCTTCGCCGGAACGCCAGCACAAATCCGCACGGCGGCCACCTTCTATCGGGTGCTCGCCTACGCCACCGGCGTGATGCTGCTGTTGCTGTGCGTGGAGATGATCGCCAAATATGTGCTCGACTTCGAGGCCTACCTCGGCTCGCTCAACCTCTCCACCACGGTGCTGATCGTGCACGGTTGGATGTATGTTGTCTACCTGCTGGCCGACTTCAACCTGTGGTCCAAGATGCGCTGGCCCTTCAGCCGGTTCATCACGATCGCCCTGGGCGGGGTGGTGCCGTTGCTCTCGTTCTACATGGAGAAGAAGGTCCACGGGGAGGTCGAGCGGGAGCTGCGCGAACACCCCGAGGCCGCCAAGCGGTACTGAGGGAGCCATTCCCCACACTCGAAGGGGTACGACGGCGGTGCTCACCGCCGCCGTACCCCTTTCCCCTTTGTGGGGTGCCGGGAAAGAGCGGCTCCGAGGGTGAAGGTGCGGCCGACGCCCGCTGGCGACTAAGCTGGGGCGCGTGAGCAACCCAGCACCCACCCCAGAGCACCAGCCGGTTCTGGTCGTCGACTACGGAGCCCAGTACGCGCAGCTGATCGCACGCCGCGTCCGTGAGGCCAATGTGTATTCGGAGATCGTTCCGCACACCTTTACGACAGAGCAGATCCTGGCCCGGAATCCCGCGGCCATCATCCTCTCCGGCGGACCCTCCAGCGTCTATGCTGACGGTGCCCCGAGCGTCGGCCCCGACCTGTTCGAGGCGGGTGTGCCGGTCCTGGGCATCTGCTACGGCTTCCAGGCGATGGCCAATGCCCTGGGCGGAACGGTCGCCCAGACCGGCCTGCGCGAATACGGGTCCACCGATGCCACCGCCACCGGGGTCTCACGGTCCCTGCTGGCCGGGCTGCCGGAGGACCAAAAGGTCTGGATGAGCCACGGTGATTCCGTGCAGGAAGCACCGGCGGGCTTCGATGTCCTTGCCTCCACCGAGGGCGCCCCCGTGGCGGCCTTCGCCAATGAGGACAAACGGCTCTTCGGCGTCCAATGGCACCCCGAGGTCA
>JBBSRM010000376.1:0-1931 GCA_038243055.1 Actinomycetales bacterium
AATCGTCGCATCCTGCAGCGGTGGCAGGGCGATCCGGTCCAGGGCATGGCGCATATGAGCCAGCCAGGTATCCCGGGCAGAGGGGTCCACGACGTAGGGGACGTGGCGCATGCGCAGGCGGGGATGCCCGCGCAGCTGGCTGTACGTGGTGGGGCCGCCCCACTATTGTTCGAGGAACAACTGCAGGCGGATGGCGGCGGGCTTCAGATCCTCTTCCGGGTAGATCGACCGGAACCCGGCATCGTTGGCGACGCTCTCGTAGAAGAACTCGGTCAGACGTTGGAAGGTCTTCGATCCGCCGACCTCGGCGTAGAAGGTCCCCAGATAGGGCGAGAGGTCCTCGTGATCCCCCACATCGGCCGATGCGGGGGTCGTCCCGCCGAACCGGTCGGGACCCTGGTGGGAGGAATCGGTGTTCCCGGGCTGCCCGCCCGGGGCCGCGGGGGACACCGAGGGGGAGGACAGCGGGCGTGCCTGTCCGACATGGATGCCCAGGGATTCCCCGCCGGGTAGACGGACGGGCCCGCCTTGCTGGTTCTGCTGGTCACTCACGAGTCGTTTCCTTCCACGGCTGGCACGGTCCAGCCTCCTCCACACTATCGAATCCACACGACCCCGGCGGTGTGCGTCCGGACACCCCCGGCAGTCCTGGTAAAGACCCCGGCGCGGCGGACGCGGGCGGGGTCCTTACTCCGCGGGTGGCACAGGCCGGTTGAGGACCGGGAAGTTCACCGAGCGGGCAATGAAGCACAGCTCGTGGGCCCGTTCATGGAGGGAATCGGCCAGGGCGCGCTGGGACTCCTCGGCCAGCACGACGCGCGGGCGAAAGAGAGCCTCGGTGAATTCGCCGCTTCCGTCGCGGTTCAAGCGCAGGGTTCCGGTGGCGGCGTCCGTATAGCCGGTGACTGCCACCCCGTTCTTCACCGCCACGTGGAAGTAGGACAACATATGGCACTGGGTCAGGGCGCCGAGCAGCAGCTGTTCGGGGTTCCACCGGTCGGAGTCGCCGTGGAAGGTGGGGTCGGCGGTCCCGGGCAGCTCCGGCAGGCCGCTCGCCCGCAGGAAATGTTCACGACCGTAGTCGCGATGACCGCTGGTCCCCGTACCGCGGTTACCCGTCCATTCGACGTCGATGCGGTACTGGTGCAGATTCGGATCCATGGCACCACTGTAGGCGCGAACCCTCGGGGTATTAATGCGGTGGGTCCCGGCTCCGTTCGGAGCCGGGACCCACCGGGATCAGACCATCAAACGGCCAGGGGCTAGCCGTCCACGGCCTGGGCGGCCAGTGCGCGGACCACGGCGTCGCGGCTTTCGATGAGCATCCGGCGCAGTGCCGGACTGCCGGTGCCCAGCTGTTCCAGGAAGGCGTCGGTGGCCTGCAACGTCGCCTCGCTGGTCTGGGCCATCGGGAACAACCCGACGATGATCTGCTGGGCGATCTCCCAGCTCTTGGACTCCCAGACACCCTGGATGCTCTGGAAGTACTTCGCGGCAAACGGTTCCAACAGGGCGGGATCGTGGGCCTGTTTGAACCCGTTGATGGCGGAGCGCTGGTGCGTGTTGGAGAGCTCACTGCCATCGATGATGGCTTCCCAGGCGGCCAGTTTCGCCTCGGCGGTCGGGATGGCGGCCCGGGCCACCTCGGCGGCCAACCGGCCGTTGGCCGTGTCGTCGGCGGCGAGTTCGGCCTCGATATCCGCTGCGGCGGCCCGTCCGCCGGTGACGAGTGCGGTCAGCAGATACCAACGCAGGTCGGCGTCGACCTGCAGATCGGTCAGCTTCTGCTCGCCGGTGAACAGGGCCGCGACCGTGTCCAACTGTCCGGCGGTGCGTGAGCGTGAGGCGAAGGCCTTCACGAACTGGAGTTGCTTATCCGAGCCGGCTTCGGCGCTGCGGGCCAACTCCCACAGCTGATCGGCTGCCTGGTC
>JBBSRM010000377.1:0-1929 GCA_038243055.1 Actinomycetales bacterium
GATGCCCTCCATCCACTGCACCTGCGAGGAGTCGTCCAGGTGCGAGATGAACTCGTCGCGGCGGGCCAGCACGGCGTCGACATCCACGTCGCCGACGGCCGCGGCGGCGCCAGGCAAACGGCGGGCAGCCGCCAGCACATGCGTGGGCCCGAGCAGCGCCTTGCTCGGCATGCACGCCCAGTACGAGCACTCGCCCCCGACCAGCTCACGCTCCACGACCGCCACCGTCAAGTCGTTGTCGCGCGCATACCAGGCGACGTTCGTGCCGGTCGAGCCGGCTCCCAGGACGATGACGTCGTAGGTGTCGGTCATGGTGCTCCTCTGCCAGCGTTGGCCGGACGGTGCCGGCGGTGGGTCAGGTGGGGCCGCTGCCGACGATCCTGCGTCAGCGCCCTGCGCGCGAAGCGGGACGGAAACGGGTGATGCTCTGTCGGGGGTTCATCCTACGGGAGGGTGTCCATGGTCCTGCCCCTCCAGCTGCACGCCCAGAGCTGAGGCGACCCGGTCGACGAGGTAGTTGAAGTAGGCGTCGACCAGGTTGGCATCGACGACGTCACACTACGACAACACGGCGCCGAGGGCGGCCTCGTCCCGGGAGGCTCGCAGCGCAAAAACGGGCCGGGACCTCGACCGCCGAGGCGTCGTCGACCGACGAGCTCTCAGTGCTGCTGCTCGCCGACGCGCAGACCTGCGGCCGGGTCCTCCCGTTCGGCAACCCGAGTGACCGCTGACGTTCGCCGCGCATCCTGGTGGGGACCCTCACCACGAGCACCTGCACCCAAGGCGAGGGGAACAGCATGAAGTTCGGCATCGTGGGACTGGGGCGGATGGGCCTGAGCCTGGGGAAGCTGGCCGTCGAGCGCGGCCACGAGGTCGTCGCCTGGGACCCCGAGGACTGGGCACGGAAGCAGGCCGAGAAGGCCGAGATGCCTCCGGTCGCGAACCTGGAGGACTTGGTGGGCGAACTGTCGTCACCCCACGTGATCCTCATGTGGGCTATTTTGAGTGGTTTCTACCCAAACGAGCGCAGCGATGAGCACCAGCACCAACACCGCCCTCGTCCTCACGGATCCACAGAACGACTTCCTTAGCGAAAGCGGCGCCGCGTGGGAACTCGTGGGCGCAGCGTCCAGGAGAACGGCACGATCGAAAACATCACGAGGCTGCTGCAGAGCGCGAAGACGGGCGGGACGCCAGTGTTCGTGTCACCTCACTACTACCGGCCCGCCACCGCCCGACGCGACGGCAACCCCCGCAGTCGTCTGCCAGATCATCGAGTCCGCACCCTACGCACCTGCCCTCGAACCCCATGATCTCCACGCAAACCGGCGCGCCCGCCCGCTCCTCGGGACAGGCTGAACCTGAGCAGGCTCTTCCGAGCCAGCCCCTACCCGACCAGATGGGCTAGGCGTAGAAGCCTGCATCTGCCGAGCCAAGGGCTGCGCCAAGCCGCCGGTGCATGGGTGGCTCGCGCTCCGCGCCGGAGGCGTGTCGAGTCATCGTTTGGTCTGCCGGGCGGCGTGGACGGCCTGGGAGGCTTTGCGGGCGGCGATCAAACGGGGTCCCACACCGTGGAGAACGGTGGGGCGTAGGACAGGCCCACATCGAGCAGGTCGGAGACGGCCGTCTCGTGCCACAGTGCCGTGGCGAGGCCGTCGATGCGTTTGACGGCCCTCCTGGCCGCCTCGAACCCTGCGCCCGAAACGCCAAACGCGCCGCCTCTGGGCTATGCAGACGTGATCCGTCACGACACAAGACGGTGCAGCGCGGCCCCAGGACCGAGATCAATGGGCGAGGAATATACGCAGCACGATCACGTTGAGGCGGTGAGCGCCGCCAGTGGTACCTCGAGGTGGCGCGCCACGTTTCTGTACAGCGCTTCCGGTGCCTGTGACCCGTGCCCGACGCCTCTTTGGGGTGGTCAGACAC
>JBBSRM010000378.1:0-1927 GCA_038243055.1 Actinomycetales bacterium
CCCGAGCGCCCGGGGGTTGTTCGGACGTGCCATCGCCCAAAGTGCCCCGGCCTACGCCGTCTACCCCCCGGCGCTCACGGCTAGTTGGGCCACCGAATTCCTGTCGATCCTTACTGAACAACACCAAGGCAGTGGCTGGGCGGATCCCGATGTCGCCCCCGTTCGGGACCTTCTGCTGAACGGCTCCATTTCCGACTTGCTCACCGCAGCCAGGATCCTGCAAATCCACACCCCGGACGCCTATCCCGGAGGATTTTGTTTCGCACCGGTGGTCGACGGAACCTACCTGCCCGAACATCCGATCTAAGCCATCGGCGGTGGCCGGGCGGCCCGCGTACCGCTGATCATCGGGACCAACGAACGAGAAGGATCCGTCTTCCGCGGCAGGTGGGATATCCTTCCCGGTTCCGCGTCACGGATCAAGGGCGTTTTCGCCCGTTCCGCCCAGCAGGCATGGCCCGATATGCGCGCGGCGTATCCCGGCCTACCCGCGTCCCGGGCGGCAGCGGACTTCAGTGGGGACTACGGGTTCTGGTATCCCACCACCCGGGTTGCCGACCTGCACTCCCGTTTTGCGCCCGTGCATGTCTACCGCTTCGATTTCGCGCCGCGCCTGCTCAAGATCGTGGGCTTGGATGCAACCCACGGGGTGGAGATGTTCGCCCTCTTCGACAGGACCGACGTCCCCTTGGCCCGCATGATCACCTCGCTGGGCGGCCGGGAAGCCTATGCCCGCGCCGGTCAGCGGATGCGGGGGCGTTGGCTGAGGTTCGCCGAATCCGGCACGACCTCATCGACGTGGCCGGCCTATGACGAAGCCACCCGGTCGACCTTGATCATCGAAAGCACCGACCACGTCGAGATCGATCCGCACCGAAACCGCCGACTGGCCTGGAGCGCGTTCATGCCCCGGCCCGATGAGCCGTGGCCCGGCACCCGGGCGCCGGCCAACGAACCACTCCCCTGGGATTGAACGATCCCGCCGGCAGGATGCGCGTCAGAGGTTCTCGTCCAGGAACTCCAGCAGGACCACGGCATTATTGTGTTCCTCGTCCTTGGTGGCATAGACGAGGACGACGTCGTCCTTGTCCTTGACCAGCTCCAGCAGCCGTTCGGCCTCCTCGGTGGCCGGACCGTCCTCGAGTTCGGCGATGTAGTGCTCACGGAATTCGTCGAAGCGGTGCTCGCGGTGGTTGAACCAGGTCCGCAGCTCCGGTGAGGGGGCGACGTCCTTGGCCCACTCATCGAGCTCGGCATCCTCCTTCGCGATACCTCGGGGCCACAGTCGGTCAACCAGGATCCTGTAACCGCCGTCTGGTGCCGAGTAGGCCCGCTGCATTCTGATCTTGCCCATACCCCGATGGTAGGCCGAATCCGTCATGAGTGTGCGCCGAGCCCCGAAGCTGTGGATGAGCGCTGTCGTGGCGCATGGAATCGGGCCTGACCTGCCGACATGGAATACTGGGACCATGGCTGAACAGAACTTGGGCACAGACACGCCCACTACCGTAAACGTCCCCGACAAACCGGCACTGGAGGGTCTCGAAGAGAGGCTCGGACGGCGCTGGCGTGACGAGGGCACCTACGCCTTCAACCCCGATACGACCCGCGAACAGGTCTACTCGATCGACACTCCCCCGCCGACGGCGTCGGGCTCCCTGCACGTGGGACACATGTTCTCCTACACGCAGACCGACGTGTTGGCCCGGTACCAGCGCATGCGCGGCAAGAACGTCTTCTACCCCATGGGTTGGGACGACAACGGATTGCCGACCGAACGCCGTGTGCAGAACTTCTACGGTGTGCGCTGCGATCCCAAGACCGCCTACGACCCCGGCTACCGTCCCCCGGAGAAGCCGGCGAAGAACCAGCGTGACTGGGACGTCGTCTCTCGTCGGACCTTCATCGAGCTGTGCGAGGAGCTGGC
>JBBSRM010000379.1:0-1911 GCA_038243055.1 Actinomycetales bacterium
ACGGTGCACCCGGCAGCCAGCGCCGGGCCGAGCTTCTGAGCGTAGAGCAGGAACGGCGCGTTCCACGGCAAGATGGCCGCCACGACGCCGACGGGCTCGCGGAAGGTCATCGCCAGGTGGTCGCCGCCCTGGTAGGCGGGCAGCGTCTGGCCGCCCACCTTGTCCACCCACCCAGCGTGGTGGTCAAAAATGTCGGCGGCGGCCTCGATGGACGCGGCGTAGATGCCGCCGAAGGACAGCGGGACGCCGTTGTCCAGCGCCAACAGGCCCTTGAGCTCCTCGGCGTGCTCACGAAGCAGGTTGGCGTAGCGCTGGAGCAGCTTGATGCGCTGTCCGGCCCGCATCGCGACCCACTGACCCTCGTCGAAGGCGCGCCGGGCGGCCAGCACCGCCTCGTCGACGTCGGACTCGGTGGCGATCGGGAACTCGCCGATGGCTTCACCGGTCGCCGGGTGGTAATGCGTCCAGGTGGCACCGTCGGCAGCGTCGCGCCACTGGCCGTTGATGAGGAGCTTGCCCGGTTTGAGCCCGAGCGCCTCGATACGGGGCGCCATCGTGAGGGTAGAGCTGGTGGTGGGCATGGTGAGCTGCCTCCTCAGGCGAGGTTTGCGAGGTCAGAGCAGACGAAGGTGCGGTCGGGGTCACGTCCGGCGAAGTAGCCGCCGAGCTGACGCTCGAGGTCGGCCGGGGTCCACATCGGAGTGTCCGAGTCGAAGCGGTGCTCGATGGTGGGCGGTGCCATCAGCACTACCTTGCCGCCGTAGACCACGAACACCTGACCGCTGATGTCCGCAGCCGCAGGCGAGGCCAGGTAGGCGACCAGCGGCGCCACGTTGTCCACCGACAAAGGATCGGGGCCCTCGGCCGGGGCGGCGTCAAAGACGGACTCCGTCATGGCCGTGCGCGCCCGCGGGCAGATGGCGTTGGCCCGGACGCCATAGCGCTGCAGTGCCTTGGCCGCGGTCATCGTCAACGTGGTGATACCGCCTTTGGCCGCCCCGTAGTTGGCTTGGCCGGCGGGACCGAAGAAGGCGGCCTCCGAGGAGGTGTTGACGATGGACCCGTAGACGGGCGCTCCGGTGGACTTCGACTGTCCGCGCCAGTAGGCACCGGCGTTGCGGGTGAGCAGGAAGTGCCCGCGCAGGTGCACCCGCAAGACCAGATCGAAGTCGTCGTCGGACATGTTGAACAGCATCTGGTCGCGCGTCACACCCGCGTTGTTGACCACGACGTGCAGTCCGCCGAAGTCCTCGGTCGCGGTCCGCAGCAGCTCGTCAGCGGTGGCGCGCTCCCCCACGTCACCCTTGACCAGCGCGGCGCGCACACCGAGCGCCCGGATCTCGTCCGTCACGTCGGTGTCGGCCATGTCGTTGACGACGACATCGGCCCCCACCCGGGCCAGCGCTAGGGCCTCAGCCCGTCCCAGGCCCGCTCCAGCGCCGGTGACGATGGCGACCTTGCCCGCCAGTGATGGCTCAGTCATCATTGCTCACCCTCGAGGGTCGTAGGAAATTTCGTTGGGCCAGCAGTATGTGGGTCATAAACACGACGGTAGAACACGTTATCGTTTTGCTCAACCCTCGTGCAGGGACAACGCGTTCTTGGGGCAGCGGTCCACGGCCTTGCGCACCCGGGGCATCAACTCCTCAGCGGGTTGGGGCTGCAGGATGTCCACCTGATCGTCGTCGTTGAGGGCAAACACCTTTGGCGACAGCCCCACACAGACGGCGTTGCCTTCGCAGAGGTCGAGGTCGGCCCTGATTTCCATCGCGTATGCCTCCAGGTGTGAGTTCCAACAGACTAGAACCGGTTCTACCGGGACGCAACGCTGATGGCTAGGCTGGCGAGAACGTGTTACACGCCGAGGGAGCCGCGATGCGCATCAGTTTTACCCCCGAGCAGGAGTCGCTG
>JBBSRM010000380.1:0-1895 GCA_038243055.1 Actinomycetales bacterium
GCAACACCTTGGCCCACGGGCAGGGTCCCGGTCAGGATGGCCATCGTGTCCGGGGCCGGACGCAAGCTCACATGCCGGTCCCCCACGGCCCGCCGGGCGCGTTCGACAGCTGCCTTCGGGCTGGCCTGTTCGGCCAGGTGCCGGGCCATGGCCTTCAGCTTCCGATTGCCCACCCCCTCGGTGGTGCTTGCATCGGCCATCAACGCCGCATCGACCGTCTTCCGGTCCTCCAGCTCCAAGCAGGAGGTCTCGCTCACCAGTAATGTGGCGCGCCACTCGCTGATTTCCCCGGTCCGGAACGCCTCGTGGGTATGGGGCATTTCGTCCACCATGGCCCGGGCGAAGCCCAGGAGGCGCGAGCCTTCATGCGGGGACTCACGTCGGGCCAACGCCACCTGCGCGCCGACCCCCTGCCCAAGTTTTTCCGGGTCGACGCCGGCGGCCTCTTCGCGTTTAAGCACCCGTTCACGCAAGGCCACGGCAACCCGCGCCTGATAGGCGCCGGCGGCAGACTTCACCGCTTCCAGCTCGGAGAGCAGATCAACCAGACCTGCTTCACCCAGCCGCGTGCCCCCGAGCGCCAAGACCGCCCTCACCGCCTCGACCCGGGCCAGTGCGGGCTCCGCGATCACAGCGGCGTCAGCGGCGGTCGGGGCTCCGCTGGTAGCTTCTCTCTCATAATCTTAGAACATACATTCGAGTCTAATTTTCTTTCTCTGACACCAGCCCCCGGGAAGCCCGCCTGTGCACAAGCCCCCGGGCCACGGAGTCTGTGGAGGGGCCGAGCGTGACTCCTGTACTTCGGAAGGAGCTTATGCGTACGTTGGGCAGAGGGGCCAACACCCCGCCCATCCGACCAGGAGAGGATGATTCTCATGCCACAGATCACCGGAGCCGACGGCAATACACTGAACTACGAGGACACCGGAGGCGAGGGCCGACCAGTCGTCCTGATCCACGGCTGGCCACTCAACGGCGCATCCTGGAGCAACCAGGTTGGACCGCTGTCAGAGAAGGGCCACCGCGTCATCACCTGCGACCGGCGGGGATTCGGCTCTTCCGAGCCAGCCGAACGCTACGACTACGACGCGCTCGCGGCCGACGTCGCGGCACTTTTGGAGGGGCTGGACCTGAAGGAGGTCACCCTCGTCGGGTTCTCCATGGGCGGCGGGGAGGTCGCCCGCTACATCTCGGCCCATGGCGAGGAGCGGCTCCGATCGGTCGTCTTCGCCGCAGGAGTGCCGCCCTACCTGCTCAAGACCACCGAGAACCCGGACGGCCCGATGGAGGAGGCGCAGGCCAACGAGATGGAGTCCCAGCTGAAAGCGGATCGCAAAGCATTCTTCGAGGGTTTCACCCCCGGCTTCTACTCCGCCGGCGACCAGCTCTGCGTCACCGAAGAACAGCTTCAGGAAACCATCGCCATGGCCCTTCAGTCGGACGAAAATGCCGCGGTGGCCTGCCTGGCCGCCTTCGGTACCACCGACTTCCGCGAGGACCTGCCCACCATCTCGGTTCCGACACTGGTGATCCACGGCGACAGTGATGGGGTCGTGCCCGTCGAGGGATCGGGCCAGCGCACTCACGAGGCGATCAGCCACAGTGAATTCGTCCTCATCCCCGGGGCGCCGCACGGACTGATCGTTTCCCATGCAGAGGAGTTCAACGCCGCACTCTTGGACTTCCTCGACCGTTAGGGCGGCGGCGCCAGCCCCCTGACGACAAGAAGTGGGCAACCACTCCAGGTCCCGACCGCACCACCATTGGCGCAACCAACCTTCCGGTTGGTAAAGTAGAGGTATGAGTGCCGATACCCGTGACCAGATCGTCGATTCCTCCCTGCGTCTGCTGCGCGAGGGGTCGACGGTCTCGTTGGAGTCGGCGGCCCGCGAGGC
>JBBSRM010000381.1:0-1889 GCA_038243055.1 Actinomycetales bacterium
GCGACCCGGATCGGTCTGGACTCGCGCCCCTACCGCATCGGTCCCGCCGTCACGATGGATGCCCGTGACGTCCTGCGCCACCTCGGGGCCGGGCGCCACCGCGAAGCCTTGGCCGCCTATGCCGGGCCGGTCCTGCCCCGGTCCGAGGCCCCCGGGGTGATCGACATCCGGCTCGAGGTCGCCGGCGCCCTGCGCGAGTCGATGCTCAACGACGCCGATCCGGACACGCTGCTGGACTACCTCGAGTTGCCCGAGGCCTCCGCCGAAGTCGAAGGCCTGCTCACCGCCCTGCAGATCCTTCCCGCACGCTCACCGCGGCGTTCGGTCGTCGTGGCCCGCCTGCAACGGCTGGAAACGGAATTGCGCTGACCGGCGGCGGCGTGCAACAGGTCGTGCAACGTCGGTGCAACCCCTCCCCGCGTAATGTGAGCAACATCACGCGGAACCCGCCGTCGTGGCCTCGGGCCTCTCGGCCCGGTCGCGCCACCGGCGGCCAACAAAGGAGTTGTCATGACCGTTTACGCCGCCCCCGGAACCGATGGGGCACTACTGGACTTCAAGCCGCGCTACGAGCACTACATCGGTGGTGAATGGAAGGCCCCCGTGAAGGGCGAGTACTTCGAGAACATCACTCCCATCACCGGGCAGGTCTTCTGCGAAGTCGGCCGCGGGACGGCCGAGGACATCGAAGCGGCCATCGACGCCGCCGAAGGGGCGGCACCAGCCTGGGGCCGGACCAGCCCCGCCGAACGGGCAGCCGTGCTGAACAAGATCGCCGACCGCATCGAGGAGAATCTCGAAATGCTCGCCGTCGCCGAAACCTGGGACAACGGCAAGGCCATCCGCGAATGCCTCAATGCCGACCTGCCGTTGGCAGCGGACCACTACCGCTACTACGCCGGGGCCATCCGCGCCCAGGAAGGACGGCTCTCGCAGATCGACGAAAACACCGTCGCCTACCACTTCAACGAGCCGCTGGGTGTGGTCGGGCAGATCATCCCCTGGAACTTCCCGATCCTGATGGCGACCTGGAAACTGGCACCCGCGTTGGCCGCGGGCAACGCCATCGTTCTCAAGCCCGCCGAGCAGACCCCGGTCTCGATCCTGGTGTTGATGGAGCTGATCGGGGACCTGCTCCCACCGGGAGTGCTGAACGTGGTCAACGGATTCGGCACCGAGGCGGGCAAGCCGCTGGCTTCGAATAAGCGCATCCGCAAGATCGCATTCACCGGCGAGACCACCACCGGCCGGCTGATCATGCAGTACGCCTCGCAGAACCTCATCCCCGTCACCCTCGAGCTGGGCGGTAAGAGCCCGAACATCTTCTTCGAGGACATCGCCGCCGAGAACGACGCGTTCTACGACAAGGCGCAGGAGGGGTTCACCATGTTCGCGTTGAACCAGGGCGAGGTCTGCACCTGCCCGTCGCGCGCCCTGGTGCAGGACTCGATCTATGACAGGTTCATGGATGACGTCACCGCACGGACCGAGGCCATCAAGCAGGGACACCCGCTGGACACCGACACGATGATGGGCGCCCAGGTCTCCAATGACCAGCTGGAGAAGATCCTGAGTTACATCGATATCGGCAAGCAGGAAGGCGCCAAGATCCTCACCGGTGGAGGCCGGGCAGACCTCGGAGGCGAACTGTCCGGCGGCTACTACGTCCAGCCGACGATCTTCGCCGGGGACAACTCGATGCGGATCTTCCAGGAGGAGATCTTCGGACCCGTGGTCTCCGTGGCCCGTTTCAGTGGCTATGACGACGCGATGAAGACCGCCAACGACACGCTCTACGGCCTCGGCGCCGGGGTGTGGGCCCGTGACGGCGCCACCGCCTACCGCGCAGGACGCGAGATCCAGGCGGGCCGGGTCTGGGTGAACAACTA
>JBBSRM010000382.1:0-1881 GCA_038243055.1 Actinomycetales bacterium
CCGCCGATCTTGCCCTTGACCGATTCGCGGCCGTTGCGGGTGTTCGTCGCCCGGGGCAGCATCGCGTACTCGCCGGTGACCCAACCGGTGCCTTCGCCCTTGAGCCAGCGAGGGACGCCCGAGGTGAAGGAGGCGGTGCACAACACCTTGGTGTTGCCGAACTCGATCAGGGCCGAGCCTTCGGCCTGGAGGGACCAGCCGCGGGTGATGGTGACCTTGCGCAGGTCGGCGGTTCCGCGCCCGTCGGCGCGCTGGATGGTGGATGCTTTGGAGCCTGTAGTCATGGTCCCCAGTCTAGTGGTGCCAGCAGAGGAGTTCGACGACGGGGGCCTGCCCCGATTGGAGTTGTTGACAGCGAGCCGACCCGTCGGACGATGAATCCTACGGAGCTGATAAAGTAGCTAGTATGACGCATTAAGCGATTCAAGTGACCGTGCTAGCTGTTTTAGGAGGACTCGATGGAAACCGTGGAGCAACTGGGCGTCCACTTGCGGCAGTGGCGGATCATGCTCGGCCTACCCCAGAAGCTTGCTGCCAGCCGGGCCAACATCTCGCTGACCACGCTGCGCCGCATCGAGCAGGGCGACCCGGGCGTGCAAATCGGCAACTTCCTGGCCCTCACCAACGTCCTGAGCCTCAACGAGCGGCTCGTGGAAGCCACCGACCCGTTCCAAACCAGCCTGGGGCGAATGCGATCCCACCTGTTGGCCAAGAAACGTGTTAGGAGCCCGAAATGAACTACGAGGTCTGGGTTGATGATCGAGTGGCAGGGTCCCTGGAGGTGGAAAAACAGCCGGGGTTCCACCACGCCTCCATGACCTTCACCTACCTGCGTGAATGGCTTGAACGGCCCACGTCATTCGCCATCTCTCCCGACCTGCCGCTCGGGGAAGGTCCTCGGCTGCCGGCACCACACCGGACGACTTTCGCAGCATTCGATGACGCGGCCCCCGATGCCTGGGGTCGCCGACTGGTCAATGCCGAAGCACGCCGAGCAGCGGCCGCCGCCGGCATGAAGCCCCGCACCCTGAACGAGATCGACCTCTTATTCGCCGTCGATGACGCCACCCGCCAAGGCGCTCTGCGTTTCCGCAGGAACGGAGAATTCCTAGCCGCCCCGACCGGCAGCGCCACGATCCACGACTTGCCGAAGCTGGTCCGTGCCGCCGGTCACTTCACTGACAGCGGGGAAATCGACGAGGACGTCCGGTACCTGATCGGCGTGGGCAGCTCACCCGGTGGCGCCCGGCCAAAGGCCTGGGTCCGCGATGCCGAAGGCACCATGCATTTGGCAAAGTTCCCCCAGACCTCGGACCTGCGTGATGTCGGAGCCTGGGAGTTGACCGCCCTCAAGCTCCAGTTCCAGGCCGGGATCAGGGTGCAGCCCTCCTCCACCATCCCTCTGGCCGAGGGCCGCTCCGTGCTTCTCACCCGCCGATTCGACCGGGAAGGTGGCCATCGGGTGCCCTATACGAGCTTCCGGACCGCCTTCGGGATCGCGCCGAACGCATCCGTTGACTACGCAACGCTGGCGTTGCGGGTCGGCGCGATGTCAGCGGATCCCGCAGCCGATGGCGCAGAACTTTTCAGCCGCGCGGCCTTCGGCGCCCTGGTCAACAACATCGACGACCACATGCGCAACCATGGTCTGCTGTGGAGGGGGAATGGCTGGCAACTATCGCCATCCTTCGATGTGAATCCCGAGCGGCACGGGGAACCGGCGACCCCTCTCACCGCCGAGGACGACGTTGCCGATCGGGACGTGCGGCTTCTGGTGGAAAACGCCGGCGACTTCCGCCTGACCCCAGCGCAGGCCATCCAACGCCTCACCGAGATCGAGCACGCAACCTCATGTTGGCGAACCCTGGCCGCGGAATCCGG
>JBBSRM010000383.1:0-1858 GCA_038243055.1 Actinomycetales bacterium
CACGGAAACCTGCAGCTGGCCCATCTCCAGATAACGCCGGTTGACGTCGGTGATTTCCAGCTCTCCCCGGGGCGATGGCTTGAGCCCCCGGGCGATCTCCACGACCTGGTTGTCGTAGAAGTACAGTCCGGGGACGGCAAACTTGCTGCGAGGCCGCTCGGGCTTCTCCTCGAGTGAGACGGCGCGTCCGTCGGCGTCGAATTCGACGACACCATAGGCCGCCGGATCCGCCACCTGGTAGCCGAAGATGGCAGCGCCTTCCAGATCAGCGAGTTTCTGCAGCTGAGTTCCCATGCCGGAGCCGTAGAAGATGTTGTCGCCCAGGACCAGGGCCACGCTACCGCCGTCGATGTGCTCCTCGCCGATCAGGAATGCCTGGGCCAGGCCGTCAGGGGACTCCTGCACGGCGAAATCCAAGTTGATACCCCACTGCGATCCGTCCCCCAGCAGTCGGCGGAACTGCTCCACGTCGTGGGGAGTCGTGATCAGCAGGATGTCCTTGATGCCGGCCAGCATCAGGGTCGCCAGCGGATAGTAGATCATCGGCTTGTCGTAGACCGGAACGAGCTGTTTGCTGATGCCCTGGGTGATCGGGTGCAGCCGCGACCCCGTACCACCGGCAAGAATGATTCCCCTCATGGGCCTTACGCTACGTTGCCACGGCGCGAATGCGGAAGGGCACGACGGCGGTGCCACCGGGTAACCTGAATCCCATGGACAAACTTGTGGTCACCGGTGGCGCAGGCTTCATCGGTTCCAACTTCGTGCACTACCTCATGGACCAAACGGATGCCCAGATCACCGTGTTGGACAAAATGACCTATGCCGGCAACCGCGCCTCACTTCAGGGGCTGGACCCGCAACGGTTCCGGCTGGTCGAAGGCGATATCTGCGACGCGGCCCTGGTGGACCGATTGGTCGGCGAGGCGGACGCCGTCGTGCATTACGCGGCGGAATCGCATAACGATAATTCATTGCTCGACCCGCGCCCATTCCTCGACACGAACATCGTCGGCACCTACGCACTGTTGGAGGCCGCCCGCAAGCACGATGTGCGGTACCACCACATCTCCACCGACGAGGTCTACGGGGATCTGGCCCTCGATGACCCGGAGCGGTTCACCGAGCACACCCCCTACAACCCCTCCAGCCCCTACTCCTCGACCAAGGCCGGATCGGATCTGCTGGTGCGTGCTTGGGTGCGCTCCTTCGGGGTGCGGGCGACGTTGAGCAACTGTTCCAATAACTACGGCCCGTACCAGCACGTGGAGAAGTTCATCCCCCGTCAGATCACCAACCTCATCGACGGGGTCCGCCCGCGCTTATATGGCAGCGGGGAGAACGTCCGCGACTGGATCCACGCCAACGACCATTCCAGTGCCGTGTGGACGATCCTGACCGCCGGTCGGATCGGGGAAACCTACCTCATCGGTGCCGACGGAGAGCGCAACAACCTCCAGGTCGTCCAGGCGCTGCTGGGCATCATGGGGCGGGATGTCGACGACTTCGACCACGTCACCGATCGTGCCGGCCACGATCTGCGTTATGCCATCGACTACACCAAGCTGCGCACCGAGCTGGGATGGACCCCCGCCCACGCCGATTTCGATTCCGGTCTGGCCGACACGGTCCGTTGGTACCGCGATAACGAGTCCTGGTGGCGCCCGCAGAAGGCTGCCACCGAGGAGACCTACCGGGCAGCGGGACACTGAGATGGCCACGAACCAGCGCCCCACTCCCCCGACGGGCCCATCGGTCACCGCTTCGGAGACGATTCCCGGCCTGTTGGTGGTCCGTCTGCCGGTCCACGGGGACAACCGCGGTTGGTTCAAGGAGAACTGGCAGCGGGCGAAGATGA
>JBBSRM010000384.1:0-1858 GCA_038243055.1 Actinomycetales bacterium
CCGGTCACCATCTACGGCGAACCCGTCCTGCACACACGTGCCAAGGAGGTCACCGAGTTCAATGACGAGCTCCGTGGGCTCATCAAGGACATGTACGACACCATGGACGCGGCCAACGGCGTCGGCCTGGCCGCGCCGCAGATCGGTGTGGGCCTGCGCATCTTCACCTACCAGTTCGAGAATGATGACGGCGTCGAGCCTCGTGGTGTGTTGGTCAACCCGCGACTGACGCTCTCCAAGGTCTCGCAGTCCACCCCGGACCCGGATGACGACGTCGAGGGTTGCCTCTCGGCCCCGGCACTGAACTTCCCGCTCAAGCGCGCAGAGTTCGCCCGCGTCGAGGGCTTCGACGGTGATGGGAACCCCGTCTTGTTCGACGCCACCGACTGGTTCGCCCGGATCATGCAGCACGAGTACGACCACCTTGACGGCTACCTCTACGTTGACAAGCTCAACGACAAGTGGGCAAGACGCTGGAAAAAAGCCAAGAAGTCATTGGGCTGGGGCGTGCCGAACCTGACGTGGCTGCCGGGCACGGACGAAGACCCTTTCGGGCACGACGAATCCTAGTCATTTCACCACGCGTGGCGGCAAGCCCGCCACGGATCGTTGCCGGCGCAACACCCCGAACCCCACCCGCCGCCTTCGCCTTGGCGGCACTTCAAAGGACGCCATGACCAAGCAGCAGCACCCCGAGCCATCCAGCGCGATCCTCCCTCTGTGCGCGGTGAACGACGAGGACCGGACAGGATGCACCGCCTTGTTGCAGCGGCCCATCGACGACGGGGCGCGCAGCACACGCGATGCCTTGGAAACCCGCTGGGGGACATTCCCCGCCGAAGGCCTCAAACGTCCCGTGGGCGTCGCGGCCGAAGCCTGGCAACAGGCATTGCTGCGCTTTGCCCCGGTTGCCGCCGGACGCATGGAACTCAACGGCATCTCACCGACGGTTATCGAGGCGACGATGGCGGACATCGGACGGCAGTTCGAGCTGCACCGCCGCACGCACGGGAGATTTGGGATGGCTACCGACTGGTGGTCGACACTTCATCTTTCGGGATCCCTGTACCGGCTGGGGCGGCTGCAGTTCCATTTGCACCGTGAACCAGGAAGCGGGGCTTGGGTGGTGGGCATACACATTCCCGAAGACGGGCCGCTGGATGCCGCCTCGGTGGACTCCTCGTTCGCGCTGGCCGCAGCGTTCTTCGCCGAGTATTTCCCCGAACACCCCATCGAGCATGCCTACTGCGATTCCTGGCTGCTGGACCCCTACTTGTCGACGGGGCTGCCGAATTCGAACATGGCCCGCTTCGCGGCACGATTCAGCGATATCGCCTTGCGTGATGCTCCCGCGGAAGCCTTGTACTTCACGTTCCGGGCACAGGCGGATATCGACGTTTCCACACTGCCCCGGGAATCCTCGCTGCAACGACTGGTCCTTGGACGGATCGACGAGAACGGGATCTGGCAGGCGGGCAAGGGCCGCGCACCGTGGCCGGTGCCAGCGGGCCGATAGGCCTCCACCGGCAACAAACGCCGGGCTGTGGTCCTCGGTTATCCGAGGACCACAGCCCGTCTTTTTGCCATCGGACGCCTTGGACGGCGGGGCGGCTAGATACGCATGAGGCTAGACGCTGGCCGCCTCAACAGCCGCGATGGTCGGAACCGCCAACGGGTGGGTCCCGGCCATGGTCTCAATGACACGCACGACCTGGCAGGAGTAGCCGAACTCGTTGTCGTACCAAACGTAGACGACGGCGTTCTTGCCGGTGACGATGGTGGCAAGGCCATCAACGATGCCGGCGCGGCGCGAACCGACGAAGTCGGTGGAGACGACCTCGGGGGAATCGATGTAGTC
>JBBSRM010000385.1:0-1843 GCA_038243055.1 Actinomycetales bacterium
CGGCTCTGCGGCATCACCCCCTCGGCCATGAGTTATCACCTCAGGGCGCTCGAGAAGTGGGGCATCGTCCGCCGTGACGCCCCCTCGTCCGACGGCCGGGAGCGCCCGTGGCGGGCCGCGGGTGACAGCCTCACCATCTCTGCGAACGCCCAGCACGGCGCCTCGTCCAGCACCGCCACGGCGTTCATGGGCACCGAGCTGGCCAGCCTGCGCCGGGCCATGGGGGCCTGGTCCGCCGGCGACCGGCGACCCGAGGGGAGCGCACAGATCTCCCGCGGCCGCGTGTGGCTGACCGACGCCGAGGCCCGCTCGCTCAACGACGAGATCGAGTCCGTGATCGGGCGCTATGACACCCGGACCGCCCGGGACGCCACCGACGAGATGACCGCGCGGGACTTCTTCTGGCTCAACCTGCCACAGCGCTGACGCCGCCCGCTCCGGGGAACCGGGGCGCGAGTAGTCTGGCGAAAACTGGCATAGAGAGGCTAAACACCATGGACTTTGACTGGACCGGCGTTGTCGACTACTCGAAGCGGAACCCGCTTGAAGTCCCCAAGACGCAGTACGAACTCCCCGGAGTGACCCAGGAGGAGCACCAGGGGGTGCAGGTCGCGGTGGTCCCGCTGTGGCACGCGGTCGTCACCGCCCGTCTCGCATTTGCCCCCGGTGACAACGATGTCCTGCGCACGGCTCAGCAGCGGCTGACGACGGCGCTGGCCGAGGTCGAGCGCGTCTACCCTCTCTCTCCTGGTGGCATCTTCACCCAGGTGTCTTACGGACTGCCGTACTTCCGTGACCGCATCCCCGAAAAGCTGACCGACGAGTATTTCCCGAAGTCGACGATGGCCGGCAGCGAGGGCGCACCCGCGGTGATCGACTCGATCCGCTATCCCAAGGACCCCGAGGACCTCATCCTGGAGCAGCACGACATCTGCTTCCACTTCAAGAGCGACTACAAGGACCACATCGACAACACGATCAACGCGTTGTTCCGTCCGGGGCCTTCGTACCTCAACGGACTGCCCGCCGAGCACGCCTACGTCGGGGACCTGCTGACGCTGACCTCGACGCGCCGCGGCTTCGCCGGACACGGCATGCCCAAGATCATGGGGATGCGGATGGGCGTGCCCGGGGCCGAACACATCCCCGACGGCGCCATGTTGTTCATGGGCTTCACGTCCAGCCACATGGACGGCCTGGGCCAGGGCAACCTGCCGAGTTTTGAGACCCTGCCCGGCTACACCGACGTGGGCGTGGACGACTACTTCGCCGGTGGCACGTTCATGCACCTGTCGCACATCGCGATCGACGTGGATGCCTGGTACCAGTTCAACCCCCAGGAGCGTCTGCACCGCATGTTCAACCCGCGCCGCACCGAGGCCCCCGAGATCTTGTCGCCGGACCAGTCGCCCGCGACGGCCGCCTTCGAGGAAGAGCGCGACAAGGACGCGGCCGACCACGGCCTGCTCGGCCACAACGAGCAGATGCAGTTCCTGTCGCGGGTCAAGGAGGACACCACCACCGCGTACGGCCAGAAGCTGCCCAAGGGCACCGTGTTCTTCCTGCGCCAGGACTTCGCCACGGTGGAGAACCCGTTCGAGTTCTCCACCGGCGACGAGATCAACACCAAGGCGCGCGCCGGTGTCCACTTCGTCGGTTTCGGTCCGTCTGCTCAGCACTACGAGAAGCTGCGCCTGGAGATGGACGGCGTGGAGCACCAGCAGCGCTTCCACCTGCCCGACGAGAACATGGGCTTCACCAAGTTCCTGGTCACCACGCACCGGCAGAACATGGTCCTGCCGCCTCGCGAGCACCGGTCCTTCCCCCTGGCCGAACTGCTGTA
>JBBSRM010000386.1:0-1821 GCA_038243055.1 Actinomycetales bacterium
CCCAGCGAATCGATCTGGGCGTGGCGCGCGCCGGGACTGACGGGCAGTGCCGGGGCTTTGCCGCTTCCGGAGCGGCGTCGGAACAAGCGAAGACTCATCGAATGACCTCTCGTTTCATGACCACCACTCTAAGCGAGCAAACGAGCACTAACCTGCTAATCCGCGATGTAGAACAGACGTTTGTTCACGAATTCGTCCATTCCCAGCGGTCCCAGCTCGCGGCCGTAGCCCGAACGCTTGACCCCACCGAACGGCAGGTCAGCGTCCTCGCCAATGCCGTTGACGTTGGCCATGCCGACCTGCAGCCGCTGGGCGAGCTTGCGGGCCCGTTCCTCGTCGGCGCTGAAGACCGCGCCGCCGAGACCGTATGGGGTGTCGTTCGCAAGCTTGATGGCCTCCTCATCGGTGGATACCTTGTACACGACGGCGACCGGGCCGAAGAGCTCTTCGCGGTAGGCCCGCATGTCCTCGGTGATGCCGGTCAACACGGCCGGGGAGTAGTAGCAGGACGGACCTTCATGGAGGGTTCCGCCGGCGTGCAGGGTGGCGCCCTTGGCGACGGCGTCCTGCACCTGCTCGTGCACTGCCTCGGCAGCGGCGCGGGAGGACAGCGGGCCGAACGTACCAGCATCCTCCGTGGCAGGGTCCCCGGGGACCAGGCCGTTGGCCTGCTCGGTGAGACCTGCCACGAAATCGTCGTAGATGTCCTCCATGACGATCATGCGCTTATTGGAGTTGCAGGCCTGACCGGTGTTTTCGATCCGGGTGTCCCAGGCCAGCTTGGCGGCGGCCTTGACGTCCTCGGAGTCCAGCACCACATAGGGGTCCGAACCACCGAGCTCAAGCACCGCCTTCTTCAGGTTCTTACCGGCCAGCTGCCCGATGATCGCCCCGGCCCGCTCGGATCCGGTCAGCGAAACGCCCTGGATACGCGGGTCGGCGATGATGTCGGCGATCTGATCATGGGTGGCGAACAGATTCACGTAGGCACCAGTCGGAACACCGGCGTCGTCCATGATCTGCTTGATGGCCAAGGCGGAGCGCGGGCAGGTCTCGGCGTGCTTGAGCACGATCGTGTTGCCCAGCATCAGGTTCGGCGCGACGAAGCGGGCGACCTGATAGTACGGGTAGTTCCACGGCATGATGCCCAGCAGCGGGCCGACCGGCAGCCGCTGCACCATGGCGCGACCGCCGCCGATGGCCTTGATCTCCTGGTCGGCAGCCAGGGTGGGTCCCTCGTTGGCGAAGTAATTGAAGATGTCGGTGCAGAATTCGGCTTCGCCCTTGGATTCCGAGAACGGCTTGCCCATCTCCAGGGTGATCGTCGAGGCGAGCTCATCGGCACGCTCGGTGAACAGTTCGGCGACGCGCTTGACGACGGCGGCACGCTCGGCGATGGGCAGTGCGCCCCAGGATTCGTAGGCGGCCTGGGCCGAGTCCACGGCCTCGACGACCTGGGCGTCGGTCGCGGTTTCGAAGGTCTCGACGACCTCGCCGGTGGCGGGGTTCTGCACGCGGTAGCCGGACGGTTTGGACTGCTGGGCGGTGGTGGTCACTGCCGGTCTCCTCTTCGTTGAAACTCACGGCGCCCTCGGCGGAGGCCGCACGGACCCATCATGTCCCGGATACCCGGGTTTGTGAATCGAGTCACTGCATCTGCACATTTTGGCGACCCCGCGTCAGTGCAATGGACCGGGTGCGGGGCGCCGCTGCTAGAAGTGCGAGGAACTACCGGAGCCCGAGAAGCTGCCTCCGCTGGAGCCGTAGCCGCTGCTGGATGAACTGCGCGCGCTGGACACCGAGGACTGCCCGGCGCTGTAA
>JBBSRM010000387.1:0-1815 GCA_038243055.1 Actinomycetales bacterium
CGCACCCCCGACAGGTCCGCCACCTGATCCAGCGAGTCGGCCAGCGCCGTGCGGGCCGCCTGCCCGAGGGCATTGACCGGTGGAGCCTCCAGCGTCAGCTGGACGACGTCGTCGTGCCGGGTAAGGGTGACCCGGGGTGCGGGACGGGAGCTGGGTTCGTTCATGCTGGCCTTCCATTCGGGGTCGATGTGCTTGACGGCTCCCACTTCGCGGGCCGTTTATTTGAAGGCGGAGATGCCGGTGATGTCCCGACCGACCAGCAGTGACTGGATCGAATCGGTGCCTTCATAGGTGCTGACGATGTGCATGTCCGTCAGGTGCCTGGCGATATGCCGTTCGATGAGCACCCCGTTGCCGGCGAGCATGTCACGGGCTTCGTTGCAGATCCATTTGGCCTTCTGCGAGGTGGACATCTTGACCATGGCGGCCATGGGTCCGGTCAGGCGGTCGGTCTCGGCGAGTTCTGCCATGCGGGTGCACATCAGCTGCATGGCGGTGAGCTCGGAGAGCATGTTGGCCAGCTTATTCTGCACCAGTTGGAAGCTGGCGATCGGTTTGCCGAACTGCTCGCGTTCCCCGGCGTAGGTCGCGGCGATTTCATAGGCGGCCATGGCGTGGCCGACGGCCTCCCAGGCAGCGCCGCCGCGGGTTTCGGTGAGCACGGTGGAGACATCACGGAAGGAGTTGCAGTTTTCCAGCCGGTTGGCCGCCGGGATGCGCAGATCCGAGATCACGATATCCGATTGCAGGACCGCACGCTTGCCCATCTTCCCGGTGATCACCGTGGGTTCGTACCCTGCTGGGTGGGCGCCGTCGTCGCCCTTTTCCATCACGAATGCCTTGACGTTCCCGTCGGCCTCATCGCGGGCGAAGATGACGACGACGTCGGCCACGTCGCCATTGCCGATCCAGCGCTTATGCCCGTTGAGGACCCACTCATCGCCATCGCGGCGAGCGCTGGTTTCCAGTGCGACCGAGTCGGATCCGTGATCGGGTTCGGTCAGGGCGAAGGCGCCGGTGCGCTCCAGGGTCGCCATCGCCGGCAGCCAGCGTTGGCGTTGTTCCTCGCTGCCGAGCATGGCGATGGTTCCCATGCCCAGCGAGGAGTGCAGGCCGATGTAGGTGTTGATGGAGCCGTCGCCACGGGAGATTTCCCGTGCGACGATGCCTGCGCCGCGGCGGCTCAAGCCCGAGCATCCGTATCCTTCGATGGTGCCACCGATGATGCCCAGGCCCGCCAGACCGGGGCGTAGCTGGTGCGGGAACTCTGCGCGTTCCCAGTACTCGTTGATGATCGGCAGGATGTCCGAGTCGACGTAGGCCCGGATCCGGTCGCGCAGGGCGACCTCCTCATCGGTGAGTTCCTCGTCGAGCAAGAAGTAGTCGCTGGTGACCGTCGTGCCGTTTTTCACTGTGCCGTCCTGTCCTGTGGAAACTGACGGGTCACTTGACCCGAACAATTTGCACACTAACTGCAAATTGTTTCTCGGGCAAGGGTTTTTCGGGTGGCCCGCGACTGAGTCAGACGATCGTGGACCGTGTTGCGGCGATGAAGGCGTGGATCAACCCGGCGTCCTTGATCCCGCGACTCGATTCCACCCCACTGGAGACATCGGCGCCTGAAGCCCTGGAGACGTCCAGTAGCCCTGCGACGTTATCCACGGTGAGTCCTCCGGCGAGGAGCCAGAACCCTGCGGGGGTCCGGTCCGCCAGCACCGCCGGATCAAAGGTCTCACCGGCGCCGGGCTCGACGGCATCGAGCAGGATCCGCTCGCCGGACCAGTCGGCTCTCGCCGCATCGTCCAGGGCGGCGTA
>JBBSRM010000388.1:0-1808 GCA_038243055.1 Actinomycetales bacterium
ACCGGGACGCGTCGCGGGGAGGTGTGTGGCCTGCTGGAGGCGTCCTGCATGCCTGCTTCGCCGTGTTCGCGGTAGCGGGAAGCCCAGCGTGATGCGGTGGTCACAGAGACTTGGAAGCGCTCGGCTGCTCGGCGTAAAGGCCAGGCGTCATCGACGACGCACTGGGCCAGCAGCAGTCGTCCTTTGGGTGCCAGGATCGCGTTAGAAAGGGAGGCGAAGACCTCCGTTTGAGTCGTGGTTATCTCGATAATTTCCACTTCACCCGGAGGTCTTCTTTTTGTCACTTAGCCACGCCGATTGTTACTAACGTCTGTGGTTAATACAACACGCCGATTGTTACTAACGTCTGTGGTTAATACAACTAGTCAGCGCGGCGGGCCCCAGATCCCATACTCGGGATCGATGGCTTGGGGGTCCATCGCCCACAAATCGGCCAGCTGCTCGACGATCGAGATATGGATCAGTTCGGGCAGCAGGTCCGCTGAATGGACGCAGGCCTGCTCGATGGTCCTGCGGTAAAGCGTGATCCGTTCGGTGCGCTGCGGCCTTGCCGAACGGTTCGTCGCCCACGGAACCCGGGTTCCGGCGTTTTGCGCCTGCTGCAGCACCTTGGTGCTCGGGACCATCATGATGCGGAAATCAATGGAAGTCACCCGATCGCCCCAGCGGTCCGCCAGGCGCTCGGCGGATTCGATGAGCAGGTCCTCGAAGCGTTCGGCCCGGGTCCTGGCGCCGGGCAGAGGTGGCGGCATCAACAGCCCGCGCCGGCCGCGTCCGTGCCGGTTGCGCTTGCGTTCGGCGAAGGTCCGGGTGCTCCCGCTGTGCAGCGAGTCAGGATCGCGCCCATCCAAATCTATCGACAGTTTTCCGGACATGCCCTTAGCCTAATCCACCGGTGGCCCCTCGATGTTCGGTGGTTCGCACGGCGATGCGCCGCCTGCCGCGGGGTCGGCTGCGGTAGTCTGTGTGATCGTGGGATCATCCAGACTTTGTTCACGTTCGGCGTGCCGCCAGCCGGCTGTCGCCACCCTGACCTATGTGTATGCCGACTCGACGGCGGTGCTGGGACCCTTGGCGACCTATGCCGAACCGCATTGCTACGATTTGTGTGCTCCCCATGCCGAGCGGCTGACCGCTCCGCGGGGATGGGAAGTCCTGCGCCTGGCGCGCCCCGAGCAACAGCGGGTGGGCCACGACGATTTGTACGCGTTGGCCCACGCCGTACGGGAAACGGAAGCCGAAAAGAGGGTTGCCCCGCCGATCGAAACCCCGGTGCCGCGCAACGCACCGACGGCCATCGAGCCCGGCGATTCCCGCACTATGACCCGGCGGCACCTGCGAGTGCTTCGCGAAGGGAAGCAGGAGCCCTAAACTGGGGTCCATGTCGAATCTCTCAGCCCAGCTCACTGCCCAGCTCCGTTGCCCCATCACCGGTTCCGTCCTTGAACAGCGCAGTCAGCAGCTGGTCTCCGTAGGCACCGGTCCAAACGGGGAAACCTACGGCTATTCGATCGTTGAGGGCATCCCCGTCATGCTGGCCAACGAGGCCACGGCGCTCGACGCCAAGAGCAAGGGCTAGGGGGAGTCCGTCATGGGTATCGATTACAAGATTGCCGACCTGGCCCTGCATGGGGCAGGACGCCACCAGATCCGCTTGGCGGAGCATGAGATGCCGGGCTTGATGTCGCTTCGCGAGGAGTTTTCCGGATCCAAGCCCTTGGCCGGGGCACGCATCGCCGGTTCGCTGCACATGACCGTGCAGACCGCCGTGCTGATTGAAACCCTGGTAGCCCTGGGCGCACAGGTCC
>JBBSRM010000389.1:0-1806 GCA_038243055.1 Actinomycetales bacterium
AACCCGGCGACCACGAACTTCTCCTTCTCGCTGGACCTCATCGCCGAACTCGCCGCCGAGCCGACGATCGTGGCGATCAAGGAAAGCGCCGCGGACGTCGAGACGTTCATCGAACGCCATGAGGCCCTGGCCTCCCGGGTTCCTGCCGGTTTCAGCCACGGCATGAGCGGAGACGTGTTGATCGCCGAGGCCGGCTTCGCGGCCGACGCCTGGCACTCCGGACCGGCTTCGGTGCTGCCGGCGCACTTCGTCGCGCTGCGGGCCGCCCTGGTCGGCGGGGACATCGTGGAAGCGACCCGGTTGCGCGAGGAGCTCGCCCCGTTGATGCGCGAATTCAATGCGCTCCGCAAGCTCAGTAACCTCCACGCCCTGGCCCGGGCCGCAGGCATCGATTCCGGCGAACCACGCCGTCCGTTGCTGCCGCTTCCGGGCAGCAGTCAGCGGGACCTGGCCCGGTTGCTCGGGGAATTGGAAGAACCGCTGTAGCGGTTCGCCACCACCCCTGTGTATCGGGGGTTCGAAGTCCCGGGCGACTCGTGCTAGACAAGGGGGCATGAAAATGCGCAATTTGGCGGGTTCCACGGTGAACCCGCTGGGGCTGGGGTGCATGAACCTCAGCCACGGGTATTCGAACTTCCCGAGCTACGCCGACGGCGCCAGGCTCCTGCGTCACGCCCTCGATGCGGGGGTGGACCATTTCGACACGGCCACCCTGTACGGCAGGGGGTGCAACGAGGAACTCGTCGGCGCCGCCCTGGGCAAACGTCGTGACGACTATTTCCTGGCCAGCAAATGCGGTCTGGAGATCATGGCGCCGGGAGAACGCGGACGCATCGACGGCCGGCCCGAAACCATCAGGGCCCAGGCCGAGGCCTCGCTGGACCGGCTCGGCACCGACTTCATCGACCTCTACTACCTGCACCGTCTGGACCCGAACGTGCCGGTGGAGGAAAGCGTTGGCGCCCTCGCCGATCTCGTCGCCGAGGGCGCCATCGGGGCGATCGGCCTGTCGGAGGTCTCCACGACCACCCTCCACCGGGCGGCAGCCGAGCACCCGATCGCCGCCGTGCAGAACGAATACTCATTGGCCACCCGGAACTCCGAGTTAGGCGTGCTGGAAGCCTGCCGCGACCTGGATACGGCGTTCGTGGCCTTCAGTCCGCTGTCCAGGGGGTTCCTCGCAGGAACCCTGCTCGCACCCTCCGAACTCCCGGAGAAGGACCTGCGCCACGTCCTGCCGCGTTTCACCGCCGAGAACTACCCGGCGAACCTGGAGCTGCTAGATTCGTTCCGCCGGGTCGCCGAACGGCTGGGCGTCACCTGCTCCCAGCTGGCATTGGCCTGGGTCCTGGCCCAGGGCGATCACGTCCATGCGATCCCCGGCACCACCAGCACCGGGCACCTCGACGAGAACCTGGGCGCCGGATCCATGACCCTCGATGACGCCACGGCGGCCGAGGTCGGGGCGATCATCAATTCGAAGACCATGCACGGCGCCCGCTACAACGCAGGTCAGCAGCGGACCATCGACACCGAGGAGTTCACTGCCGCACAGCACTGAGCCGACACCACCGTCGTGCGGTAGGCCATGGCGCGGTACGCCAGCGCGCCCCTGGAGATCCGGGCCTATTCCTCGTCCTTCTGTGCGCGTTTGGTGCGGGCCGGATCGATGACCTTCTTGGCGTCGAAGAACTTCTTCAGGACGTGGTGTTTGCCTTTCAGCGCCGCGGCCATGCTCAACCCGTCGACGTTGATGCGGGCCTGGCGCACATAGTCGTCGGTGAGCTGCATCCAGGCGGGAGTCGA
>JBBSRM010000390.1:0-1802 GCA_038243055.1 Actinomycetales bacterium
CGGACATGGGGCGTAGAGAACAACATCTACCAGCTGGGACACCGCGGTTACGTAGCCGTACAGGGCGGGGCCCGCGATTGTCCGTACACCTACATGACAGACCTTGCCGCCGGGAACTACCGAGTGCCCTGGGAGGACGAAGTCGAGGTCACCGACGGCACCTCGGCGGGACACGGCCCACCCCGCACACCGTGAGCCCGAGCCCCTAGCTTCCGAGACCGGCTACGAGTGGCGGCCCTCCTGGACCCAGTCACAGCCTGAATGGTCACGTTTCGTCAGCGCCTGCGAGCCAGTACCTCGCATGGGCGAGACCGTGACGCCTTCTGCGGCGAGGCGGCGGCGGATGGCGGTCGCGATGTCGACGGCGTTGGGTCGGTCGGTGTGGATGACTCCGCGGCCTGGGGCCCGGTGTCGCCCTCGTGGATGGCGGTGCGGGCGCAGACGGTGTCACTCCAGTGCGCTGGCGGCGAGTGCCTCGAGCGCCGTGGTGACGGTGCTTCCGACGGCTACCTTGTCGACCCCGAGCCCACGGCTGACGGGACGCACGAGCTAGTAGTCCACCGGGTCCACCCACGCCACACGGAGCGCCTCTGGCAGCCCGGGATCGGCCTTGATCTTTGCGGCTGCTTGCTGGTGGTCGTCGGTATCTGATGCGTGTCGGTTGAGCAGTCTCGGGTGGCCTGACGCGAACTCCATCGCGAGCCGCCACGCCGCACCACTCACCGAGAACCTGGGGGGTTGCGTCAGTTCCGACGTCCGCTGATACGCCTGGATGGCGGCGTGCAGCGGGGGGATGTCGCGTAACCGCGCGTTCAGCAGCACATACCCGGCCATCGCGCCGTGCTGGGCGTCGAGGTGGGTCGTCACCGTGGTCTGCCACAGCTCCTCGCGTCGATCAGGCTCGGCGTAACCGGCGAGCACGCATTTCATCGGCAGTGCCCACTTGGGTTTCAGCTTGTCGATAGCTCCGGTCACGGCGGCGGCCTGGGGGTGCCCGAGGTGCAAAAGCCCCAGCGCCAACGACAGCAGCGGGTGCTGGGTTTCCTGGTAGTCGTCGGCCTTGCCGACCAACTGTTTGCGCCACACCTGCAGGACGGCATCGGCGTCGATGACCGTAAAGCACTCGTTTGCGACCAGCGGCTCCAGCAGGTAGCCCCAGCCGTCCAGGCTCAGTGGCTGGTCGCGATGCACGGCGTCCTGCACGTGCTGGTGGAACCAGCGTTCCTGCGGCTCGTCGAGCCTCCGAACAACCGCGAGGGTGTTCTGGCATCCCCACTTGTCGTCCAAGTTTGGGCCGCGCCAGGCGTCATCACCCAACTCGGCGCGCACCGCCGCCACGGAGTCCGGCCACTCACCCAGCGCCGCCTCGATGGGCGCGATGTCCCAGCTCGGGTGACGGCCGGCGAGGGCTCCGCGGTCCGCATCATCCTTCATGGAGAAGTAGGTGCGCTCGTGGGCGTCCGCCACGAGGCCTCGCAGCCAGGTCGGTAGCCCCGGGTCGCGGACGTCAGCCAACACTTGGGGGAAATTGAGGTAACCATCGTGCGGACCCCCGGGTGCCGGTCGGATCGTCGGCAACGCGAAGGCCAGCGCTTCGGCGGTCGCGACGTCTCCCCTTTCGTGGGCGGCGACGATGTCCTCGACCGCGACGTCGCGGGCGCCCCTGCCCTCGACGGCAGCCCGCACCCTCGACGCGATCACCGCGAAGCCGTAGGCCCGCGCCTCCTGCACCGCCGTCGCGTCCGGCCAGGCCAACAGGGCGTACTCGACAAGTTCTCCGCCGGTCGCCACGATCGCGCGGA
>JBBSRM010000391.1:0-1793 GCA_038243055.1 Actinomycetales bacterium
ACCCTCTCCTGGTCGGTGCTGAAAGCGGCGAGCGTCATCAGCCCACGGACCCGCAAGCTGCTGAACGCCGGCAATTCGGCGATGAAGTTGCCTGCCTCCTCGGGCTCCATCCCGTACTTGCTGGCTTCACCCGAGGTGTTCACCTGCACGAAGACGTCCAGGCCGCGCCCCTCACGCTGAAGCCGGCGATCCAGCGCTTCGGCCAGACGCAGGCTGTCCAGGGCCTGGAACTCGCTGGCGAACCGGGCCACGAACTTGGCCTTATTGGTTTGCAGGTGTCCGATCACCGACCACTTGACCTCGCTGAGGTCGGTCATCGCCTCCCATTTGCGGTGGGCCTCCTGAACCTTGTTCTCGCCCAACCAGCGGCAGCCGGCATCGACGGCCAGCCTGATATGGGCCTCGTCGATGGTCTTGCTGACGGGCAGGAGACGGACCTCGTCGGGGGAGCGGCCGGCCCGCTGTGCGGCGGCGGCAATCCGTTCGTGGACGGATCGCAGGTTCCTGGCGATGTCATCCCGCGTTTCGGCGGGAGGGTAGGTCGGGGTGCTCATGATTGAACCATACGCTCTGTCCCAGTGCTCCACTCAGGCATCGTCGCGGTAGCGCAGCACCCCGCCGACGGCGGTCGCCCGGACCGGAAGATCGCGCAGTTCGGACGCGTCCACGGCGTACGGGTCTGCTCCAAGGGCGGTGAAGTCGGCAAGCATGCCCGGACGCAATCGACCTTTGAGGGCCTCCTCGCCGGAGGCGTAGGCGGCCCCGGTGGTGAAGCCGGCGATGGCCTCGGCGACGGTGATCCGCTCGCCGGGCTGCCATCCACCGGCGGGTTCGCCGTCGGGGTGCTGGCGGGTGACGGCAGCGTGGATGCCGTGCAGGGGGTCGGGGAGCTCGACGGGCGCGTCGGAGCCGAAGGCCGGGAGCGCACCTGCGTCGATGAGCGACCGCCAGGCGTAGGAGGCCAAATCACGGTTGGCCAGCAGGGTGGAGGCCAGGGTGATGTCGGTGGTGCAATGGGTCGGCTGCATCGAGGGGACGATGCCCAGGGCTGCGAGCCGTGCGACGTCCTGCCGGCGCAGATGCTGGGTGTGCTCGATCCGGTGGCGCAGACCGCCAGTTGCCTGCGGGCCCCTAGCCAACTCCTCGTAGGCATCCAGGACCAATTGGTTGGCCCGGTCCCCGATGGCGTGGGTGGCCACCGCGATTCCGGCGCCGGCTGCCCGCCGGACCAGAGCGAGCAGGTCACGGTAGGGGGTGACCTCGACACCGGTGTTCCCGTCCTCTCCGGGGAACGGGGAGCCCATGTGGCTGCTGTGGGACCCGAGGGCTCCATCGGAAAAGAGCTTGACCGGACCGGTGCGCAACCAGGCGTCTCCGTCGCCGGTGGCCAGGCCCTCTTCGATGGCCAGCTCCAGGGATGTCGCCGGAATGGATTTGTGCACCCGTAGGTCTAGCTCACCGCGTTCGCGCAAGGCGGTGTAGGCGGCACGGCATTCATCGCCGTCGAAATCGTGGACTCCGGTGAGTCCTGCAGCCAGTAGCCGCTGCTGGGCCACAGCCAGTTGGGATTCCAGATCCCCGGCGGCATCACCGTGCATGATGTCGCTCAGCGGCGCATGCGCTGCCTCGCGCAGGATCCCCGTGGGTTCACCGTCCCCAGCGCGCACGATTTCACCGCCGACCGGGTCGGGGGTGGTTGCGTCGATGCCGACGATTGCCAGTGCTGCCGAGTTCGCCCAGACCGTGTGTCCATCGATGCTGGGCAGGGCTGCCGGGTGTGAGCCGGTGACCGA
>JBBSRM010000392.1:0-1792 GCA_038243055.1 Actinomycetales bacterium
CATTCCCCGCCAACTCATCGCCGCCCCCTCTCATCGGCCCGACCGCGGCTCCCCTTCTGCAGGTCATGACGCTGAATATTCGTCGGCACATGCCGGGGTTCTGGTTCCCGGTGGCTGACCGGTGGCCCCGCCGTCGTCCCGTCCTGAAACAGCTGCTGGCCGCCGAGCAACCCGCCGTGCTGGCCGTGCAGGAAGTCATGCCTGGACCGTCCCGGGAAATCCGCGCCATGCTCGGCGCTGCTTACGAGTCTGTGGGTACCGGGCGTTCCACGGGTGGCCGTGGAGAACGCTGCGAACTGCACTACGACCGGCACCGGCTTTGTCTGCTCGACTCCCGGTTCTGGTGGCTGTCGGCCCACCCGGAACGTCCCGGTTCGCGCTCGTTCGGCAACCAGCTGCCCCGCTTCGTGGTCCAGGGGCACTTCAGCGATCGGGAAACCGGAGCGCGCTTCCATGTTCTGGTCACGCATCTGGATCCGTTTTCCGCACCCTCGCGCCGCGCCTCGGCCCAGCTCCTGCACCGGGTGGTGGCGGATCTTCCCGACCCGGTCATCCTGATGGGGGATTTCAATGCCGGGACCGATTCCCCGGCCCACCGTGAGCTGGTCGATGGCCTGGTCCTGACCGATGCGATGGAGGTTTCGAAGCGACGCGTCGGCGCCGACTGTTCGACATTCACCCGGTATCGGAGCCCCACGGCCAATGGACCGCGTTTGGATTGGATCCTCGTCTCCCCCGGCCTGCAGGTCGAGTCGGCGGGAGTGAATGCGCTGCGCATCGGCGGGGCGGCCGTCTCGGACCACGAACCGGTGCAGGCAGTGCTCAACCTGGGCCCCAGCCTTGCAGCCAACCTCGAAGGAGTCCCGCCATGGAAGCGGTGAAGCAGGCCCTCTTCCGGCCTCCTGTGAACCGGGTGGTGCTGCTCGCCGACGTCGTCCGTGCCGCCATGCTCATCAGTGTCGTGGTCGCCGGGGTGGGCTGGGGGTGGATCCAGGTCGCGGTCTTCATGCTCGCCGTGCTGGCCACCTTGATTCCCCGTGCCTTGGGACTGCGCGGCAGCCTGGATCTCTGCGTCGGCATCGCCTCGCTGGCAGCCGCCTGGAGCAATGTCTTCGACCTGTATGTGCTCGCTCCGGGCTGGGATAAGTTCATGCACGGCGTCCTGGGGGGACTGATAGCGGTGCTGGCCGTGGTCATCGCCCAGCGGTCCGGTATCCTGCCACCAACCACCGGGCGTCGCGGCACACTGGTCCTGGCAACCTTCCTCCTCGGTTTGGCCACCGGAGCGACCTGGGAGTTGTTGGAGTGGGCCGGACACACCCTCATCGACCCGGAGGTGCACGTCGGCTACCAGGACACCATGGGCGATCTGGCAGCCGATGGCTTCGGGGCACTCATCGGAGGGTTGCTCCTCCCCTTCCTGACGGTCATTCCCCCGGAACCCTTCACACAGCCGGATTCCCAAGCGCAGGCAGCCCCGCAGCATGGCCCATCGGAGCTGTCATGACCCGGCCGACGGTCAGTGTCGTGATCCCGGTCAAGAACGACGCCGAAAAACTCCGGCACTGCCTGGAGGCGCTGGCCCGGCAGCAGGTTGCCCCGGTGGAAATCATCGTCGTGGACAACGGCTCCAATGACGACAGCGCGGAGCTGGCCCGCCGGAACGGTGCCGAGGTCCTGTTCGAACCCCGTCCCGGGATCGGCGTGGCCAGCGCCACCGGATACGACAGGGCACGTGGCGATATCCTGGCCCGTCTGGACGCCGATTCCGTTCCTGATCCTGACTGGATCG
>JBBSRM010000393.1:0-1780 GCA_038243055.1 Actinomycetales bacterium
CGCCCCTGGTGGCACTTTTGCTCGCGCTGCCGGTACTGGCTGGGGCGCGCCGTGACCTGGACCTGCTGGCCGTGGACGACGACTCGCCGCGGGTGTTGGGCATCAGCCTGGCCCCGGCACGGTTCGTCCTGCTCGGCACCGCGGTGATGCTCACGGCCGGTGCGGTCTCATCGGTCGGGGTCATTGCCTTCGTCGGACTCGTGGCACCACATGCCGCCAGGAGCCTGGTTGGATCACGCCATGCCCGGGTCCTGCCGGTCGCCGCGCTCCTGGGGGCCTGCACGGTGGTGTTGGCCGATGCCATCGGACGAACGGTCATCGCGCCGGCGCAGATCCCGGCGGGCATCATGACCGCCCTGGTCGGGACCCCCTATTTCGTGTACCTGCTGTGGCGGTCCCGCACGGCGCAGCGCTAGGTTCGCTTCAATCGGCGAGTAGGCCGGCATGCTGGTTGGCATAGCGGCGCGCCCTGCGTAGTCGACGGGTCATATTGGGAACCAGGATGACCACGATGATAGCCAGCACGATCAGGAAGAAGACTCCGAAGAGATCGCCTTGCCCCACAACGGCCTGCCGGACGAAAACGGCTACCGACGAGGTAAGAAGGAAGCCTAAACCGTAGGTCTGCATCGGTACGGAGACCGGGATGACCGAGGCGACCCGAGCGGCCTGGATCTGCTCCTCCTCGTCGAGGGCGACGTCCTTGCCGCGGAGGACCACCTGGTTGATCCGTTTCAGCCGCTGACGGCTGTTTCCCGCAGCGTTGAGTAGCGACGGGCCCACGGAGGAAGCGGAGAGGATGGCCGTGAAGGCGGCCAGCAGGAACAGCACCTGGAGGTGGAGGAGGAGCGTTTCAAATGCCCCGGCGGGCGGGCCGGTGGCACTGAACCAGGCGAAGACGACGACGCTGATGGCCAACCCGGCACCGAGAACGGCGCCGACCAGCGCGAATTTGCGGGCGAAGATGGCCGGGGCAGCCTTCGTCCAGGAGGCGATGCGTTGGCCGTTGCGCAGCGGGTCCGGCGTGGAAAAGGCGTGCCTCAACGACCACCAGATCGGGAACGCGAGAAGCAATAGGAGGCCGAGTCCTGCCAGTAGGGCCGGCAGCGGGGAGCCGGAGGCCAGCTGGCCGACGCCCAGGGTTCCGAACAGGACGGCAAGGGTCCCGCCGATGGTGTAGGTCAGGAAGGTCCAGGTTTTCATCTGGAGAGGGGTTCTCCTGTCGATTGCGGGTGGCGCCGAGGGGTGTAAGCCTCGTGCGCTGCTGCTCGGTGTGTTCAGCCGGCGGGCAGGGCTGCGTTGGTGAGGGCGTAGTGGCTGGCATGTCGGATCTGCCTGGCCAGGTAGGGAAGATAGGTGACCACGACGACGCCCATGAAGACCAGGAGAGCGGTCGGCATGACCTGGCTTTCACCGGCCAGGAGTGTCTGGATGAAAGCGGTGGCGAAATAGCCATAAAGGTAGAACAAACCGAATTTCTGTAGCGGAAGGATGACCGGGACGACGACGGCCATGCGCGCTGCCGCGAGTTGTTGTTCCTCGGTGAGTTCGACGTCCTTGCCATGCAGGACCACCAGGTTGATCCGGTTCATCACTCCGGGGGGGACCCCCGCGGCGTTGCGAAGGGCGCTATTCAAGGGGAACGTCACGATGATGGCGGTGAAGCCGGCCACCACGAACACCATCTGTAGGTGGAAGGACAGGGACTTCAGCGCCTCGGGGGCCGGGTCGGTGGCGCCGGTCAAGGCGAAGGCGATGACGCTGACTGCCAGCCCTGCGC
>JBBSRM010000394.1:0-1777 GCA_038243055.1 Actinomycetales bacterium
ACCGCGGCCAGGACGGCACCGATTCCCTTCTCGGGCCTCATCCGGCCAAGCGAACCGCCCCTGCGGATCGTCCGCAGATTCCGGACCTGGTCCGTGAACATCGTGGCGATGACGTCAGCGGCTTCCTCGCAGCTCCTGGCCTGACCTTCCTCGACCATGAGCTTCGACCGCATCTGGGATGTCATTGTCGTGGGGGCAGGGCCGGCCGGGACCGCGGCCGCACTGTCGGCTTTGCGGACGCGTCCGGGCGCAACGGTGCTGCTCATCGACCGGCAGGACTTCCCCCGGGACAAGTCCTGCGGTGACGGCATCGCCCCGCATGTCCTGGACGTGTTGGACGGCCTCGGAGCGCCGGGCCTGGTCGAGGACTTCCGGTCGGTGCATCGGCTGACGGTCGGCTATGCCGAGGGCATCGGCCAGCTCACCAGCGGACTCATGCGACGCCCGGCCAAGATCGTCCCCCGATCCGTCTTCGATGCCCGCCTGGTCGACGCGGCACGTGCGGCAGGCGCCCACCTGACACGGCATACGGTGCGCCAGGTGGACGTGCGCCCGGACTGCGTCATCGTGGACGGCACCTGGGCCGCGCGGGTCGTGATCGGTGCAGACGGTGCCCAGTCGGTGCTGCGTCGCCAGCTGGGCCTGGCAGGCAACGGTCCGGGCCATCTCGCGCTGGCAATCCGTGGTTATGCACCCGTGCGTGCTGACCTGGCCGACGAACAACGCCTGGTGCTCAGCCGCGTCGACTGGCCCGCCTACGCGTGGTCGTTCCCCATCGGGGACGGAACCGCGAATATCGGCTACGGGCAGATGGTGCGAGCCGGCCACCCGTTGAGCCGGGCGTGGCTGCTCGAGCAGCTCGACCTGCTACTGCCGGGGGTCGTGGCCGGTGCCCGCTCATGGCGTGCGCATCTTCTGCCGTTGTCCTCAAAGCGACCCCGGCAACCGGACGGGCGGGTGCTGCTTGTTGGTGACGCCATGTCCCTGATCAACCCGTTGAGCGGTGAGGGGATCTACTACGCCGTTGTCTCCGGCGCGGCGGCGGGTGCTGCGGCCGTGCTGGGCAGGGATCCGGGACGTCGCTACCGCGACGCGTTGCGGGGCCGGCTCGGGCAGCATCTGCGCCATACCGCCCTCACTGCGACATGGGCGCGTCAACCGCGACTGGTCGACGCCGTGATGGGCGCGACCCGTCGGCACGCACCAGTATTCGATGATTTGGTCGAGCTCGGCCTTGGCCAAGGGCTCCTCACTGGGCGGCTGGTCCTTGCCATGGGCAAGGACGTGGTCTCGGCCAGGAGACGGCGCAGCCGGTGAAGGCAATATGAGCCCACGACGGTGCTGAAGGGCGCGGCAAACCCTGCACGGCACTCACCTTCATGTTCTGTTCTGACTCCACTCCCGAAGGATCATCAATGACGCGTCGCAGGCAACAGGACCCCTTCACGGGGCGTTCCACCGAAGCGGCGTTGATCGCCGACAATGACGCCGGCTTGTTCGGGCCCAACTCAGTGACATGGAAGATCCACGCGGATCCATCCATGCTGCTTGCTGGCTTCCGTGCCCTGCTACTACAGGCTGTGCACCCGCTGGTTATGGCGGGCTTTGACGCGAACTCGTCCTTTCGGGCCGATCCCTGGGGACGGTTGCGACGTACCAGCGAGTGGGTCGACACGGTGACCTTCGGAACCACCCAGCAGGCAGACGACGCGGGCCGCTCACTGCGTGGTCCGCACGCCCGGCTCAGTGGTGGCACCGAGCCGGAGACCGGCCTTGA
>JBBSRM010000395.1:0-1761 GCA_038243055.1 Actinomycetales bacterium
CACACGAACGGGGCCCCGGCCGAGCCGGCGCTTTTGGCCGCGATGTTCCAGGTGGCATGGGCCAGGGCGGCGAGCAGGATCAGCCCCAGCGCCGTTGTGCTCACCGTGGCATCGGCAGGATCGAGAGGACCGGGGCCCCCCGAAACGGTGCTGGGAGCCGAACGGCGGCTGCCAGGTGTGCCGCCCCCAGCAAGCCGGCAACCAGGATGAAAGCCGCCTTGGTGGTGCGTGGGAGATTGAACTTCAGGTAGTCGAAGAACGGGCGCCGTCCGCCGAATGTCGCGGTCACAGGTGGCTCCACCTGTCTGTCCTTGCTCACCGGCGACCTCTTTCCGGCGGGCTCCTTTGCCCGACCTGACTCACACCTTGGTTAAAAACCCTCAATCTAGCAAGGGTGGAGGGCAAAGGCGCTTATCGTCGGATTGTATGTGTGGCGCTTCATGGTGATCGGGTAGGCGGCCGCGGGCTGACAAACCAACCGGCGAATGCGTATCCTGTCGTGACGACAGCAAATTAAAGGAGAAGTCATGGGCAACCAGCCAGTACGCAATCTCGAGGACAAGGTCATCATCGTCACCGGCGGCGCGGCAGGCATCGGCGGGGCCGTGACGCGCGCGTTCGTTGCCCGAGGGGCGAAGGTCGTGGCAGTCGATCTCAACGAGGAGGCCGGAGCTGCCATCACGGAGGAGCTCGGTCAGGACGTGGAATTCGTCGCCGGTGATGTTTCCAACGCCGAGGTTGCCAAGAGCGCTGTTGCCCGAGCCGTCGAACGCTTCGGGCGGCTGGACGCCCTGGTCAACAACGCCCACGCCTCGAAGCAGGGTTCCTTCCTGGAACATACGGATGCCATGTGGGATCTGTCCTTCAACACCGGTTTCTTCGCCACCCGGAACTTCATGCTGGCCGCCTACCAGGAACTGAAGAAGACCGGGGGCGCGGTGGTCAACTACGGATCCGGCGCGGGGCTCGAAGGCCAACCGACCCAGGCTGCCTACGCTGCGGCCAAGGAAGCCATCCGCGGGCTCAGCCGGGTCGTCGCGAACGAATGGGCTCCCGACGGCATCCGGGTCAACGTGGTGTGCCCAATGGCGATGACGGAGGGCGTGGAGAACTGGAAGAAGAACTACCCGGACATGTTCGCCGCCTCCGAGGAGAAGGTGCCGCTGGGACGCTTCGGTGATCCCGAGACCGATGTGGCTCCCATCGTCGCGTTCCTATGCTCCGATGACTCCCGCTACATGACCGGACAAACGGTCATGGCCGACGGCGGGTCGATCAAGCTGCGCTGAGTCGAAACCGGCCGCTGTTCCACCGCTTACAAGGAGCAACGCACGGACCGGAGATCTCCTCGAGCAGGTTCTTGCGACGCCATGGGAACCTGGTCGATTGGTGGGGGCGCGAAGGAGTCCGTTAAGCTTGATCTCGGCTGGCTGTGGTCACCGTATGCCACAAGTCATGAAGCCCCACCACGATTCAGGAGACCAACGTGTCAGAGCAGATCACCTTAAATGTCGACGGCGAACAGCGAGAGGTGACTGCTGGCACGACAGGGGCCGAGCTGTACTTCGACGAGCGCAACGTCGTGGTCATGCATGTCGACGGCGTCCTGTGCGACCTGTCCCATGAGCTCGAAGCCGGCACCACCGTCGAGCGGGCGACCATTGACTCCCCGGCAGGCCTCGAAGTCCTGCGCCACTCGACTGCGCACGTGATGGCCCAGGCCGTCCAGCAGTTGCGCCCCGAGGCGAAGCTGGGCATCGG
>JBBSRM010000396.1:0-1756 GCA_038243055.1 Actinomycetales bacterium
CCACTTGAATCTCGCGTTCAGGCTGGCCTTCGGCGATGATGCTGGCGGCCAGAAGGCGGCCAGCATGGTCGAACGCCTCGTCAAGCTCTCCCACGACAAGCACTGCACGGTCTCACGCACCGTCGAACATGGAACCCCTGTTGACTTCGATGTCGATGTCTCGACGGGTGCATCGGCCTGATTCCGGGCCTGCTGCTTATTGTCGATGGGCCCAGCCGGTGGCCGGGAACCCAAGCATCGGCTGGGCCTATCGCGAGGCCCGAACTCAGGCGTCGACCTGGAGTTCGCCCATCTCCTCCCAGCCTTCGCCTTCGACCTGGCGGCTGACGATGAGCGGGGTTTCGGCCAGGGTCGGGCGCATGGTTTCCAGGCCATCGGCGAAGTGCTGGCTGCGCACATGGGCCTCACCGGCCCCGTCCTGGAACGCCTCGACGAGCACGAACTCGTTCTCCGTTTCGACGCTGCGCGACCACTCGAACCAGAGGTTGCCTTCCTCGGCGCGCGTGGCCTCGGTGAAGGGCTGGACCATCTTGAGGAAGGAGTCGACGTATTCGGGCTTGACCTTGTACTTAACGACGATGAAAATCATGCGCCCAGCCTATCCCCGAGTCAGCCCCTTCCACCCCAGGCGTTCGCGCTCGGCCTTCGGAAGTGACTCGACGACCAGGTCGTAGGAGTCCTCGATCAGGTCGCGCACCGTGGCGTCGTCGAGCGAACCGGCGCACTGCACGGTATTCCAGTGTTTTTTGCTCATGTGGTAGCCGGGCGTGATCTCCGGGTGCGCGACACGCAGCTGGTCTGCCAGGATCGGCTCGCATTTCAGGTTCGCCCGAGCCGGGTCCGATCCGTCCCAGAGCAGGGCGAACATCTTCACCCGCCCTTCGGGCGATCCTGCCACCTTGAACACGGTGGCACCGGGGCCGAACGGGTGGTCCTCGAACGCACCCGGCAGCCCGAGGCAGTAGTCGCGGAAGGCGGAGTCGTCCATACCCGGCATCCTACGCGGCACGACGCCGGCACCCGCGGGAGCACCGGCGTCGTCCTGCGGAGGGAAATGGTTGCCGGCTATTTCACCGCACCCATCGACAGGCCACGGACCAGCTGCTTCTGCGCCAACCAACCGGCCAGGACCACCGGCAGCGAGGCCAACACCGAGGCCGCCGACAGCTGGGCCAGGAACAGGCCCTCACTGGTCATCTGCGATATGAGGAACACCGGGACCGTCGCCGCTTTCGCGGCGGTGAGGTTCAGGGCGAAGAAGAACTCGTTCCAAGAGAAGATCACGCAGATCAGCGCGGTCGCCGCGATGCCCGGGGCGACCATCGGGATCAACACGGAGCGCAGCGTCTTGATCAGCCCGGCACCGTCCACCGATGCGGCTTCCAGCACTTCCCCGGGGACCTCCTGGAAGAAGGAGCGCATCATCCATACGGCGATCGGCAGGTTCATGGCCGTATAGAGGATGACCAGCGTCCACACACTGTCCAAGGCCCGCAGCTGACCGGAGATCACGTAGATCGGCATGATCACAGCGACGATCGGGAGCATCTTGGTGGAGATGAAGAAGAACAACACGTCATTGGTCTTCTTCACCGGACGGATGCTCAACGCATAGGACGCCGGAATGGCCAACAAGATCACCAACAGCGTCGAAACACCGGTGGCAATGAGCGAGTTCAGGAAGTACGGGGCGGCGTCGGAGCCCAGCACCGCCTTGTACTGATCCAGCGTGGGCTCGAAGAAGATGCTCGGCGGA
>JBBSRM010000397.1:0-1733 GCA_038243055.1 Actinomycetales bacterium
CCTACGCCGGGCTCCTGGTGCCCTAACTGCTCACCTTCGTGGCACCGCGAGTCGGCTACCCCTTGGCGCTCACCGCAGCCGCTACCGCGTCGGGACTCACCATGCTGCTCGTGCTCGTATCGAGACCCGGCTCGGGTTCCGCGACTGATGCCCTTCCCACCCACGACGATCGGCCACGACACATCTGAACCAGACAAGACAGCGCAGGTACCTGATCGGAGCGGACTGAACCCGGATCCACCCCGGGTCTAACGCGATCCGGCTCGACCCAGGGTGGGCGCCACGTTCCATGAGGGCCCGACGCGACAGATCTGCCGGAGCACGGGCGGGGAAGATGTCAGGGCTGGTGAGACAAATTGCGTCGGCGTAGTGCTCACGGAAGAAGCCCTCCCATCACGCCGCCTGCGACATCGCGGCAAGCAGGGCGCTGCCGATACCGTCGACGGGTGCACGGGCAGGACGCGTTCGGCGGCGAAGTCCGCGGGGGCGTAGCTGTCACCGCGGCCAGTGACTGGCATCTCGATGAGTTTCTGAAAGGCGGTCATGACGACGGTGCCTCGCGCAGGCCAAGGCGATGCTGGCCACAGTCCGTCCCCGTGACATCGCTGGCAAGACGCGTCGGCGGATGGCGGCCGAGGAGATCGCCGACCTGGTCGCGGTCGATGCGAAACTGAAGAAGTTGAAGGCCGAGCTGAAGTCAGCAGTCCTGGCACGCGGGTCGTCGCTGATGGACCTCTACGGGGTTGGTCCTGCGTTGCAGCACGCACCCTGGCCGATGTCGGTGACGTGGCCAGGTTCGCCGATCGCAATCGGTTCGCGTCGTGGACCGGGACCGCACCCCTCAATGCGCCCTCGGGTGAGCAGAACCGCCACCGGCTCTTCCGGGCCGGGAACCGGCGGATGAACCACATGCTCCACATCGCCGCACCCCTTGCCGTTGCAGCGGCCGCGTTGTCGGCGACGAGCTGCCGGTAGACGACGTCGGACAGGCGTCGTTTCAGGCACCGCAGCCCCTCCATCGGGGTCTTGCCCGCGGCGAGCTTGCGCCGGTAGTAGGCGCGGCCTTCGGTGTCGTGACGGATCTGCACGATCGCGGATCCGGGAGGGCACAACGGGGCGACTCAAGAATCCAGCGCGGTCGACCTACCCCCTCGACTCGGCACTTCGGATAAGCCACTTCTCGGACCCGCAAAGCCGACGCTACGCCGCCCACCAGCCAGTCGGAAGCCCCTCACTCGAACAGCGCCTTGACATAGAGGAGTGCCTACTTCTTGTGCTGGCGGTCGAGCTCCGCCCCGAAGAAAGACGCTGCCCTCTTGAGAATCGGCGGAATGCAGCCGTGTGGAGGGTCACGTACGTCGTTTCGTCGGTCATGTTCTGGCACCTTGCTGATGCCAGAACCGGCCGCAATCGGATCTGCTGGTCGTTGCCTGTGTCAAAAGTTGTGGCAGAAATTAGCATTCCCTGTGTCGTAAGGGGAGTGCTGCACAGTGCTGACCTGCAAGTTCACTAAGTAGGGCGGGTGGGACTCGAACCCACGACCCAAGGATTATGAGTCCTCTGCTCTAACCGACTGAGCTACCGCCCCCAGGACGAGGCCGACCCTATCCACACGGGAGAGACGTCAGGCGTCGCGGTGCTTGTGGCGCGGCTTCTTCTTGTCGTGCGGGCGTTCCGGGCCGCCGCTGCGACGGGGTGGACCCGAGCGTGGAGCAGGACCCTTGTCCGGCTGC
>JBBSRM010000398.1:0-1728 GCA_038243055.1 Actinomycetales bacterium
CTCGACATCGGCTGGCGCAACCGCCAGGCCCAGGGGAGGACCGCGCCGGTCAGTGACGCGCTCTGCGAGGCAGGACGATTCGGACAGAAAACAGGGGCTGGCTTCTTCGCCTATGCCGACCGCCAGCGATCGGACGATCCCGAGGTCACCCGCATCATCGAAGCCGCCAGCGCCGAGCAGGGGATCGAACGTCGGGAGATCGCCCCCGAGGAGATCCTCGAACGGTTGCTTTACCCGATGATCAACGAGGGAGCCCGGATCCTGGCCGAAGGCATCGCCGAAAAGCCCGGGGACATCGACCTCATCTGGGTCAAGGGATATAACTGGCCCGCCTATCGCGGAGGCCCCATGTTCCACGCAGACCAGATCGGACGCGACCACATCGCCGAACGGCTCCGCCATCATGCCCGGAAGACCGGCGACGCCAGCCTGGAGCCCGATGCCTGGCTCACCGATGCCATTCCAATGGATCCGGGCTCGCCGGGGACCGGCGGTTCATGAACGACGTCGATGGTCGCAGTGCCCGGGCTGAACGCACGCGCTCGCTCATCGTGGACGCCCATCTGGGACTGATCTCCGACGGTGAGCTGAAACCAACCGCCCGGCAGGTCACCGAACGCGCCGGCGTCTCACCGCGCACCCTGTGGGGCCACTTCACCGATATGGAAGCCGTCATGGCCGCCTCGGCACGCCGGCAACTCGACGGCCAGGACACGGGGTACAGTGCGCCACCTGCCGGCGCGAACCTTTCCGAGCGGGTGGGTGCCTACGCCCGCCACCGGGCCAAGGCGCTGGAGGAGCTGGCACCGCTGGCCCGGGCAGCAGATGTCCAACGCCCGTTTTCGCCGGTGCTCCAGCAGAATCTGCGCCAGAACCTGGAACGCATCCGCGACGAGGTCGAAGCCCATTTCGCTCCCGAACTCGACAGGCTCGACGCCGAGGGGCGTGAACGATCCGTCCTGGCCCTGGTCGTCGGCTCCGACTGGGCGAGTTGGCAACTGCTGCGCCAGTATCTGGGCCGGTCCGTCGAGGAAGCCACCGGGGTGCTGGAGACCTCGGTGACCGCCTTGGTGTCAGCCGCCCCACCCGTTCCGGAAACCACGAAGGGAAACCCAGCATGAGTGCACTATCCTTGGCCGCCGTTCTGGAAGGATCGGCCCGCAAATACCCGGATAAGATCGCAGTGATCAGCGAAGGGACCTCCTACACCTACGCGGAGTTGTGGGACCAGGCACTCGAACAGGCGGCATCGCTGGTCGCTGCCGGGATCTCCGCAGGCGACACGGTGGCCATCATGAGCCCGAACGTCGTTGACTTCCCGCGTTCCTACTATGCGGTGCTGGCCGCCGGGGCCGTGGTGGTGCCGGTCCACTTGCTGCTCACCGTCCCCGAGGTCGTGCACGTGTTGCGCGACAGCGGCGCCAGGATGCTGATCTGCCATCCCTCGTTCCTGCCGGTCGGTGGGCCCGCAGCCGCGGAGGTGGGTTTGCCGGTGGTGACCAGCGCCTGGCCGCAGGAAGATGATGAGGACCCGGGAGTGGATCCTGCGGCGGAACCGCCGAAGCTGGCCCACTATGTGGCCCGCGAAGCCGAAGACCCCGCCGTCGTCTTCTACACCTCGGGAACCACCGGCACCCCCAAGGGCGCCATCCTGACCCACGTGAACATGGTCATGAACGCCACCGTCTCGGCTGTGGACGCGAACGACGTCCACTACGAGGACATCGC
>JBBSRM010000399.1:0-1722 GCA_038243055.1 Actinomycetales bacterium
GCCTTACTTGCGCGAAAGACGGTGAATACAGCGTCCAGGTTGAGCATTTTTCCCTACTCGGTCAGGACGCGTTATTCGGTTTACGGGCAACCACGCGATCACCATGATCCGCCCCTCACGGAGCACACCACGACGAACACGTGACTTAACGCTTTACCATCCTAGAACGCCGGCCAGCCGATTACAAACTGCAGGGTACGACGCCGGTATCCCTCCCCCGCGTCGACTCGCCGCTCGGGACCGGGCCCTCACCGGGCCGCCGCCCTCGGCGCGGATCAACGGAAGATCCAGTGCTCCGGGTCCATCCCGCCGACCAGTTTCCTGCCGATCCGCGTCAAGTCGGCGACGTCCTCGTCGGTCAGCCCGTCGAAGACCAGTCGTCGCACCGAGCCGACGTGTTCGGGGGCGAGCTCAACGAGCATCTCCAAGCCGGCCTCGCGTAGGTGGGCCACGGTGACCCGGGCGTCGGCGGCACTGTGGGTACGTTCGACCCAGCCGCGCCCCTCGAGCTTCTTCACCACATGACTCAACCGCGAGAGCGAGGCATTGGTCCGTCCGGCCAATTCACTCATCGGCAGCAACCGCCCCTCGGACTCCGAAAGCATCGCCAGCACGTGGTAGTCGAAGAGCGTGATGCCTCCCTGGCGATGCAGCTCGGTGTCGAGCAGGCTCGGCAGTTGGGTCGACAGTGCCATCAGGGCCAGCCAGCATTCGCGTTCCTGGGCTGAAAGCCAGCGAGTAGGGGTCATGGAAACCATGATGACACATGAACATTCAGCTAAATCCGCGGCGCCTCCGCCTGTGGGAAAACCCCTCTTGATCCGGCGGCGTAGCCTTGAAGGACAGTGTGTGGGCCACCGTCCCGCGGCAGGCCCCGGTGCTTGCTACCGCGCGGCCTGCGGCACGCCGAGGTCCTAGGGAGTGTCCATGGACGCCACCGTTTCCAGCAGCACCATCGATGAAAAAGCCGCCCGAGCTGTGGCCGAAGCGGCCCGCGACACCGGTGACGCCCGCCCGAGTTTCGCCCAGGGCCTGTATCTGGGCAAAACAGATTTCGGGCTCATCCACCCGCATCCACGCCCTTCCGCTGACGAGATGGTCCGCGGTGAGGCTTTCCTGTCGAAGTTGCGTGCCGCCGTCGTGTCCTTCGACGGACGCCTGATCGAGCGCGAATCCCGCATCCCCGACGACTACATCACCACCCTGGCCGAGCTGGGGGTCTTCGGGATGAAGATCCCCACCAACTACGGAGGACTGGGCCTGACGCTGGCCTACTACGGCCGGGCCCTGATGCTGCTGGGTTCCATCAGCCCCAGCATCGGCGCCCTGGTCTCGGCACACCAATCCATCGGCGTCCCCGAGCCGGTGAAGATGTTCGGCACCGCCGACCAGAAGGAACGCTTCCTGCCACGCTGTGCCGCCGGTGCCATCACGGCCTTCCTGCTGACGGAGAACGACGTCGGCTCGGATCCGGCGCGCCTGGGCACGACGGCGACCTTGGCGGAGGACGGGCAGTCCTACGTGCTCGAGGGAGCCAAGTTGTGGACGACGAACGGCTCGGTGGCCGATCTGGTCGTGGTCATGGCACGGGTACTGCCCCACCCTGGCGCCGACGGCACACAAGAACGCGGCGGCATCAGCGCCTTCGTCGTCGAAGCCGACAGCGAGGGGCTGGTGGTGGAGAACCGCAACGTGTTCATGGGCCTGCGTGGCATCGAGAAC
>JBBSRM010000400.1:0-1714 GCA_038243055.1 Actinomycetales bacterium
ATGAACGCCCAAGAGCTGGCGGTTCCGTTCGCCCATGGCGGCACCCCGCTGGTGGTGGTGATCGACAACGGGATCTACGGCACCATCGTCCAACACCAGCGCGCGCATTACCCGGGGCGCCCCTCCGGCACGCAGATGACCAACCCGGACTTCGCCGCCTGGATGCGCTCCTTCGGCGGATACGGCGAATATGTTGAGCACACCGGGGACTTCGAGGATGCACTGGAACGGGCACTGGCCAGCGGGCTGCCCGCGCTGCTGCATCTGCGCACCGACCCGGACGTTCTGGCCCCGCCGGCGGATACCGGGTACGCCGCCCCGCGGCGCGCGGGGGCCGACCCGCTCCCGGAGACCCGGCAGGGGGCGGAAGGCGACCATGCCGCCGTCGTCCGCTCTGCAGTTGCCGGCGAAACGGCTGCCGGCGAGAAGCAGGGGACCCGATGAAACTGGATCTGATTCTCCGCGGCGCCAACATCATCACGCTCGAGTCGGAACGTCCGACGGCGTCCAGCGTGGGAGTGCTCAACGGGCGGATCGTCGGCTTCGACGAAGAACTGGACGGGTGCACCGCAACCCGGGTCGAGCAGCTGGAGGGTGCCACCGTGGTACCCGGGTTCATCGACGCACACTGCCATACGACGTGGTGGGGTCTGGGACTGAGCGCGGTCGATTTGGAACCGGCGCGCGGAATGGAAGAACTTTATGCCCTCCTCGAGGCCGAGGTGGAACGCCTCACCGATGATCCCGGCGCATGGATCAAGGGCACCGGTTTCAACCACAAACACCACGGCGGAGCGTTTCCCGATATTGACCGGCTCGATGCCGTCACCGGGGACCGGCCGCTGTATCTGCGCCACGTCTCCGGTCACTCCTCCATCACCAATACGGCCACCCTGCGCCTGGCCGGGGTTTTCGCGCCCGGCTTTGAAAACCCTAAGGGCGGGGCGGTGCTGCGGACCGCGAACGGCTCCCCCACCGGCGTCGTGGAGGAATCCGCGCAGGCCCTCATCCAGAACCTGCTGCTGCCCTACTCGATCCCGCAGATCGTCAAAGCCCTGGACGATGCCACCACCCGGTACGCGGCCGAGGGCATCACCAGTTTCACCGAGGCCGGGATCGGCGGCGGCTGGATCGGCCACAGCCCCATCGAGGTCCAGGCCTATCTCACCGCCCACCGCGCCGGGCAGTTGCGCGCCCGCGCCCAGCTGATGCCTGCCCTTGACTCGCTGCATCCGATCTCCGCCAACGCGGCGGACATGCACGGGGAAGGAACCGGGCGGGGCCTGGATCTGGGGGCGATTGCCGGTTTCGGCAACGAATGGGTCTCGCTGGGCCCGGTGAAGGTCTTCATGGACGGATCCCTGCTCGGTGCCACGGCCGCCGTGACCGAGGACTACTGCGGTCACCCGCACAACACCGGCTATCTGCTCGAAAGTCCACAGGCGTACCGGGACAAGGTCGGCGATGCCTACCGCGCCGGCTGGCCGATCGCCCTGCACGCCATCGGGGACGCCGCGATCGACCTGGCCCTGGACATCATCGGGCACTGCCAGAACCGGTACGGCCGCAATTATCTGCCCAACCGGATCGAGCATTTCGGCATCGCCCGCCCGGACCAGGTGGAACGGGCTGCCGCGGCCGGTATTGCCGTCACACCGCAGGCCGCGTTCATCGGGCCGCTCGGCGACCAATTTGCCGAACTCGTGGGGCCGGA
>JBBSRM010000401.1:0-1713 GCA_038243055.1 Actinomycetales bacterium
AGGCGACCATCCAGGGGTAAGCCCAGAGTTTGTCCTTGAGCACGGCCCAGACGAGCACGATTTTCACGAGCCCGTGCAGGAGCAGGTAGACGGCTCCGAACAGGGAGGCGGAAACTGTCAGGGTCCCGGTGGAGTGCACCAACGCGTTGGCGATCAGGTCATGGGGGTCCTCGGAGAGTTCGTGCTGGGTCAGCAACCGGGCCACAGAGCCGAGCTGGGCCGGGGAGACCAGCAGCAACAGCGCTCCGCCGATGAGTTCAAGGACACCGTCCAGGCCCTTGAGGATGAGGCTGACCTGGAAGGTCCTGTCGAGCAGGGTCCGGTTCCCGCTCGTCTGCTCTTTCAAATTATTGATTTCCCGCATCACTACACCTTCTGAAGTAACGACTGTTACAATTTCTATTGTGGCACAGAAAATTGAGTGGGTCCTGATTATTGTCCAGATACCGTCCGAGCCCTCGCGGCACCGGGTTGCAGTGTGGCGCCAGCTGCGCAAGACCGGAGCCGTCCCGGTGTCTTCCGGCGTTTGGACGCTCCCGGCCGGGCCGGTGTTCCAGGCGGAACTGGACCGATCCGGGGAATTGTGCCGTAACGGAGGGGGGACGTTCGCCGTGATCGATGCGGCCCCGCGGGATGAGGCCGCAAGGGCTTTGCTGTACGACGCCTTCAAGGCCGCCCGCGTGGATGAATGGGCTGAATTTAGTGCTGATTGCGGCAAGTTTGAGGCCGAGATCGCCAGGGAGATTGCCAAGGAAAAGTTCACCTTCGCGGAGTTGGAGGAAGAAGAGCAAAGCATGGAGCGGTTGCGGCGCTGGTACCGGGACTTGAAGAAGCGCGATGTCCTGGACTTGCCCGAGGCCCGGGACGCCGACCGGCACCTGCGCGTGTGTAACACCGCTGTGGATGGGTACGCGGAACTGGTGTATCAAGCTGTCCACGGCACGGTGGCGGACACCGGCCAAATCACCGGAGGATGACGAACATGCCCGTGCCGCCACCTCAAGCAGGCATCGCGCCCACCCAAAGCCCCCGGCCCGTGGTGCGGGGCCTGGCTCCGCTGTACGCGGCAGGATTCACCACGGCTTTCGGGGCACACAGCATCGCCGCCGGAATCGGCGCGGAGTCCCACAACCTGGGCATCGCCCTAGTGACTTTCGGGGTGCTGTTGGCCGCCTATGACCTGGCCGAGGTCATCCTCAAACCCGTTTTTGGTTCCCTCAGCGACCGGATCGGGGCCAAGCCGGTCATCATCGGTGGCCTGCTCGCCTTCGCGGTCTTCTCCCTGCTCGGGACCTTCGCCGCCACCCCTGCCATGCTGGGCCTGGTCCGTCTGGGCCAGGGTGCCGCGGCGTCCGCGTTTTCCCCGGCCTCTTCTGCCGCCGTCGCCCGCATGGCTGGCCCCGCTGCTGCCGGACGCCACTTCGGTAAGTACGGGTCATGGAAGGGACTCGGCTACGTGCTGGGACCGCTGATCGGGGCGGGACTGATCCTGGCCGGCGGGCTCCCGGTCCTCTTCCTGGCCCTGACCGCGATCTCCTGTGCTGCGGCACTGTGGACACAATGTGTGATGCAGGAACTGCCGGTGCTGACCCGCCCGCGCTACACCGTCATCGATCTCGCCCGGCAGACCGGGCAGCGAGGATTTCTCATCCCGACCATGGCGCTGGCCGGTGCCACCGGAGCTTTGGGAACCGCCGTCGGATTCCTTCCACT
>JBBSRM010000402.1:0-1684 GCA_038243055.1 Actinomycetales bacterium
CCGAGGTCTCCGGCTCCGGGTGGCGGATGCCTTGGACGATGACGATCGCCAAGCCCACCGCGATGGCGGCGAAGGAAGCCCAGATGTTCGCCTGGATGCCCAGGAACACGTTGGACGTCGGGTCGATCCGGATGGCTTCGAGCCAGCTGCGGCCCAGTCCGTACCAGATGAGGTAGAGGCCCAGGGCGCGGCCCCAGCGGGCGCGCATCCTGCGTTCGAGCCAGAGGATGACGGCCACGCCGATGAGGTTCCAGATGATCTCGTACAGGAACAGCGGGTGGAATAAAGTGCCGATGGCTGCGTCTGAGGGGAAGTTCGGGTTCGAGGACTCGATCTCCAGACCCCAGGGCAGCGTGGTCGGTAGACCGAAGAGTTCGTGGTTGAACCAGTTGCCCAGCCGGCCGATCGCCTGGGCCACGAGCATGGCCGGGGCCACCGCATCGGCGAAGGAGAGGAAACGCACTCCGGCCCGTCGGCAACCGATGAACACACCGAGGGCGCCACCGATCAACGAACCGTAGATGGCGTTGCCGCCGTCCCAGATCTTGATGATGTCCCAGGGGTCGGCGCCAGGATAGAAATAGTCGCTGATATGCGTGAACACGTGGTAGAAGCGGGCGCCGACCAGACCCAACGGCACACACCACAGCACGACGTCGAGAACGACCTCCGGGTTGCCTCCCCGTCGTTTCAGGCGGCGCTGGGTGATCACGATGGCGGCGGCGATGCCGGCCAGGATGCACAGGGCATAGGTGTGGATCGTCAATGGCCCCAGGCTCAGCTGGGACAGGACGGGATCGGGGCTGGGCAAGCTCACGGGAAGGTACATCAGGACCCTACATGTCAGGGGGCGTGGTCACGTCCGATCATGTCATTCTTTGGGTCGGGGGGATGAATGCCGCGGTCGCCGGAAACCGCGCGCCTCGGAATAGGCGGCCCGCCACAGCCGTTGTCGCCTATATGAAGGTCATTGGAGTCACCGAATTCGGAGGGCCAGAAGCCCTCGCCATCCACGACGTTGCCGAGCCGCATGCCGGCCCGGGACAGGTGAGGATCAAGGTCCGAGCCATCGCCGTCAGCCCGACGGACACCGGGGTCCGCACCGGCGGCAATACGGCGGTCACCGAGGCCAAGGAGCCCCCGTACGTCCCGGGCATGGACGCGGCGGGTGTCATCGACGAGGTCGGGGACGGGGCGGGATTCGCCATCGGCGACGAGGTCATGGCCATGGCCCTGCCCGCCGGCGAACACGGAGGTGCCTACGTCTCCCTGCTGGTGGCCGACGCCGATTCGGTCGCCCACACCCCGGCCGGCACCGGACTCGAAGCCGCGTCGACCCTGCCGATGAACGGACTGACGGCAATGCAGGCGCTGCGCCGGCTGGACCTGCAGCCCGGACAGGTCCTGGCGGTCACCGGGGCCGCTGGCACGCTGGGCGGCTACACGATCCAGCTGGCCAAGCACGCGGGACTGACCGTCGTCGCGGACTTCGCCGAGAAGGACTGGCAGCTCATCGAGGAAACCGGCGCGGACCACCTGGTCCCGCGTGGCGCGGACGTGGCCCAACACATCCGTGCGCTCTACCCCGAGGGCGTCGACGGACTACTCGATGCCGCGGTGCAGCACGAGGTGGCGCTGCCTGCCGTCAAGGACGGGGGCGGCTTCGCCACCGTGCGCGGTTTCA
>JBBSRM010000403.1:0-1675 GCA_038243055.1 Actinomycetales bacterium
ACCACTTGCGGTGACGCGCAGGCTTGCCGGACCCGGCGGGCAAGTCCGTCCCGGCATGCGGATCGCCCTACGGAACGCATGAAAGTAGCTGCGTCGACGTCGGCCCTACGAGTGCTGGATGCTAAGCGCATGGAGCTTCCCCTGCAGATGCCGCGCGACCTCCCGCGCCACGGAGAGGTGCGGCTTCGAGCGTTTGGCGAGCGGGACGTGGCGATGTTGCTCAATCTGTCCACAGACCCCTACCTTCCGCTGATCGGCACACTGCCCGCAAACACGGACCGTGCCGGAGCGCTGGGCTACGTCGAGCGCCAGCATGATCGGCTGGTCACCGGGGCCGGGTACTCCTTATGCATCGCGCTCACCACGACCGATTAGGCCGTTGGAGGGGCCGGCCTCTGGTTCGCTTCCATCGGTCAGGGCCGCGCCACCGTGGGCTACTGCATCGCGCCCAGGTGCCGCGGGCGTGGCCTGGCGGGTCAGGCACTTCGAGCGCTCACGACCTTTGCCTGGACCATGCCCGAGGTCCAACACATCGAGTTGTATATCGAGCCCTGGAACACGGCCTCCGAAAGGACCGCTCAAACCGCCGGCTACCAGCGCGAAGGCCTCCTCCGAAGCCATCAGGCGATCGGCCGCAACCGCGTTGACATGCTGCTCTACGCCGCCGTTCGACCACCGGCCCCACGCCCTAACCCCCTCACGCACATGTGACCGGGATCCGACGGGTGCCCCAAGCTCCGATAGACGATGGCCTATAGGGGGCAGCCCGCCGCAGTCACTGCAAGAGTGGATCGGTGGCGGGCTCGTGCGGCCGGTCGGGGCAGGGGCACGGCTACGGTGAGCGGAAGACATCGTGGGTGCCGATACGGCGCCACACGACGTGTGCTTGGCCAGGCTTGACCTCGGTGGCGAACTGCCACGTGGCTCGGCCATCTGGGGAGAACGTCATCTCCATAACGTCACGTGTTCCGTGCACCTTCTTAACTCGTAGCCCAGGCCGGAAGGGTCGCCCCGCTTCCAGGTCCTCAACGAAGCGAGCGACGGCGGCTCGGAACCGCTGTTGCTGGCCTCGGTCGAGGCTCTGCCAGTCTTGATCGAAGCGCGGCAACCGCTGATAGGTCGGCACCTACTTCAATGAGTCAAGGAACGCGTCGGCGTCGTCGAACATGGCGCCTTCGCCGGCCGCGAGCTGCTCGCTTGCCTGCTTCTCACCGTCTTGCCAGGCCTGTGTCCAGAACCAGGTCTGTTCGGTCGGGATTGACCTCAACCCGCGCATCGTCACCTGGCCCGCCTCCACGACGAAGGCCACGTCGTCGCCTTCGTGCACGTGCAGCGCGTCGCGGACCTCCTTGGGTAGCGTGATCTGGCCCTTGCTTCTCACGACCGTGCGAACCATGACAACCTCCAACATTCCTACTTTCTAAAAGTAGGATAGCAGGAACGGATCCGTACCGTGCCACTTGGCAGTGTCTCGAAGGAAACGTCAACCTTTGGTTGACCAATGGCCAAGGTCAACCTAAAGTTGACGCCATGGCAATCTCCTCCGACCCGCGCCAGAGCTGGCGCCTGGGCTACGTCCTGATCTCAATGACACCGTTCATCGGCTTGGCTCTGATTCTCACCGACCCACCCCGCTGGCTGCAGATCGTCGGCGTCGTCGTGATCTTGGCCCTGG
>JBBSRM010000404.1:0-1671 GCA_038243055.1 Actinomycetales bacterium
CCACCGACACCGTCTACGGCATTGCCGCCGACGCGTTTTCGCCCCAGGCCGTGGCGACCCTGCTTGCCGCCAAGGGGCGCGGCCGCTCCATGCCGCCACCGGTGCTGATCCCGCAGGCAGCGACGCTCGACGGCTTGGCAGTGGATGTTCCCGCCGGCGCACGCAAGCTCGCCGACGAATTCTGGCCCGGGGCGCTGACCCTGATCCTGCACGCCCAGCCGTCCCTGGCCTGGGACCTGGGGGAGACCCGCGGCACCGTTGCGTTGCGTGTTCCCGATGACGAAGTCGCCCGCGCGCTGCTGCGCGCCACCGGACCGCTTGCGGTCTCCTCGGCGAACCGCACCGGCACCCCGGCCGGGGCAACGGCCGCCGCCGCGTTTGAGCAGCTCGGTGAGACCGTCGAGGTCTACCTCGAAGACGGGGCGCGCCCGGTGTCCGGTATGGCACTGAGCTCCACCATCATCGACTGCACCCTGAACCTGCCGCGCATCGTACGTGTCGGCGCGTTGTCCCTCGAAGCGCTTCGCGCCGTCATCCCGGAGCTGCTCGACAGCCACGGCCAGGCCGATCCGTCGATCACCGCGGATTTGCCCCAGGACGGCAGTGGTCCCGACGGACCCGTTGCCGAAACCGACCGGAGCCCCGGCAGCGACGGAACCGAGCTCGGTGCACCGGAAACGGATATCGTCCACGAAGCCGATTCCGATCTGCCAACGACGATCAACACCGACGGCCAAGATGGCGACGGCCCAGGGGAGTCCGCCCGGGCGTCATGAGTAGCTACCTCCTGCTGATCGGGGTCACGTTCATGACCTCGTATCTGCTCACTCCGTTGCTCCGGGTCCTGGGCGTGTACCTCATGCCCCCGACCCCGGTGCGCGCCAGGGACTTCCACCAGACCCCCACGCCCACGCGCGGCGGGGTCGCCATCATCGGCGCCCTGTACCTGGGGGTCTCGGTGGCCTGGCAGATCCCGTTCTTCTCAGGGATCTTCAGGTCGCCCGAACCCATAAAGGGCGTGCTGATCGCCCTGGGTATCATCCTGGCGATGGGGGTCCTGGATGACCTGATCGACCTGAAGTGGTGGATCAAGCTCATTGGACAGATCGCCGTCGGGCTGGTCATCGTCTCACACGGGATCCTGCTTAAGGCGCTGCCGGTGGGCACGCTGCACTTTGATTCGACGGTGCTCCAGGTCATCGTGACGGTGCTGATCATCGTGGGCACGATGAACGCGATCAACTTCGTCGACGGCCTGGACGGCCTGGCTGCGGGAATATCGGCCATCGGGGCAGCAACCTTCTTTGTATACAGCTACCTGCTGACCACCCGCGTCAGCGCCGAGGACTACGCCAACTTCTCCGCGCTGCTCTGCGCCGTGCTGCTCGGTGCCACGCTCGGCTTCCTGCCACATAACTTCCAGCCCGCATCCATCTTCATGGGTGAGACCGGGGTGCTGGCCATCGGGCTGCTTTTCGCCGTGGCGACGCTCGCGGTCACCGGGGACGTGCTGGGGGAGGACGCTTTCCGTTTCCGCAACGTCCCGGCCTTCATGCCGGTGATCCTGCCGGTTGCCGTGATCGTGCTGCCCTACCTTGACCTGTTGATGTCGGTGATCAGGCGGACGGCCAAGTTCAAGTCCCCGTTCAGCGCCGACCGCGGACACATCCA
>JBBSRM010000405.1:0-1670 GCA_038243055.1 Actinomycetales bacterium
CTCCCGGCCTGCAGTCGCGCGCTTTGTTGCGGGAAGTCCCCGGTCACCATGTCCACTCCCAGGTCGACGGCGGTGGTGATGGCTTCGGGTGAGTTCGCGGTGTAGACCCCGAGGCCGAGGCCTGCTGCGTGGACCCGGCCGACCCCCTCGGCGGTCAGGTTGCGGTAGTTGGTGCCCATCGAATCGGCGAAGGTGGACCAATCGGCCAGGGTTTGTTCCTCCGGCACGGTGCCGGCCAGCTGCTGCAATGGAATGTCTGGCGCCAGCGCCGCGAACCGGCGGTTGGAGGAGGCATCGAAACCCAGCACGTGGACCTTCCCGGAGGCCACCAACCGCTTCCAGGCGGGGTGCTCGTGCAGCTTCTTCGCCACGAGCTTCTCGATGCCCGGGGAGTTCTTGGGCGACTTGATCTCCAGGTAGACCCCGGTCCTGTGGTTCGCGATGCGGGCAATGTCGTCCAGATGCGGGATCCGCACCCCGGTGAACCGCCGGCCGAAGGAGGCTCCGGCCTCCAGACGCCGCAGTTCCTTCCAGGTGAATGAGGTGATCGGATCCTTCGCCCGGCCGGGAAAGACCTCCTCGATGTTGGTCGTTCGTGCCGGGGTGTTGTCATGGAAGAGGAATGGCACCCCGTCGGCGCTGAGCTGCACATCCGTTTCGATGAAATCGACGCCGGCTGCCCGGCCCGCCCTGAAAGCGGCCAGCGTGTTTTCCGGTGCCACCCCGGCAGCTCCACGGTGCCCGATCAACAGCGGTTCCGCTGACGACGGCCCTGCTGCAGTGGCAGCTGGCGCCACGGCTGGTGCCGGTGCAGCAGCGGCAGGGATCGCTGCGGTCGGGATCACCAGGACCGCGATGAGGAGGACGGGAACGGCCAGCGGACCACAGGGTCTCGTAAGGGATATCAGGCGAAATGCCATGAGGTTCGGTTCCTTCAGCGCTCGGGTCGTGGGTGGTCAACACCCATGCTGTCCACCTCGGACGACGGCTGAATCAACGAGCGGTGAACTCGGAATGAAGGTCCCCGCAGCCGCTGTGGACGGGATCCGTGCAGTCTCTGGTTTCCGGGGATATTCGGCGTATCCTGAAAGAACCAGCAGCTCCTGCCGGGTTGACGAGGAGGTCATCATGAGCCTGTTCAGAAGGCGCCGGATCCACGAGAAGATCGTTGCGCCCGCAGCGCATGCCGCCATGGCGGCAGCGATTAAGGTGCCGGTTCCCCCGATCTACAAATATCGAATCAACGAGGAACTGGCCAACCGGATCGCACTGAAGGCGTACGGAGCCGGAAGCGACGGCAAGCCGAATATTCCGCGTATGCCGCTCAGCGGCTAGCCTCCGCACCATCGACCCGCGCCACCCACCCAAGGAGTGTTCATGAAGGCCCTCACCGTCACGCCGGGAAGCAAGGATTCGCTGACCCTGCAGGAGGTGGGATCGCCCGAACCATCCGAAGGCAGCGTCCTGGTCGACGCGCTGGCCATCGGGCTGTGCGGGACGGACCGGGAGATCATCAACGCCGAGTACGGTGCCGCCCCCGAGGGCAAGGAGGTGCTGGTCATCGGCCACGAGAACCTCGGCCGGGTCAATGAGGCGCCAGAGGGCTCGGGCTTCTCCGTCGGCGATCTGGTCGTCGGTATCGTCCGTCGACCCGACCCCGTCCCCTGCCC
>JBBSRM010000406.1:0-1654 GCA_038243055.1 Actinomycetales bacterium
GGGCCCTGGCCTATTCGAGGGTCTGGTCGTCAATGTCATAGGCGGTGACAGAGAATCCCTGGAACGCGGCCTGGTAGGCGATTTGCGATCCGAGCACTCCGGTACCGAGCACGGTCAGCGTCTTGATTTCGGGCATTCGAGTTATTCCTTTCGACGGGGTGGTTACAAGCGTCCGGGGTGGAGGGACCCGTAGATACTGCGGATCCAGATGGTTGCTAATACGTCCAGGGCACGGGACTCCGCGATGGCGGGGCTCTCCTGGTTGAGGACTGCGGTGATCACCCGCTCGTTCATCAGGTTCAGGCATACTGCCAGGTCGTAGGCGTCGATGCCCTCGGGCGCGGCCCCCCGAGTGCGCTCGGACCGGATCACGTCAGTTGAGAAATCGGCCCATGACTGCATCGACTTCGACCAAAGCGCACGCACCTCATTGTTGCGGGCGCGCGCGGCAATGGCCGCGGTGGAGACACCGCGGTGGGAAGCGAACACGTCGACGAACGTGCCGATGGAACGTGTCCAGAATCCTGCGGGATCGCTGTGAAATTCCCGTGGCAACTCGCCGATCCGGTGTTCCACTTCGGTGATGACACGGTCCAGAAGAGCCAGCAGCACGTCCTCTTTGGAGGAGAAGTAGAAGTAGAACGTGGGCCGTGAGATGCCGGCTCCCGTGGCCAGATCCTCAATTGAAATATCATCGAACGCCCGCTCGCCAAGGAGCGCCTCGGCCGTGAGAAGGATCGCGTCCTGGCGCTCGTCGCCCGAGATCCGTGCGGTACGTCTTCCTCGTTGAACCATGCGGCCATCCTAACCCGATCTCTCGACACGGTGTTGACTGCGCCAACAGGAAGTCGATAGCTTGGCCTGATGGGCGAACACGTAGATGTGCTGATTGTCGGCGCCGGGCTAAGCGGTATAGGTTTTGCCAGCCGGCTCAAACGCGAACTGCCCGGGAAGAGCTTCACGATCCTTGAGTCCCGCGCAGCCGTGGGGGGCACCTGGGATCTTTTCAGATACCCGGGCATCCGCTCCGATAGCGACATGTACACGCTCGGCTACTCCTTCCGGCCCTGGGCCGGCGCCATGGCGCTCGCCGACGGCGGATCTATCCGTGAATACATCGAAGCGACAGTCGCGGACGAGGGTCTCGCATCGCGGATCAGGCTGCACCACCGGGTCATATCGGCCCAGTGGTCCAGCGAAACTGCGCTGTGGACGGTTACGGCCGTCGTCACGTCCGACGGCGAATATCGCCGGGACGATGCGGCATCGCCCGCCGGGCAGTGCGTGAAGTTTACCTGCTCGTTCCTGTCCGTCTGCTCGGGCTATTACCGCTATGACGAAGGCTTCATCCCGGTCATCGAAGGTGCCGGGACTTTCGCCGGATCGATCGTCCACCCGCAGCACTGGCCTGCCGATCTTGTTTACGAGGGCAAGCAGGTGGTGATCATTGGCAGCGGTGCCACCGCCGTGACGCTCGTGCCGTCGATGGCGGGCTCGGCTGCCAAAGTCACCATGTTGCAGCGCTCCCCCACCTATATCGCCTCCGTGCCGTCCCGGGACCGCCTGGCCGACCGGCTCCGAGGCAAGATGCCGGCGCAACTGGCTTACGCCGTCGTACGGGCCAAGAATATTCTTTTTTCGATGTTGACGTACC
>JBBSRM010000407.1:0-1647 GCA_038243055.1 Actinomycetales bacterium
GAAGCGCAGGGTGATCCGCGGTACGCCGGCGACGATGTCGAGCTGGTTGGCCTCCACATGGTGGCGTTCGGCCAGGGAGGCGACGGCCGCGTCCATCACCGCTTCGGGGCGGTAGCCGGGACGCAGGGACAGGATGTTCAGCTGGGCACGAAACGAGGGCACCGCCCCAGCGTAGTGCTCGGCGATGCCCTCCTTCGACCCCGGCCTCAGGCGATGGCCGAGATTCCAGTGACGGACCGCCCGACGATCAGCTGGTTGATGTCGTGGGTGCCCTCGTAGGTGTAGATGGCTTCGGCATCGGCGAAGATCCTCGCCATCCGATGGTCGGTGACGATCCCGTTCCCGCCCATCGCTGCACGGCCCAGGGCCACGGATTCACGCATCCTCTCGGTCGTGAACGCCTTGGCCAATGCCGCTTGCTCCATCTTCTCGGTCCCCAGGGACTGTGCACGGGCGATCTGGGTCATCAGTGCCATCGACGCCGTGGCATTTTCCAACATGGTGGCCAGCTTCTGCTGGATGAGCTGGAAGGACGCCAGCGGTCGGCCGAACTGCTCGCGTTCGAGCACATAGGCCCGCAGAACCTCGAAGGCGGCCAGCTGTTGTCCGACAGCGAGCCAACCGACCATGATGCGGCTGGAACGCAGCAACTGGTTGATGTCGGCGAAGGAGTCGATCCCGGGGAACCGGTCCTCCTCCAGGACCCGCACGTCCTGAAGCACGATGTCGGCGTTCTGCACGGTGCGCAGCGAGATCTTGTTCTCGATCTTCGAGGTGGCCACCCCGGGCAGGGAGGTGTCCAGGACGAACCCGCGCACCGCACCGGTCTCCTCGTCGAGCGCCCAGAGCAGCAGGTGCTCGCAGAACGTCCCGTTGCCGATCCAGCGTTTGGCCCCGTTGATCACCCAGGTATCCCCCTCCCGGCGGGCCCGGGTGGTCATGCCCTTGGCGACATCGGAACCGTGCTCCGGTTCGGTCAGGGCAAAGGCCCCGGTGGTGCGCAGGGCAGCCGCGTCAGCCAGGTAGCGCTCACGCTGACCCTCGGTGCCGAAGTCGTGCAGCGACTCCACGAAGAGGTCGTGGTGGATCATGAAGAACGTTGCCAGAGACGCGTCGGCCCGGGCGAGCTCGGCGATGAGCAGTCCGTGGAACAACGTCGAATAGCCGTGCCGGGTCGGTGTGCTCACCCCCAGGGCCCCGAGCTTGGGCAGCAGGTCGAAGGGGAACTCCTCGGCCGTCCACCAGTGCCCGGCATACGGGGTGACGTGCTCCGCCACGAAGGCGCGCACTTCAGCCAGCTTGGCCCGCTCCCGGTCGTCGAGTTGTGACTCGATGTCCAGGAAGTCGGCCCCCGGGAGTTCGCGAGGTCCGCGGGCAGGGGTGCCCCCCTCGTTCTTCATGGTCATGTCAGTCCTTATTTCGGGGCCATGCGGATGCCGCCGTCGAGCCGAATGGTCTCGCCGTTGAGCATCTGGTTGGACACGATGTGTTCGACCAGCGCAGCGTATTCCCCGGGCTTGCCCAGCCGAGAGGGGTGGGGCACCTGGGCGCCGAGCGAGTCCTGGGCTTCCTGCGGCAGACCGGCGAGCATCGGGGTTTCGAAGATCCCCGGCGCGATGGACATGACCCGGATGTGCTGGCGCGCGA
>JBBSRM010000408.1:0-1636 GCA_038243055.1 Actinomycetales bacterium
AGCCGCCGGCAAATCGGCGATCACCGTTGCCCAGCTGCTCAGCCACCAAGCGGGACTGCCCGGAGTCGAAGGCGGATTCACCCAGGAGGAGCTCGTGGACTCGCGCCTGGCCGCCACCATCCTGGCTGCAACGCCTCCGCTGTGGACGGCGCCGGGCACCCATTGCTACCACGCGCTGACCATGGGGGTCTTCATGGAGGAACTCGCCCGCCGCTGCGCGCAAGAGTCCTTGCAGGAGATCTTCGAGCACCGCATCCGGGCACCGCACGACATTGACTTCTACCTGGGCCTTCCTGAATCACAGGAACGGCGTTTCCGCCCGGTGCTCAAGGGCCCAGGCGGCGACGCGGCCCCGTTCATCGACCCGTTCTCCCCGATGGGCCTTGCCATGAATTCCACCGGCGGGTTCGATGGCCCGGAGGGACGCAGCTTCGAGGTGATGGATGTGCCCAACGTGCGTGCCATCAGGGAGGCCGGACTGGCCTCGATCGGCGGGGTCGCCAATGCCCGCGGCCTGGCGAAGCTGTATGCGGTGGCAACCACCGGGTTCGTCGACGCGGCCGGGCAGGCGCATGCACCGCTGCTCTCTTCCGAGGCGATTGCCGTGATGAGCAGGGACCGGGTCTTCGGGCTGGATCGCTCCAACGGATACCCGGGGGCCTTCGGCATCGGGTTCATGAAGGCGCACGCGGGAAACGACTTCGGGTCGGCACGGGCCTTTGGCCACGACGGGGCGAACGCGGCACTGGGCTACGCGGACCCGGCCTATTCGTTGGCGCTGGGCTACGTCCCGGCGCGGCCCGAGGCCAATGGCACCGGTTCGCACGGCAGGGACATCAGCGTGCTGGTACGCAAGGTGCTGCTCGCCGAATAGAGGTGGTTTGTGAAAAGTAAATCTCCGACGTTAGCGTAAGACAGTAGATCGGTCATCCCTGAATTGCGGTTGCTGCGTGGAAGCCACAATAAGGGTGTCCGCCCGGGAACTGTCTGCGAACACTTGATCTTTGGGGAGGGACGTTTATGGTGATCGAGCTGTCCCGACGGCGTTCCCGTTTTGGGCTCCGGGTCTAGGCCGCTGCGTCGCCGCCTGCCCAAGGCGAATGCTGTCAGCGCGGTGCTACGCCATCACCGGGATCGTGCTCGATGAGCGTACCTGATCGAACCGTGACGCGGGTGCCCTGCTCTGTCGTCACCGCCATCGCCCGCACGCCGAATTCGAAGCCGGAGTAGTGGGTCTTCTTGAATAGACGACCTGTTTTCGGCTCCGCGCGTGCCCCCGGACCAACCGCGGAGATGTACACGTCATGACCCTCGTCGCCGTTAGCGACGAAAGTGACCTGCCGATCGTAAGCCTGACCGTCGAACTGCCCGTGTAGGTCGACGATGATCTCAGCGCCGACATCGACGACAAGATGCAGGACGTCCAGACTCCCAAGGACCAGCTCACCGACCCGCGTGAGTGAACCGTCGGCTGTGCGGACGCTGATCTTTGCTGTTCCTGCTCTGACCCGAATCCGCGAGTAGTGGTTTTTTGGGGCTGAATCCCGTCCACGGCATGGAGCTGGGCGGGATCTCAGGTTTTGGGCATGGCGATGCCCCGGCTCTCGTGCCGGGTCCGCGAAGAGCCCATTTCCCT
>JBBSRM010000409.1:0-1636 GCA_038243055.1 Actinomycetales bacterium
GAGAGACGCGATGGTGGGTATAGCTCAGTTGGCAGAGCGTCTGGTTGTGGTCCAGAAGGTCGCGGGTTCAAGCCCCGTTACTCACCCCAGCAGCCGCCCCGGATCCGTCCGGGGCGGCTTTTTGTTCGCTGTCATGATCACCAGCAGGAGGCCCAGATGCCCGTCCGTCCCGTCGTCGTCTACGGCGAACCAGTGTTGCACTCCCGTGCCGTCGCAGTCACCGAGTTCGACGATGACCTGCGCGCGCTGATCGCCGACATGTCGGAAACGATGCACGCAGCCAATGGTGTGGGTCTGGCAGCACCCCAGGTCGGCGTCGGCCTGCGGCTGTTCACCTACACGATGGAGAACGACGACGGGGTTCCCTCCGAAGGGGTGCTGGTGAATCCGCGGATCGTTCTCGGCAAGGTCTCCAGCGCGCAACCGGACCCGGACGAGGAAGCCGAAGGCTGCCTGTCGGCCCCCGGCTTGTCCTTCCCACTCAAACGCTCGGACTACGCCCGGGTAATGGGCTACGACGGCGACGGGAACCAGCTCGACTTCGAGGCGACCGGCTGGTTCGCCCGGATGTTGCAGCACGAATACGACCACCTCGACGGGTACCTCTACGTCGATAAGCTCAATGCCAAGTGGGCGAAGCGGTGGAAGAAGGCCAAGAAGTCCCTGGAATGGGGCGTTCCGGGGAACTCGTGGTTGCCCGGTGTTGACCCCGACCCGTTCGGCCACTAGCATCCAGCTGACCCACCGTCCGCGAAAAAAGAGCCGGTGTCCACCCCGACGGATCAGGGTGGGCACCGGCTCTTTTGAGCGGGGGTCCGGCTATTTCGCCGAGGCCACCTGGAAGACGTCGCCCTTGGCACGGCACGGGCTGGCCTGTGAGGCCTGGTCCTTGCTCAGTGTGATCTTCTTCCCGGTGAAGTCGACCTGCTCACCAACACGGATCGAGGTTCCGCCCACCGTCACGGTCGGCTTGCCCTTGCTGTTGAGCGTGGTGTCCTCGGGGAAGACGAGCAGCATCGGGGGGCCCTGCTTATTGACGGCATGGAAGCAGCCGTGATCGGCGATGATCAGCTTGGTGTTCAGCGAATCCTTGCCGGCCGCGGACTTGCCGGTGGAAACCACGGCGAACTTATGTTCCTCGTTCGTCACGGTATCCAGGGCCAGCTTGCCCTTGGCCGGGGCGGCCTTCTCGGACTTCTTGGCCTTGGATGACTTCGACTGGGTCGCGGTTTCCGTGGCCGACGAGGCAGCGCTGCTGCTCGCCGGTGCCGAGCTGGAGGCTGCCGCCGAGGATTCCTGCGTGGAGGGCGCCGACGATGACTCCTCGGAGCTTCCCGTGGAGGAACATCCGCTGGCTGCCAGCAACAGTGCGAAGCCGGCGGCGGTGACCCCCAGCGTACGGCGTGCTCGGCTATCGGTCCTACGAACCATCTGTTGTCCTGCTTCCTACCCGGCGAACGGGCGCGTTGGCCGGTGCAGCTGAGTGCACCGGTACTTGATCACACGGTGGCGGTTGTCTCGACCGTGATGTCTTCGGTCTTGTCGACGGCGGGGAAGGCTGCCGGATGCGTTCCGGCGAGTTCCTCGATGACGCGAACCACCTGGCAGGAGTAGCCGAACTCGTTGTCGTACCAGA
>JBBSRM010000410.1:0-1634 GCA_038243055.1 Actinomycetales bacterium
ACCTTCAACCCGGTCTTCGGGACGACGACGAACCCCTACGACCCCACCCGCAGTGCGGGTGGATCCTCCGGCGGGGTGGCCGCTGCCATCGCCGCGGGCATCCAACCTCTCGGCGACGGATCTGACATGGGCGGCTCGCTGCGCATTCCTGCCTCGTTCTGCAACGTCGTCGGTTTCCGGCCCTCCCACGGGGTGATCCCGATGCCCGCCGTCGGCAACGACTGGGCCTGGCTGTCCCGCACCGGACCGATGGCCCGGAACGTGGAGGACATCGCGCTGTTCATGGCAGCCACCGCTGGCCCCTCCGAGCGGGTTCTGCCGCCGGCGCCGTTGAACGGGTCCTCCTTCGCCGGGCTCTTCGACGGCTTCGGGGGAGCGGCGGCAGTTGGAGAGCGCGGCGATCTGAGCGGGGTGCGGATCGGCTGGAGCCCCGACTTCGGCATGGGCGTCCCGGTGGAGCCCGACGTCTTGGACGTGCTGCGCAGCCAATTGCGCCACTTCGAGGAGGCCGGTGCGATCGTCGAGGAAGCCAGCATCGATTTCATCGGGGCCGACCTGGTGTTCGAACACACGAGGGCCACCGACTTCGCCGCAGCGTTGGGTCCACTCGTGGAAAGCCACCGCGAACAGATCAAGCCGGAGGTCAGCTGGAACGTCGACGTCGGGTTGTCGCTGACGGCCACCGAGCTCATCGAGGCCACCGCGGCCCGAACCCGGCTGGCCGCAGCAACCCGGGACTTCTTCTCCCGCTACGATCTCTTCCTCAGCCCGGCGGCCCAGGTTCTGCCCTTCGATGCGACCTTGCGCTATCCCCGCGCGATCAACGGGACCGCATCGACGTCGTACCTGGACTGGATGCGCTCGGCGTCCCTGCTCTCGGCCACCGGGCTGCCCGTACTGGCCCTCCCCGCAGGATTCAGCACCTCCGGGCTCCCCGTGGGCTTCCAACTGGCGACGAACCACTACCGCGACGTCGAATTGCTGCGCTATGCCCGCGCGTTCGAAGTCCGGACGGGCTGCAGCGACCGGCGGCCGGACCTGGTTCCCGGGACCGGCCAGGCACAACGCCAGGTCATCACGGTTGGCCCCGAGAGAGCGTGAGGTCCAGTCGTTCGGCCCCGGGCGAAGAATAGGCTGGGGAGGCCATCTCACGTTTCCCCTCCGTCAGGCGTCTACAGATTGATGAAGAACAAACAGACATTCGAAACCGTCGTGGAACGGCATGGGAGAACCGTGCTGCGCGTCTGTCGTGCCGTTCTGGGCGCCGGTGCCGATGCCGACGACGCCTGGTCGGAGACATTCCTGGCCGCACTGCAGGCCTGGCCCGAACTCGACGTCGACATGAATATGCAGGCTTGGTTGGTCACCGTCGCCCACCGCAAGGCCATCGACGTGACCCGAGCACGCGCCCGTCAGGCAATGCCTGCCGAACACCTGCCCGAGCAAACCTCCACGAGGGGCAACCCCGGAACCGGCGAACCCGAACTCTGGGCCGCAGTGGCCGAACTGCCCACCCGTCAACGACTGGCCGTGGCCTACTACTACCTCGGCGGCTTGAAGCACACCGAAACGGCGGAGCTCATCGGCGGGACCTCCGAGGCCGTGAGGCGTGCCGCAGCCGACGGACTGAACAC
>JBBSRM010000411.1:0-1625 GCA_038243055.1 Actinomycetales bacterium
AGGCGCAGCTGCTCCGCGGGACGTCCACCGCCGGTCTGACCGGCCGCAGCCGGCGACGGGAACGGGCTGGGAAGCCAGAGGGTTGCCAGGGCGGCACCGGTTAGAAGGGCCAAGGCCACCGTGGAGCCGATCCACCGTCGTCGCGCCCGTCCTGCCCCGGGGTACGCGTCGTTCACGAAGTGATCACCAGTCCGGCGGCCAACGTGTTGCCGTCCTGCGGATCGATGACCAGCAGCGCCCCGGCCCGACGGTTGGCCGCGTAGGCCTCCACCGGGAGGTCGGCGGCGACGGTGAGGGTGACGCTGCCGATGTCATTGAGTTCCAGTCTCCCGGCAGGCACAGGCACGAAGGTCTCTAGATCCAGGAGCCCGTCGATGCTGGTGATCAGGCCGCGGACTGTGGCGGTGCCGTGTTTGATCAGCACCTTGGCCCCCGGTCTCAGGGGTTCTTGCGCGAGCCAGCACAGTCGGGCGGCGAACTCCCGGCGGGCAGTGGCAACGGCGCCGGAGACGATGGTGTCCCCGCGGCTGATGTCCACGTCATTACTCAGCCGCAGGGCGACCGAAGCAGGTGCCGCGGCTTCGTCCTGTGGGCCGCCGGCGGTGTCGATGCCCTGGATCGTGGTGGTGCGCGGTTGCTGCCCGGAGGCCAGGATGCTGACGGTTTCCCCGACCCGAATGCTGCCGGAACTGACCTGTCCGGCATAGGCCCGGTAGTCGCGGTAGTCCTCGGGCTCGAGTCCCGGGGCCAGCGCTCCCTGCGGCCGCAGCACGGTTTGCACGGGGAACCTGAAGGGCAGGTCGGTATCGGTGACCTCGTTTTGGGTGGGGAGCGTTTCAAGCAGTTCAAGCAGGGTCGGGCCGCCGTACCAGTCGGTCAGCTCGGAGGGCACGGCGATGTTGTCACCGACCAGAGCCGAAACCGGGACGGCCCGTGCCCCGGCGATCCCCAGGTTCGCGGCGACGGCCAGGGCCTCCCCCTGGATCTCCTCAAAGACCTCGCGGGAGTAGTCGACGAGGTCGATCTTGTTCACCGCGAAGATCACGTGCGCGGTCCGCAGCAGCGCCAGCACGCCGAGATGCCGTCGCGTCTGTTCCAGGACCCCCTTGCGGGCGTCGATGAGCACGACGACGGCGTCCGCCGTGGAGGCTCCGGTGACCGTATTGCGGGTGTACTGCACATGTCCCGGGCAGTCGGCGAGGATGAAGCTGCGCCGGTCGGTGGCGAAGTAGCGGTAGGCGACATCGATGGTGATGCCCTGTTCGCGTTCCGCGCGCAGACCGTCGGTCAGCAGGGCCAGGTCCAGTCCGCCCTCGGCGCCGCCGAAGCCGCGTTCGGTGGACGTGCGGGCCACCGCGTCGAGTTGGTCCGCGAGGATGGCTTTCGCATCATGGAGCAGCCGGCCCACCAGCGTTGATTTGCCGTCATCAACGGAGCCGGCGGTGGCGAAGCGGAACAGGGTCCCGCTGGCGGCGGCGTCGCCGGGGCGTTGTTCGATCAGTGTGGTGCTCATTAGAAATACCCGTCCTTCTTGCGGTCTTCCATGGCCGCTTCGGAGATCCTGTCGTCGGCGCGGGTGGCCCCGCGTTCGGTGAGGGTGGACGCAGCGACTTCGGCGACCACGG
>JBBSRM010000412.1:0-1622 GCA_038243055.1 Actinomycetales bacterium
TCCAGTCGTAGAAGCCCTGACCGGATTTGCGGCCCAGTTCCCCGCGCTCGACCTTTTCGCGCAGGATGGCCGGTGGGGCGAAGCGTTCACCAAGCTGTTCGTGCAGGTATTCGGCGATCCCCAGGCGCACGTCCAGCCCGACGATGTCGGTGGTCTTCAACGGGCCGGTCGGGTGTTTGTATCCCAGCACCATGGCGTTGTCGATGTCCTCTGCGGAGGCGACGCCTTCCTCGAGCATGCGCATGGCCTCCAAGGCGAGCATCACCCCCAGGCGGGAGGAGGCGAATCCGGGGGCGTCATTGACGACGACTGCGGTCTTGCCCAGACCGGCCACCCACGCACGGGCCCTTTCCACCAGTGCCGGCGCGGTCTGCTCGGCGATGACGACCTCGATCAGGGTCGAGGCCGGGACCGGGTTGAAGAAGTGCATACCCAGGAAGCGCTCGGGATGCGCCAGGTGTCCTGCAAGTCCGCTCATGGACAGAGAGGAGGTGTTCGAGGCCAACACGGCGTCGGTTCCGAGCTCGGCCTCGACGGCCTGCAGGGAGGAGACCTTCAGGTCCCAGATCTCCGGGACGGCCTCGACGACCAGTTCCCGGTCACCGAAATCGGCGTAGTCGGTGCTGACTCTCAGATGGCCCAGGTGATCCTCGATGGTTCCTGCCAGACCGCGGTCGATGGATTTGCCGACCGCCGTGGCCACCCGTTCACGGGCGGCGTCGGCGCTGGGGCCATCGCGTTCGACGATGAGCACCTCGGCACCCTTGATGAGGAAGGCGTGGGCGATGCCGGCGCCCATGCGTCCCCCGCCCAGGACCCCGATGCGGGTGGGCAGGGACGACGGTGCGTCGGTGTCGCTGGGGGCGGCGGTGTTCTTTTCCGGGGTGGAGTGGGACATCGTCACTTCTTCTTCCTATCGAGGAATGCCTGCATGCGGTCGAATTTGGCCTCTGATTCAAAGAGCATCGACTGGGCCAGGGTGTCGATCACCGGGTGGGCTTCCCGCGGGGCGTGGAACACGGCCTTGGACACCCTGACGGCCAACGGGTCCTGGGCGGCAACCCGGTCCGCCAGAGCGTCGGCGGCGCCGGCCAGTTCGCCGGACTCGACCAGTTCACCAATGAGCCCCACCCGCAGGCAGTCCTCGCCGGTCAGCACCTTCCCGGCGAGCAGGATCTGTTTGGCCATCGGCTCCCCGACGAGTTCCTTCAGCCGCCAAGTGGCCCCGGCGGCGGCCATGATGCCCAGGTTCGTTTCGGGATTGCCCATCCTCAGGGAGGGGGTCCCGATCCTGAAGTCGGCTGCGTAGGCCAGTTCGGCACCGCCACCGAGGGCGTAGCCGTCCAGGGCGGCGACCACCGGCATCGGCAGCCGGGCGATCCGGTCGAACAGCGAGGAATTGATCCCGGCCAGGGCATCTTCGCGGCGGCGCTGACGCAACTGCGCGATATCGGCGCCGGAGGCGAAGATGCCCTTGGCTCCGGTCTCCGGATCCCCGGGGGAACCCGAGAGGATGAGGATCTTCGCAGTGGCCTCCAGATACGTGCAAACCGTGTGAAGTTCATCGACCATCGTCTGGTCGATCGCGTTGCGGACCTCGGGGCGATGCAGCCGCACGGAGA
>JBBSRM010000413.1:0-1621 GCA_038243055.1 Actinomycetales bacterium
AGGGAACCATCGGTTTTGGCCAGGTTGCCAGGTTTGACGCCTCGGGTCCCGAGCGCTTTGCCTTGGCCCACGCGTGGTGGGATGCCCTTGCCGAAGCCGCCGATGTCCAGGATCCGCTAAATGCCCCCGGCACGGGCCTGATCGCCTACGGCGCCTTCGCCTTCTCCTTCAGCAGCACCTACTCCTCCCGACTCATCGTTCCCAGGATCGTGGTTGGCCGCAACGAGGACGCCAGCTGGATCACTTACACGGTCGCGGAGCCCGATGCCGTGTTGAGCGCAGCTGCCGCCGAGGCGGAACTTGCCTCTTTGTTGGACGGGTACTCCCCGGAGCGCGAATTAAGCGTGGGCACCGACAAGCTGGTCGACGGCCAGATATCCGAGACGGACTACAAGGATGCCGTGCGCAAGGGCATCTTGATCATCGATTCCGGGGCCGTGACCAAACTCGTGCTGGCCCGGGATGCCGTTGCCGAACTCGGCACCCCGATCGCCGTCGCGCAGGTCTTGCGCCAACTCGCACTTCGCTACAACGACTGCTGGACGTATTCGGTGGACGGGCTGATCGGCGCCACACCGGAAATGCTGGTCCGGGTACGCGGGGACGTGGCCGAGGCCCGGGTCCTGGCCGGTACACTGGACCGGGAAACGGCTCCCAGCGGCGATTCGCGCTATGCGCACCGCATGCTGCTCGAGGACGAGAAGCAACGCCACGAACACCAGCTGGCCATCGACTCGCTCACCGACCAACTCGGGCCGCTGGCTTCTGGCATGGAAGCACCCGAGGAGCCATTCGTCCTGGAACTGCCCAACGTCTGGCACCTGGCATCGGATGTGAAGGCGTCCCTGGCCACCCGCGCCGACGGTTCGGTACCCAGCGTGCTGGACCTGGTCGAGGTCTTCCACCCCACCGCCGCGGTGTGCGGCACACCCACCAAGGAAGCCGGTCGGATCCTGCGCGAGCTCGAAGGCATGGACCGCGGGCCCTATGCCGGACCCGTCGGCTGGATAGATACGCGAGGCAATGGCGAGTTTGGCATTGCCCTGCGTGGTGGTGTGATCGAGTCCCCGACCTCCGTCAGGCTCTACGCCGGCTGCGGGATCGTTGCCGCGTCCGAGCCGGCGGCCGAGCTCGCCGAATCGTGGGCGAAGATGCGGCCCATGCGCGAGGCCCTGGGGATTTAGCTGTTTCGGTGTCCCAGCTGGGAAGACTCCGGCGGAGTACAACAATCGCACAACGAGCCTTGTTTACCTACAGAAAAAGAATGTAGCCTGTGAGGCATATCTCAAAAGGTCTGCAACTTCCGGTTAGAATGAATTTCAACGCAAACCCTGCGAGCGATCACCTAGAGAAGGATCACACTCCATGCGGATTTCATCCACCGTGCTCAAGTCCTTGGCCGTTGCGGCCGTAGGCACACTTGCACTCACCGCCTGTGGCGGCAGTGACGCCCCCGCCACGTCGGACGACCCCAACGCGATCAAGCTCATCAACGACGGTAAGTTCACGGTCTGCTCGGACATTCCGTACGAGCCCTTCGAATTCGTCAAGGACGGCAAGAACGTCGGCTTCGACATGGATATCGCCGCCGAAATCTCCAAGGACCTGGACGCGGAGCTCA
>JBBSRM010000414.1:0-1605 GCA_038243055.1 Actinomycetales bacterium
CCCGAGTGGTTGACCGGAGGTCCCTTCGGGCTCGAGGCCAGTGTCGTTTCGGTGGCCTTGCTGCTGACAGCGACCGTGGTCCTGACCGTCATGCTCGTGCGCCGCGGGGGAGTGGTCGCCCCGGCGTGGGTACGTGTCCGGGCGGCCACGCGATACCCTGGTCCGAGCGACCCAGCGGACTGAGTCCGCTAACTGGAGTCCGGTCAGCGCGGGAGGCTCAGCGCCTCAGCTGGCCTGCCGTCCACGGATAATCCAGGGGATGTGGTCCCGGACGTCGGTCAGATGCATCGAGCGTTCCACGAACAGGTCATCGAGCATGTACTCGTTGACCGCCTGGATGTGGATGTCGTGTCCGTTGCCCTGCACCGGCCCGTCCAGGGCCTCCGTATACACGCAGACCCCCGTCTGGAGATCGATCCGCAGCAGGGTCCTTCCGGCCTCCAATAGCGGGAACCCGTTCGTTTCCGGGGTGTAGGTGACATTGGGTGAGACCACGGCTTCCAAGGCCGGTCGCTCCGCGTGCCGGGTTTCGGTCAACTCGTGGATTTCCACGACGTTGGACAGCGGGAACTCCAGCGGTACCGGGGCGCTGCCGGCCAACTCCACGGGATCGAGCATGGCGGCCCAGCGGGCATCCCCGAAGACCGGGTCGCCATAGTCTGCCTCGGGGCGGCGGGCGATCAGCCCATCGTCATCGTAGACCGGTGTCACCAGTCGCGGGGGCAACAACCATGAGCTGCGGTTGCCCTGGACGTAGAAGGCATCGCGGGAAGCATGGATCGACGTGGTGCTGAACAACAGTTCGGACGCCTCGTCCTCGATCCGTAGCGCATCCGGACGGCGCAACCAGGCACGGATCCTGGGGATGGGTTCGGGGACGACCTCCTCCTCACGTTCGACGTCGGCCGGCGCCGAGAGGGCGTCCAAGGGAGTGTGGTCCTCCTGCAGTTTCACCGGCGTGGCCGGGCCCGAGGTGGGGTCGGCGGTGAACCATTCCACGTCGAAGCGCAGGGTCCTCCAGCGCCAGGGCGAAGACCTGCAGAGTCGGCGGAAGGCCGCGGCATCCTCACTGGAGACCGCCGTGGGGCCGAGCGGCGTCGGGGTGGTCGGAGGAATAGTCATATCCACAGTCTAAACAGCCGCGGCGTCACCCTGCCGCCGGCTGCGTTAGCGTTGAACCATGATCGAAGCGATTCAGGAACTGCGTGACACGGCACCGGCGGCCTTCGTCCCGCTGGTCCTGGCGTTGCTGCTCTTCGTCATCAACGGGGCACGGTTGGCCTGGATCGATGCCCGAACGCATTTGTTGCCCAACCGGATCATCCTGCCGTGGTACCTGTTCGCCCTCGTCCTGCTCGGGGCGGCACTGGTCCTGGCCGGGGATGGGGCAGGTCTGCTGCGCACCCTCCTGGGCGGCGCCATCCTGTTCAGCTTCTATCTTCTGCTGCACCTGGTCCAGCCGCGTGGCATGGGGCTGGGGGACGTGAAACTCGCCGGCATCATGGGGCTGTACCTGGGCTATTTGAGCTGGTCCCACCTGTTATTGGGCACCGTGGCGGCCTTCCTGCTCGGGGGATTGGCGTCGCTGGTGTTCATCGTGTTGCG
>JBBSRM010000415.1:0-1604 GCA_038243055.1 Actinomycetales bacterium
CGGCGTCGACGGCCTTCGTGGAGACGGTGCGCAGGATCGCGGCCAGCGGGGTTCTCGTCGCGATATCCAGGGCAACGGTGAGATCGACCCTGCCGGTGCTCCCGTCCGGGCAGATGACCATCAGATCCAGGGGAGTGGAATCGATCTCCACCAGTTCCCCGGGACGTGCTGGTGTCTGGCCGCCCCAGGCACGGTCGGGGCGGTTGGCCTGGGTTCTGCGAGTCGTGGCGTTGCCGAACGGGTGCCGGGACTTCTCCAGTCTGGCCAGGATCCGGTAGAGAGTTGCGCGGGACGGGAGCGTCAGGTCCTGCTGCATGGCGAGGGCGCGGACTCGGGTCACGGCGCGGGACCGGGTCCCGGTGGACGTGTCGGACTGCCCGGCGATCTCGGCCTCAAGCAGCGCCACGAGGTCCGGGTCGGCCCAGCCAGCCAGAGTGCTCTGGCGGGTGTTGCGCCCGTCGGCCAGTGCGGCGATGCCGTGCTTGCGGTAGGCGGCGACGTGGCGACGCAGCGTACGGGCCGAGATCGGCGTGCCCATAGTGGCCAGCTCGGCGGCCTTGGCCTCGATCCGGCGCAGCAGCGGGTTGGCCAGATCGTAGTCCGGCTTGGGCGCCGTTCCGGGGGCGGCTTCCGGCGGGATCCCGTTGACGATCTCATAGACGTGGCGGTGCAGTAACTCGGCCTGCGCACGGGCACCGGGATCGAGGGTTTCGAGCAACGCGACACCATCCAGGGACGGCAGGGGAGCGGGCGCATCGGGCAGGTACGAGTCGTCGGAGAGCAGCTCTGCGATCGGCACCCGGCGGATGCGGCCAGTGGAAAGGTTCTTCAAGGCCAGCTTGGCACCATCCTGGGCCACGACCTGCCACGAGGCGCCGTCGAACTGGATGAAGTCGAACAGGCGCACTGACATCATGACGCTGCCACCCGCGCCGCTGGTGCTCCAACCCGGGAGAGCGGCGCGTCCTGCGTGAGCGGGGCATCGAGGTCGACGGCCAGTGCTCCAGTGAATAGCAGGTGGAGCACATGCGCGCGGACGATGCCCTCGTCGGTGCCCAGCATTTTGGTCGCCCGTCGGACGCCTCCGGCCAGCGAGATCTCAGGGGTGAACGAGTCCACCAGCACAGCCGCGGCGGTGCCGTCGGGGGCGAAGCGGTCCTGGCGGTAGCCGGCGAGCCACCGCAGATTGGACGCCCGCGGTTCCGCCATCCCGGTGAAGACCTCATAGTCCCATCCGGCCGCCTCGCAGGCTTCGCGGGTCAGGGCGAACTGGCGGTCCGCGGACCGGACGCGGCCAGCGGGCTTAACGTCGATGACCCGGCCCGTGCCGTCCCGCAGCCGGACGAAGAAGTCGGGCACATGCCCCCGGGAACCCTCGGTCTCGCGCGGCCACAAGAACGCGAACGGCTGGGACGCGACCCCAACGACATCCCGGTCGTAGTCCGCCGAGAGTAGGAAATCGCGCTCCAGCAGGCTCTCGAACCCCACATGGGACCGCACCGTGCTGGACCACCACATGCCCTCGTAGTTCCGCTTGCCCGGCCACGAGAAGAACGCCCGCACCGGAAGCGCCGACTCAAGCGCGAGCGATGCCAGAGCCGCAG
>JBBSRM010000416.1:0-1591 GCA_038243055.1 Actinomycetales bacterium
CACCGGCGGCTGCAACATCCAGTTCGCGATCGAACCCGATACCGGCCGCGTCGTCGTCATCGAAATGAACCCGCGGGTTTCGCGTTCCTCCGCGCTGGCCTCGAAGGCCACCGGTTTCGCCATCGCCAAGATCGCCACCAAGCTCTCGCTGGGCTACACCCTGGATGAGATCCCCAACGACATCACCCGCAAGACCCCTGCCAGCTTCGAACCGGCACTGGACTACGTCGTGGTGAAGGTCCCGCGCTTCGCCTTCGAGAAGTTCCCGGCAGCCGATCCCACACTGACCACCACCATGAAGTCGGTCGGCGAGGCCATGGCCATCGGGCGCAACTTCACCGAGGCACTGCAGAAGGCATTGCGTTCCCTCGAACAGCGCGACGCCCAGCTGGTGTTCACCAAGCCCAACGCCATGGACGTGCCCAACCTGCTCGAACGCAGCCGGGTCGGGACCACCGGCCGGCTGGCCATGGTCCAGCAGGCGCTGCTGGGTGGGGCGAGCATCGAGGAAACCTACGAGGCCACCGGGATCGACCCCTGGTACCTGGACCAGCTGGTGCTCATCAACGAGGTCGCAGCCCAGGTCCAGGAGGCAGGTGCCCTCACCGAGGACGTGCTGCGCCTGGCCAAGCGCCATGGCTTCTCCGACGAGCAGATCGGTGCCCTGACCCACACCCCCGAGGCAGTGGTCCGCGGGGTCCGCCATGCCCTGGGCGTCCGTCCGGTCTATAAGACGGTGGACACCTGCGCCGCCGAATTCGCCGCCTACACCCCGTACCACTACTCCTCCTACGACGAGGAGACCGAGGTCGAACTGCATGAGAAGCCCTCGATCATCATCCTGGGTTCCGGGCCGAACCGGATCGGCCAGGGCATCGAGTTCGACTACTCCTGCGTCCACGCCACCATGGCATTGCGCGAAGCCGGACATGAGACGGTCATGATCAACTGCAACCCGGAAACCGTCTCCACCGACTACGACGTCTCCACCCGGCTGTACTTCGAGCCGCTGACCCTGGAGGACGTGCTGGAGGTCATCCACGCCGAGGAGGCCACCGGCGGGGTGCTCGGCGTCTTCGTCCAGCTCGGCGGACAGACCCCGTTGAAGCTGGCGCAGGAACTGGCCGACGCCGGGGTCCCGATCCTGGGCACCTCGCCCGCGGCGATCGACCTGGCCGAACACCGCGGCGCCTTTTCCCGGGTCCTGGAGGAGGGCGGGCTGATCTCCCCGAAGAACGGCACCGCCGTATCCTTCGAGGACGCCAAGAAGATCGCCGACGAAATCGGCTACCCGGTCCTGGTCCGCCCGTCCTACGTGCTGGGCGGCCGGGGCATGGAAATCGTCTACGACGAGCCGAACCTGTTGCGCTACATCACCAACGCCACCGAGATCACCGCGGACCACCCGGTGCTGGTGGACCGGTTCCTCGAGGACGCCATCGAAATCGATGTCGACGCCCTCTATGACGGCACCGACATCTACGTCGGCGGCATCATGGAACACGTCGAGGAGGCGGGCATCCACTCCGGTGACTCGGCGTGCGTGCTGCCCCCGATCACCCTGGGCACCGAGGTCCAGGCCCGGGTCGCC
>JBBSRM010000417.1:0-1586 GCA_038243055.1 Actinomycetales bacterium
CAACGCAACGGACGGACCGTGGAGGAACTGCTCGAGCCCGAGCCCTTCCGTTGCCACGTATGCCGTTTCACGGGCCTTGAGCGCCCCTTCGGCTGCCGTCCACTGGTTGATGCCCCCTCCGATGAACTCGAGCAGCCGGTCGGGCTGGTGGATGGGGTCCCGCTCGTCCGCCACGGCGGTGGCGACCGCGTCCGGGACCGCCGCCAGATCGCCGAGGTCCGCGCCCAGCGCCTCGGCCAGCTGCGCCATGCGGAAAAGGGCACCGAGGTGGCTGGCCGTGTAGGCGGACGAGGCCTCTCGTGGGACCGTCTCCACGTCCGCCCCCTCGACACCGACACCGGCGATCGTCACCGTCGTGGCGCCGCCGGCCCGGGCCCGCTCCAACGCCTCACCGGTGTAGCGCTTTGCCCCGGTGTGCGTCAGCGCGATGACGACGTCGTCGGGTCCCAGCGCGGGCCCGTCATGGAAAAAGTCGACAGACGCCACCGCCCAGGCGTCCATGCCTGCGCGCCGCAACAACAGGGCTCCCTGGTTTGCGGCGTGCCAGCTGGTGCCCGTGCCGATGACGACCACACGCCGCCCGGCCACGGCCGGAGCCAGGCGGGCAATGGTGGCGGTGTCGCCATACAGGCCGTGCAGGTAGTCCGCCTGCCGTTCCATCGTGTCCTGCATCTTGCTCTTCATGGCGTCGGGACTCCCCTGTTCGGCGCAACGGCTGGTGGGCCAGTGATCGCTACTGCTCGTGGGTGGACGCGCTCGCCATCGACGGGACCTGCGCCCAGGGGGTCCGGGTGAAGACCTCCTCGACAAGCGGCTGGAAGGCTTCCATCGGGAGGTTGTCGTAACGGGCATCGAAGCAGTTCTCGTCGTACTTCTCGCAGAACTCCACGGTGTCGTCGAACCACTGGTGACCGCGGTATCGCTCCCGGGCGTCCTTGGTCCCTCCCATGTTGGGCGCGTAGTAGTACATCTGGAAGACCGGGTGGTGCTCGATGATCCAGCTGATCCGCTCCGAGACGTACGGCCGCAAAACGGCAGCTGACAGCGAGCCATGGCTGTGGGGGGCGAGGCCGTCACCGATGTCGTGCACCAGCGCGGCAACGACGTAGTCGACCTCGCGGCCGTCGCGCAGCGCCCGCGTCGCCGACTGCAGGCTGTGCTCGTAGCGGCTGATCGGATAGCCGCAGGTCTCATCGGCGCCAAGGGCATCGACCGCGGCCAGCACTCGTCCTGGCAGACCGCGGTTGAATTCGGCCTCGGCGGCCTCGATCAGCTCGTAGTCCTCCCGGGACCCATCTTGCATCCGCGCAAACGAGGTGTGCTCGCTCATTTTCCGTCTTCCTCTCATCCGCTGGCCTGGAGCTGGTTCGGGTGAACAGTACCGAAGGGCCGCCGCTCGCCGACCGCCCGGGAAGAGATGACTGGGCCAGTGCGCGGTGCAGGCGACGAGCGTCGAGCACTCGGGGTGGTTTGGCTGAGCGACGTCATGGGGTGAGGGCCTGTTCGAGGTCGCGCCAGAGATCGGCGGGATGTTCGCATCCGACGGACAGGCGCAGGAGTCCGGGGGGAAGGTGGGTCTGGCCGGG
>JBBSRM010000418.1:0-1577 GCA_038243055.1 Actinomycetales bacterium
CCAGCTAGCCGCATCCCCGGTTTGACCTGAACCTAGGTTGAGGTTTTAGGCTCGGAGTGTTCCCGAGGACGTCGTGAACCCGCCGACGAAGGACCACCGATGACCGCCCCCGCCCAGTCCGTCCCAGCGACGCACACCGATCCGCTCCTCTTCCGGGAGGCCTTCCGCGGGCATCCCGCCGGATTGGCCGTCATCACCGCCGCCGGCCCGACGGGGCCGATCGGGCTGACCGCTTCGTCGGTGTCCTCGGTTTCGGCGGATCCCCCGGCCCTGGTGTTCTCGCTCTCGGGCCGGACGACGGCCCCGCTGGTCGCCGCTGCCGACACGGTCCTGGTCCACCTCATGGACGCCGGGCAGGCCGATACCGTGCGGACCTTCGCCACCCCGGGCAGCGCCCGCTTCACCGAAGACATGGACTGGGAGTTCCTTCCCACCGGGGAGCCGCTGCTGCGCCACAGTGCGTGGGCGCTGCGCTGTTCGATCACCGACCGGGTGGATGTCGGCTCATCCCGGGTGGTCGTCGCCGCGGTGCTGGGGGTCCAGGGACAAGGCTCCGGCCACGGGCCGTTGGTCTACCACGACCGCACCTACCACCGCTTGTCCGAAGGCTCGAGCCTGGCCGGCTAGGTCCTCAAGCCACGCAACGGGGTCCACCCCATCGGCAACGGGCCGCGGACATCGGCACGCCGGGCGTCGGCCGCGGCACTCCATCCTTGGCCTGCGTCCGCTCCAGCGGGCCCGGCGACTCCACGCACCACCCGGAAGCCGACGTCCTCGAGCCGGGCATCCGGGGCGCTGCCCCTTCGCACCGACGCCCGCGCACTGTAGTGGGGATCCGCCCAACCGGCCCCGCGCAGACTCCGGTAGTCGGCGTACCTGGCGGTGTCGGCATGGTCCCAGCACCATTCCCAGAGGTTGCCGATCATGTCGAACAGGCCGAAGGCGTTGGGCTTCTTCGTGGCGACGGGTTGCACGCCGGACAGCTGGTCGACGGCGGTCCAGGCGATCTGCCCCAGCTCCCCGTAGCGGGGTCCTTCGGTGCCGGCCCGGCAGGCATGTTCCCATTCGGCCTCGGTGGGCAGCCGGTACCCGGGCGAGGAGACGTCCCAATGCACCTCACGGCCGTCGATCGTATACGCCGCGTCCACCCCCTGGGCCGCGGAGACCGCATTGCACCAGGCGACCGCTTCGAACCAGGTCACCGGATGGGCCGGGAACCTCGGATGCTGGATCTGAGCCGCCGAATCGGCACCAGAGCCGGGCGGGTGGACCGCCTGCCATTGCGCCCGCGTGACGGTGGTGGCGCCGATCGCAAAGGACTCCAGGTCCACGTCCCGGGTGCTGTTCGTGCGGGCGTCGCGCAGGGTGATCCGTCCGGCCGGCACCGTCAGCAGCGCCAGGGGATTCCCGTCGTCGTTCTCGGTCATGGAAGCTCCCCTGCCCGGCTCAGCGCCGCAGGGGCAGCGTGAACTGATCCGGCGCGTCCTCCACCGGACCGCCGAGCGGGTCGTCGTCTCCTTCGGCGCGGACCAGATCGCGTTCGGGGTGTCTGATGTCCCCGATGATCTTCACGCAGA
>JBBSRM010000419.1:0-1576 GCA_038243055.1 Actinomycetales bacterium
CTAAACTACATCACGCACTTTTCCCTCGGCGGCATGTGGGGAACCGCCTACGGCATCGCTGCCACCGCTGGGCTGCGCGGACAGAGAGCGGTCAACACGGTGTTCGCCACCGTCTACACCGCTGACATGATCCTCAACATCGCGCTCGGGTTGTACAAACCGACCGAGTGGTCCGCCGAGGACTGGATCGTGGACCTCGTCGACAAGTACGTGCAGGCGCAGGCCACCGGCGCCATCTTCGACCGCTTTCTCGACCCGGCCCCGCGGTCCTGAGCCGCCGCTCATCGTCCGGTACGCCGCGTGCTCGAGAGGGTCAGAGAAGGGAGGGGCCGTGAGCTGCACAGCGGGTCAGCAGATCATCGTTACGCAGATCGACCTCGCCATCGCGGCCACCGCGTCGGTGGAACAGGTGCCGTTGCTCACCGGCAACACCGCCGGCTTCCAGATCATCGCGGACCTCCTCGACGTACGCCTTGAACTCGCAGACAGGAGGGCCGACCTTGGTCGATGGTGTAGTTCCGGCCATCGTCAACTGGGGGACTAACACTCCTACTTCGAGCAGGATACGACTGGCTGGATGGCGGCTGGTGAGAGCATTCCTTGCACCGGCCTTGATTGCTGTGCATATAGTCACTTCGTGTCGCCGCCCGTTGCCGTCAGCATGCTGTGAGGATTCGGTCCTTGCGCCTTGGCATGTGTTCTTGGTGTGCTGTGGGTCGGTATCAGCAGGGCCGCGGGGTCTTGGTTGAAGTGTGTTTGGCCCGCAGCGCCGGCTGGCATGTGGTAGCCAGTCGTTCTTGTGCGTGAGGGGGTCGGTGATGCGGGTACTTCTGACCGGGGCGGCGGGCTTTATCGGGTCGGCGATCGCCGACATGCTGCTGGCCGAGGGCCATGACGTCGTCGGCGTCGACCTGCTGTTGGACACCGCCCACGGGAATCGCCGCCCGGCGTGGGAGATGCCGGGCCTGATAGTCGGAGACGTCCGAGACGAAGACCTGCTAGGGGATCTGTTGGGCGGTGTCGATGCGGTGTGTCACCAGGCAGCGATGGTCGGTCTGGGCGTGCGGGCCACCGATGCCCCGCAGTTCGCCTCGCACAACATGCTGGGCACTGCGACGGTCCTGTCGGCGATGGCCCGGTGCGGTGTCAAGCGGTTCGTACAGGCCTCGTCGATGGTGGTCTACGGGGAGGGGCGCTATCGCTGCGGCGAGCACGGTGTGGTGCGGCCACCGCCGCGCACGTCCGCCGATCTGGCTGCCGGCCGGTTCGATCCCGGCTGCCCGCACTGCGAGCAGCCGCTGAGTTGGGAGTCGGTGGCCGAGGACGCCCCCACCGATCCGCGGAACACCTACGCGGCCACCAAGCTGGCGCAGGAACACCTGGCCTCGTCGTGGTCGGGCCAGGTGGGCGGCCACGTCACGTCCTTGCGGTACCACAACGTGTACGGACCGCGGATGCCGCGGGACACCCCGTACGCCGGCGTGGCCGCCATCTTCCGTTCCGAGTTGGAGCGGGGCCGTCCACCGCGGGTCTTGGAGGACGGCGGGCAGATGCGCGACTTCGTGCACGTGTCCGA
>JBBSRM010000420.1:0-1574 GCA_038243055.1 Actinomycetales bacterium
ACATCGGCCAGGAAATCGAAGCCAAGATCATCGAGCTGGACAAGAACCGCAACAACGTGGTCCTGTCCCGCCGTGCCTGGCTCGAGCAGACCCAGTCCGAGGTTCGCTCCACGTTCCTCAACAAGCTCGAAAAGGGCCAGGTCCGTCCGGGCGTCGTGTCCTCCATCGTCAACTTCGGTGCCTTCGTGGACCTGGGTGGCGTCGACGGCCTCGTGCACGTCTCCGAGCTGTCCTGGAAGCACATCGACCACCCGAACGAGGTTGTCGAGGTGGGCCAGGAAGTCACCGTCGAGGTCCTTGAGGTCGATCTGGACCGCGAGCGCGTCTCCCTGTCGCTGAAGGCGACCCAGGAAGATCCGTGGCAGACCTTCGCCCGCACCCACGCCTTGGGCCAGGTCGTCCCCGGCAAGGTCACCAAGCTGGTTCCCTTCGGTGCGTTCGTTCGCGTCGAAGACGGCATCGAAGGCCTCGTGCACATCTCGGAGCTGGCCGTGCGCCACGTCGAGCTGGCCGAGCAGGTCGTCTCCGTTGGTGACGAGCTCTTCGTGAAGGTCATCGACATCGACCTGGAACGCCGCCGTATCAGCCTGTCACTGAAGCAGGCCAACGAGGGCGTCGACCCCGAGGGCACCGAGTTCGACCCGGCGCTGTACGGCATGGCTGCCGAGTACGACGAAGAGGGCAACTACAAGTACCCGGAGGGCTTCGACTCGGAGACCAACGAGTGGCTCGAAGGCTACGAGTCGCAGCGCGCCGTCTGGGAGCAGCAGTACGCCGACGCCCAGGCCCGTTGGGAATCCCACAAGGAACAGGTTGCAGCACACCTGGTCCAGGACACCACGGCGCCCGAGGCCGGCGGCGGTGGAGCGGGCGAGTCCGCTTCCACCAGCTACTCCTCGGAGGCCCCGGCAGAGGACGCCGGCACGCTGGCTTCCGATGAGGCCCTCGCCGCACTGCGCGAGAAGCTCACCGGAGCCTAAGCTGGACCGTTCTGCGGTGAATCACTGATTCCCGGTAGCAACGGAGAAGGGCCCCCGTTCCAGAGATGGAGCGGGGGCCCTTCCTCATTAAAATTCCTGTTCGGCTGGACCCGGCACACGGATCAGTCGCGCGTGGAGACCGTCACCGTGAACTTCGGGTTGCGGGCCACCTGCCGGGTGGGGCCCACTAATCTGCGAAGCTGCTGACGGTAGCCCAGATGCGAGTTCCACACGCACCATAATTCGCCGCCCGGAGTCAGGACACGGCCGACATCGGCGATGAGCTTGAGCCCAATGCCTGCATGGACGGCGTTGCCGACGTGGAAAGGCGGGTTCAGGACCACCAGCTCCCGCGACGCATCGGGCATCGCCGCGAGGGCATCATCGCGGACCGCCAGGATCCTTTGGGCCACGCCGTTGGCTTCCGCGGTAGCCTGGGTGGAGGCGACGGCGGAGGCCGACTGGTCACAGGCCAGCACACGTTGACCGGGCCGGGTCAGGGCCAGATAGGCGGCAATGGTGCCATTGCCGCAGCCCAGATCGACGGCTTCCTCCGCGTCGCGGGCGTCGGCCAGATGAGGGAGAAGGAAACGG
>JBBSRM010000421.1:0-1568 GCA_038243055.1 Actinomycetales bacterium
CGATCGGTCGTGGCAATGCACCTGGCTCACCGCTGTGGCATCCACTTCCGCGACAGGCCACTCCGGCCCGGGCTACCCGTTGGCCGGGATCCGGTGTTCGATGAGTTCACCCAAGGACACGACGGACTTCGCCATCATGGCCGCCCGGGGGTCATCCGGCAGCATCTCCGGCAGGTCGTGTGCCAGCAATACCGTGCAGGAAGGTTCCAAACCCACCACCGGATATCCGGCCCGTAGATAGGGTTCCATCACATCCAAGGTGCGGGTCAGCACCTTCTGCGCCATATCCAACTGTCCGGTTGAATGCCAGGTCAACCCACAGCAGACGAACCCCTGGGGCATGACCACGGTGTAGCCGAGGGCTTCGAGCACCTCGACGGCGGCCAGCCCCGGCCCCGTATCCAAATGGTTGGTGAACGAATCGGGCCACAACACCACCGTCCCGGCATCGCGGGTCCCCGCCCCGGCGGGCTGGACTCGGGGACCGTTGGACGGCTTGCGTCGGGCGAACCAAGATTGGAGACTGGTCGGCGCGAAGGAAATCATGGCCCGGCTGGGCTCGATGCCCCCGAGCTTCTTGACCAGCGCCTCCACGGCACCGATTCCCAGCAGGCGGTTGGTCACCGAGGCCATCCCGGGTATCCGGTGCAGCACATGGGTCAGCAGCGGCAGCCAGCCCATGCTGTAGTGGGCCATCGGCCGGATGCGCCGCTGATAGAACTTATGCAGGAATTCCGATTTATAGGTCGCCATATCCACGTTGACCGGGCATTCGCTCGCACAGGCCTTGCAGGACAGGCAGAGATCCAGCGCGTCCTTCACCTCGGTGGAACGGTAGGCCTGCGGCAAGGATTCGCCGCGGAACATCTCCGAGAGCACCCGGGCGCGGCCGCGAGTCGAGTCGACTTCGTCCCCGGTGGCCTGGAAGGACGGGCACATGGCCCCTTCGTCGGATCGGCACGCGCCGACCCCGACGCAACGGTTGACCGCGTTCACCAGTGAGCCACCGTCACGGCTCAGGGCCTGGACGGGAAGCAACTCGAAACTGCGTTGGCCGGGCCCGGGGCGGACCCGGTCGTCAACGGCCTCGGGATCGACCAGGACCCCGGGGTTGAAGATCCGTCCCGGGTCCAGGATGTTCTTGAAGGTGCGGAATGCCTCCAGGGCCCCGCGGCTGTAGATCCGGCGCAGGAGCTCGGAGCGGGCCCGGCCGTCACCGTGCTCACCCGACACCGAACCCCCGTAGCGCGCAATGGTATCGGCGGCCTCCTCCATGAAGGAACGGAAGTCGGCGACCCCCTCATCGGTTCCCAACGTGAAGGAGAGCCGGATGTGTACGCAGCCCTCACCGAAGTGTCCGAATGGGATCCCGCGCAGCCCGCGCCGGTCCATCAAGGCGTACAGGTCGCGCAGGTAGTTGGCCAGATGCTTCGGGGGCACCGCCGAGTCCTCCCAGGACGGCCACGCCTCACCGCCGTCGGGCAGGCGGGTCACGATGCCGGCGGCAGACTCCCTGATGCGCCAGAGCGCGCGGGTCTCCGCGTACTCGGTGACCACGATCGATGCCG
>JBBSRM010000422.1:0-1568 GCA_038243055.1 Actinomycetales bacterium
CGGGGCTGTGCCGATAGGAAGGCCCCGACCACGGGGGTCTTGCGCAAGCCGACCCGGCATGCGCCGGTGGGTGTGCTGCGGTGAGTGCCTGTTTGTCAGTAGTAGTGCTTGCGCCCTCCCACGGCCCGACCCATCGAGCCATCGAGCCCAACGCGAACAGCACGAGGCCGATGATCAGTACGACGATCCCAATCGACCACAGGATCGGAATCTTGATGATGAATCCTACGATCAGGAGAATGACGCCGAGGGTGATCATGGGGCTCCCTTGATCTTGCGGCAGCAGCCCGGTTGAGCCAGCTGTGCGCCAACGCAACTCATTACCAACGACGCGGCCCGTTGAATGGTCGCTGACCTCGGGTCATCCGGGCAACGGGCGAAGATCGCCCCTTGCCGTTTTCGGCGGGCTGCCACGGTCCGTGGCCGCATTCACGCGCTGGTACAGAACGGTGGTGAAGTTCGGCAACCGGCTGGCCCACAACGGACCGGTGTTCTCCACCCATACCGGCCCGCTGGGCGCCGACACGACCTGACGATGCTGCTTCTTATGCTCCACCCGGCTGCGGCGGCGTGGACCGAGCAGCACTCCACCATTGATGCCGTGCTGTCCCGATGCCCCGTCCCGAACCTGATGCCCCCGACGGCGCAAGCTGGGCCCACCCGCGGTGCAGCGGCAGAGACCGAGCCGCTGCCTTGAGCTCCATATCAGTCCGGGGCTTGGTCTTCGCTGTCCACAGCGGTCACCTGGGCTCGCTCGTCAGCGTTGCCGGCCACGCCGGCGGCTCGTCGTTCGGTGATGATCCGCTCTTCCAATCCGTCGACGATGTCCGCGAGGTTCCCCGGCGCGGGACAGCCGGCAGTCCCGCCGCGGGACTGGGCCCCGTCCGCCGCCGGGCTGGGGTGTTGGTCCGGATCCACGGTTGCTGCCCTCCTTCGTAGCGTGTTCCCTCGGTGATACCACCACCGCCGGTGTCGGCGGTGGTGGTCGGCTTCGGCAGGCGAACCGCGGCGGCCGCTTCCCAGTCACCCGCCGCCGGTCCGCAGAAGTGCCTCGGCCAAGGTCCGAGCGAAGGCTGGGGGCTGGGGTGGCGCCGCGACCTGCGCGCGGCGCAACGCGACGACCGTCCCCCCTCGTCGCCGGGTCTGCGCTGCGAGCCCTGCCTCGGTTGTTCGGCAGCGGCACGTGGCGCACCATCGAGTTCTCGGCCATGATGGGCCGCACACCGGTGACCGCTCGATGAGGCAGGGCAGGGGATGCAGCGATGGCCACTGACTACGACGCTCCCCGACACGGGGAGTCCGACGCGGTGGTCGAGGAGTCCCTGCAGGTCCTGCAGGAGCGACACCGGGAGGCGCAGTCCCCGGCGGTCGATGTCGAGGAGACCGACACCGTGGAAGGCTTCGAGCTGCCCGGGGCGGACCTGTCCGGGGAAGAGCTCTTGGTGCGGGTCGTGCCCCAGCAGGCCGACGAGTTCACCTGCTCGGTCTGCTTCCTCGTCTACCACCGACACCGCTACGCCGGCGACCGCGCAGGCCTGCCGATCTGCCGCGACTGTGCTCCCTGACCC
>JBBSRM010000423.1:0-1567 GCA_038243055.1 Actinomycetales bacterium
CCGGTCTTCGGAACGTTCGGCCTCCCGACGCGGGGTGATCACGAAGGGCGGGTTGGAAACAATGAGGTCGAACTCCTCCCCGGCGACGGGCTCAAGCAGTGACCCGAGCCGAAGCCGGACCCTGTCCTCGAGTCGTTCCGGATCCAGCCCGAGTGCCCGGTGGTTGAGCAGGAGGTTGAACCGTGCGAAAGCCAGGGCCCGTTCCGAGACGTCCGTGGCCACGATCCGCCGGCAATGGGAGAGCAGGTAGAAGAGTTGGATGCCGGATCCGGTGCCCAGATCCAGTGCGCGTTCCACGGGCCGACGGATGACCGCCTGCGCCAGTGTCACCGAGGCGCCTCCGATGCCCAGGACATGGTCATGCCGCAACGGCCCGGGCCTCCGGTGGGCCGCGAGATCGCTGGCAACCCACGTTTCAGCAGCGACATCACTAGCGTGGGGGCGCAGCTCGACGGCAGCACGGAAATGTTCGCCGTCGGATTCGATCAGCTGAAGCCGGCACGCACCGGCGGCCCCGGTCCGCGGGAACGCAGCATCGAGGTCTTCGGCGTCGAAGGACATCCCCAAGAGCCACAATCCGACCAGCACCGGCAACGGCTCGGTGGTCCCGCCGGCCAGAGCCCGTTCGACCACCAACTTCGCCGGCACGACCTGGTCCCGACCCAGGGCCTCGTGGGCGGTGTCGCCGAGCAGTGCGGCCACGGCTTCCTGGTGATAACCGGCCCGGGACAGATCGGCGGCCAGTGCGTCGAGCAGATCCTGCTCGTTGCTACGGGGGGCATGGTTGATGACGGAGAAGGGGTCCGAGGTATTCACCGCTCGAGCCTATCGGCGGATAGGCTTCCGATGCACTGACCGCACCGGAACCCCAGGAGCAGCTTTGACCTTGGTCGCCACGACGTCCCTGCAGATGACCTCTGCCCAGGCTCTGATCCCTGCCGCCCGGCCCCTGCCCGAGGGATGCCGGATCGAACGCGTCCCGGGGATCACCGCGGACTACAGCAAGTTCCTCTACCGTTCGGTGGGCGGGTCCTGGAACTGGGCGGATCGGCTTCCCCTGACCCGGCAGCAGTGGTCGGCCGAAGTCCAACGCGACGGCAGCGAGACCTGGGTGTTGACGGTCGACGGCGCTCCGGCCGGATACATCGAACTCGGCGGTTCAGCCGACGGGGTCGTGGAAATCGTCTATTTCGGTCTCTTCCCCGAACAACTCGGCCGGGGCCTCGGTGGCGTCCTGCTCAGCGAGGGGACGGCGCGGGCCTGGGACCTGCACATGCGATGGGAGGGGTTCGCTCCGGTGCACCGTGTCTGGGTCCACACCTGTTCCCTGGACGGCCCGGCCGCCCTGGCCAACTACCGGGCCCGCGGCTTCGAGGTCTTCGCGGTCGAAGAGGCCGATCAGGTGGTGGAGGACGCCTCGACGGGGCTCTGGCCGGAGGCATAGCAGTCGGGACATAGCCGCAGTTGGTCATCGGCGGCACAATCAGCGCAGAACAAGCGCAACTTACGGCATGAGGCCGTGGCGCAGTTCTCGAACTTATTCGTCGGGCCCTGGCAGCCCACGCAG
>JBBSRM010000424.1:0-1560 GCA_038243055.1 Actinomycetales bacterium
GAGAGTTCGTCGTCGGCCCCGATCTTCACGCCGTCGCTCTTCAGTGCGTCACCAACCGTGCCCTCGGTGGTCTTGATGCTCCGGGTCTTGCCGTCGGCGTCCAGCTTGAGGCTCTTCACCGTACTGATCTGCAGCGGGGTGCTCAGCGAGGCGAGCTCGAGCTGGGGTCCGTTGGAGACATCGGCGGCATCGCCGACATTGAGCTGGTCGAGTACATCGGCGACGGTCAGGCCGGTGGTATGCACCACGCGGTCCACTCCGTCGATGGACACATCCACTGATTTGTTCCGGTTCACCGTGATGGCGTCGCCATCGGCCACGGCGGTGTCGACACCCGGAGAGACCTCGTCATCGGCGTCGACCTTGATTTCGGCGGAGGACAGCATCGCGCCGACGGTGCCACCGTAGGCCTGGACGCTCTGGGTCTCGCCGTCGACGGTCACGGCAACCGTCTTATTGGCTCCGACGAAGGAGACGAGGCCGAGGATCAACGCGGTCAAGGCAACCGCCTGGGCGCCGGTCTTGACCCAGCGGTTCTTGAAGGCTTTCTGCACGGATTTCCAGTCTTTGTGTTCTTTTCCGGGCACGGGGCGAGCGCCGGGACGGGTTGTCCCTTGGAGGTGATCCAAGGGGCGGGCCCCGGGCTTTCTTGTGGTTCATGCACCGGCAGGAACCGTTTGGGCGTACGAACGGAACGTCCAATCGATCATCGTTGCTGGTGCTTGAGCCCCGAAGACCTTCCCCGATCCCGGCTACTCTGTTGACTACCGTAACCGGTTCGTTATCATGTGACAACCTCGATGCCATCGAACAGCTGGATCCTGCGGATTTCCCCGGTTTTCCGCTTCCACTTCGTGATCAACCCCGTCCGACGGTGACCGGCTCGTGACTTATGTCGGCGCCTTCGGGCCCCGGCTAGAAGCTGCCGTAGGCCGCCGTCGTGTTCTGTGCGATCCTCTGGCAGAGTCCATCGACGTCGGTCTGCAGCGTGTCCGCCATGGAGCGCACGGTGTAGGGGATCAGGTAACTGGCATTGGGGCGACCGCGGAAGGGGTGCGGGGTCAGGAATGGGGCATCGGTTTCCACCAGGACCAATGCCGGGTCGGCGATCGCCAGGGCCTCGCGCAGGTCGCGGGAGTTCTTGAAGGTCACGGTCCCGGAGAAGGACATGTACCAGCCGTGCGCGTTGCAGATCCGCGCCAGCTCGGCATCACCCGAGAAGCAGTGGAAGACGACGGTGTCGGGGATCGGCACCTGCCCCAGGATCTCCACGATGTCCGCATGCGCCTCACGGTCATGGATCTGTACTGCCTGGTCGTGACGGACGGCCATCTCCAGGTGGGCCCTGAAGGATTCCTGCTGCGCCGGACGCCCCTCCTCCCCGGTACGGAAATAATCCAGCCCGGTCTCCCCCACGGCACGCACCCGCGGGTCCCCGGCCAGCCGGTCGATTTCGGCGAGCGCGGACTCCAGTTCCCCGCGTTCGGCCAGCCGGGATGCGTCGTTGGGGTGGATGGCCACGGCCGCCAGCACGCGGGGGTCGGCATGGGCTGCTTCGAC
>JBBSRM010000425.1:0-1559 GCA_038243055.1 Actinomycetales bacterium
TCCTCTTTGGTGGCGAAGTAGTTGAAGAAAGTGCGGCGGGAGACCCCGACGGCCTCGCACAGCTCCTCGATCGTGAATCCGTTCAGTCCACGAGCGACGGTGAATGTGCGGGCGTGGTCGGTGAGTGAGGCATAGGTTTCCACACGTCGACGTTCCCTGGCCCCCAGGGCCTCCCTTGCACCTTCCTGCATATAGTGCAGTTTTGCACTATCTTGCCTAGGGTGCAACTATTTAGGTGGTGTGCTTCGTCACGTCCTCGGAGGAAGGTGGCATCGGAGATGACGGAGGCCCACCCCGTGCCGGGGTGGGCCTCCGTCGAAGGGCGTGGTGTCCCTACTTGCCTGAAGGCGAGGTCATCGTGGTGACGTCCAGAGCGGTATCGAGCTGCTCTTCGGTGAGTTCACCGCGCTCGAGGAAGCCCAGGGCGATCGTGGCCTCACGGACGGTGAGCCCTTCGGCGATGGCCTTCTTGGCGATCTTCGAGCCGTTTTCGTACCCGATGAACTTATTCAACGGGGTGACGATCGACGGGGAGGCCTCGGCCAGGAAGCGGGCCCGCTCCACGTTGGCCGTGATGCCGTCGACCATCTTGTCCGCCATGACCCGGGAGGTGTTGGTCAGCAGCCGAATCGATTCCAACAGGTTCGCTGCCATGACCGGAATCCCGACGTTGAGCTCGAAGGCACCGTTGGTGGAGGACAAGGAGACCGTGGTGTCGTTGCCGATGACCTGGGCCGCGACCTGGATCGCGGCTTCGCTGATGACCGGGTTGACCTTGCCGGGCATGATGGAGGATCCCGGCTGCAGATCGGGGATCACGATCTCGCCCAGACCGGTGTTGGGGCCCGAGCCCATCCACCGCAGGTCGTTGTTGATCTTCATGATCGAGTAGGCGATGTTGCGCAGCTGTCCCGAGGCTTCGACGAGCCCATCGCGGTTGGCCTGGGCTTCGAAGTGGTTGCGCGCCTCCGTCAGGGGCAGACCGGTGTCCTCGGCCAGCAGGGCGATGACCCGCTGGGGGAAGCCTGCCGGGGTGTTGATGCCCGTGCCGACGGCCGTTCCGCCTAAGGGGACCTCCGCCACGCGGGGCAGGCTGGCCTCGATGCGCTCGACGCCGTAGCGCATCTGGGCGGCGTAGCCGCCGAATTCCTGCCCCAGCGTGACCGGTGTGGCATCCATGAGGTGGGTGCGGCCGGACTTCACGACGTCGGCGAACTCCTCGGACTTGCGTCCCAGGCTCTCGGCCAGGTGCTGCAGCGCAGGAACCAGGTCGTTGAGCAGGGCGTCGGTGACGGCGACGTGGACCGAGGTCGGGAAGACGTCGTTGGAGGACTGGGAGGCGTTGACGTGGTCGTTCGGGTGGACGCGGGTCTGGCTGCCGGCGGCTTCGAGTCCCCGGTTGGCCAGGGCGGCCAGGACCTCGTTGGTGTTCATGTTCGACGACGTCCCCGAACCGGTCTGGAAGACGTCGATGGGGAAGTGCTCATCGTAATCGCCGGAGGCCACGTGATCCGCGGCGTCGACGATGGCGCGGGCGATCTCGTCGTCGAGGACGCCCA
>JBBSRM010000426.1:0-1554 GCA_038243055.1 Actinomycetales bacterium
GCCACCAGGTCAAGCCCGACCGGTTCCTGCATCCCGGCCGCGTGCAGGGCGAAGCCCGCGGCCAGGAACCCCACGAGGGGCGGCAGCCGAAGCGCACTGGCCAGGGCTCCACCGCCCAGGGCCGCAAGCAGCATCACCGCCAGGTCACCCACGTCGTCTCCTTCATCGGTGCTGCGTCCACCCTGGGTGAAAGATAGCGGCCACGGTGATGGTCCCGGGGAGGAAGGACCCCTGCCGACTCGTTGACCTCCTGGTACGGCAACAAGAAAGTTGCGCTTGTGCGACAATAACGTCATCGCTACTATCCGAAGCATGTCCTCGACCGTGCCGAGCCCCGCAGCCGTCGGGGCGCTCATCGAGGAGTTCCTCCGTCGGCTCTGCAGCGGTCAGGAGTCGCATTCGATGTCGACCTTCGCCGACATCGACCTGACGCTCTCGCAGGTACGGATGATGATGGTGCTGGCCTACGTCGACACCCCGCTGCCGATCAGCCACATTGCTTCCCACCTGGACCTCAGCTTGGCCAGTGCCGGCCGCAACGTGGAGCGACTGCTCCACGAACGGCTGGTCGAACGCAACGAGGACCCCGACGACCGGCGGGTGAAGCTGGTCCGGCTCACGACGATCGGACGCGACCTGGTCTCTCAGCACTTCGAGTGCCACCAGCGGATGCTCGCCGAGTTCACCCAGCGACTCTCCGAGGACGACCGGATGCGCATCGTTGCCGCCTTGGCGCCGGTGCTCGACAGCAACCTGTTGCTCGAGGTTCCCCCCACCCTCACGACTCCGAAGACCCCATGAGCGAGGCAAGAGTGTCGACGATGACCGCCGTGACGATCTCCGGACACCAGCACGACCACTTGGAGCTGGCAAAGGTTCCCGTCCCCCGAAACGGACCCGACGAGCTGCTCGTCCGGATCAAGGCCATCGGCGTCGGGATCCATGACTCCTACTTCCTGCCGCACGGCATCTCCACCCCCTACCCCATCGGGATCGAAGCAGCAGGAGTCGTCGAGCAGGTCGGAGACGCTCTGAACGGGCAGTACCGACCGGGCGACAGGATCGCGTTCGTCAGCACCGATCAGCTCAAGGGTGGCACCTGGGCGGAGTACGCCGTGGTCCGGGCTGACTCCCTGATCCTGCCGATCCCGGAGGGCATGGACTTCGAGCAGGCGGCCGCGATGCCAGTGGCCGCCAGCACGGCGCTCCGGGCGCTGCACGCCCTGCCGCCCATCCCCGCAGAGGGGTCGATCTTCATCGCCGGTGCCTCCGGTGCGATCGGCACCCTCGCGATCCAGCTGGCTCGACGCAACGGCTGGGCCGTTGCCGGGTCTGCATCCCCCCACAACCACGACTACCTGACCTCACTCGGAGCGACCAGGACTGTCGACTACCACGACACCGACTGGCCCGAACAGATCCATGCATGGAGGCCCGCCGGCGTCGACGCCGCCCTGGCGGTCCAGCCGTCCACAACGGTGGAGGCTCTGCGCGCCGTCAAGGACGGGGGCACCGTCGTCACCGTCTCCGGCGACGAGGTCCGCCCGCCCGCCA
>JBBSRM010000427.1:0-1547 GCA_038243055.1 Actinomycetales bacterium
AGCGAGGAAGTCCCGGCGTGCTGCAACGCCAGGAGCAGGGGCCACGGTGCCACGCAGCCGGATACTGCGGATCTGCTCCTTCCAATGGAAGGTCAGCGCCGCGACGGGACGCGCACCGAGCTGGACGCCCTTGGTGCTGTCTATGGATCCGGCGAAGGTCCAGGCGCCGTCCTCGGTCACCTCCTTGAGGATCAGCACCCGGGCATCGGGGGGCCCCTCGGCATCGACGGTGGACAGAGTCATCGCATGTGGCTCGGTGACCCTGGCGGCGATGGCTTCCCCGAACCAGTCGGCGAAGAGGTCCCGCGGATGGCCGGGGGCGTTCTCCGGGCTGAACGGGGTAGGGGTTCCGGCCAGTGATCCCACGGAGGTCAGCAGGTCGTGCAGAGTCGTCATGATGGAAGCCTGTCAGCCCGTGGCTCCCGCGGCAAGACGGATCGTTCTAGGCTGGAGGCAGACCGTCACCATCCAGACACCCAGGAGTAATCCGCATGCGCGCCACCATGATCCATGCAGCCCACGACATCCGCGTCGAGGACCGGCCGGATCCGGTCCTTCGGCATCCCACCGACGCCATCGTCCAGGTTGCCGCCGCCTGTGTTTGCGGTTCCGACCTCTGGCCATACCGTGGGGTGCGCGAGACGACGGAGCCGCATCCGATCGGGCACGAGTTCGTCGGCACTGTGACCGGGGTGGGTTCCGCCGTCACGACCCTGGCCGTCGGAGACTTCGTCATCGCCCCCTGGGCCAATAGCTGTGGGCAATGCAGCGATTGCCGCAACGGCGTCCAGGTGGCTTGCGCCCACCGGGCGATCTGGGGTGCGAAGGATGAGCAGGGTCTCGAGGTCGACGGCGGCCAGGGGGAGGCCGTGCGGGTGCCCAACGCGGACGGCACGCTCGTCGTCGTCCCCGGCGTCAGCGAACCCGATGAAGACCTGCTCAAGTCGCTGCTGTCCCTCTCCGACGTCATGGGCACCGGCCACCATGCTGCCCTCGGCGCCCAGGTGGGTCCCGGGCGCACGGTGGTCGTCGTCGGTGATGGCGCCGTCGGGCTCAGCGGCGTCCTGGCAGCCCGAAGGCTCGGCGCCACCCGGATCATTGCCATGTCCCGGCATGCAGACCGTGCGGAGGTGGCCCGCGCGCTCGGGGCCACCGACATCGTGGCCGAACGCGGCAAGGACGCCGCGGCGAAGGTCTCCGAACTACTCGGCGGCGTCCTGGCCGATTCGGTCCTGGAATGCGTCGGAACCGCTGAATCGATGGACCAGGCGTTGCGCTGCACCCGGGCCGGCGGTGCCCTGGGATTCGTGGGTGTCCCGGCAGGAGGCGCCGAACTGCCCATCGGGGTGGTCTTCTCCAAGAACATCACCGTGGCCGGGGGCGCCGCCTCCACCCGGAACTACATCCCCGAACTCCTCGCGGATGTCATCTCCGGCGCCATCAATCCCGGGCTGGTCTTTGACGCGGTGATGCCGTTGGAGGAAGCGGCTGAAGCCTACCGGGCCATGGACGAACGCCGGTCGATCAAGGTCATGCTCACCCCGTAA
>JBBSRM010000428.1:0-1545 GCA_038243055.1 Actinomycetales bacterium
GACTCTGAGCAACCCGTAAGGGGAACACCAATGACCGCCAAGATCGCCTCAGGGGTGCCTGCCGCAGCCACCTGGCTCGCATCGATGGTGGGCGCCCTGGCCAACCATAGCGACCGCCTGGACGCCATCAACATCTTCCCCGTTGCCGACGGGGATACCGGCTCCAATCTCTACCTGACGGCGCGTACGGCCCACGACGCCGTGTCGGTGCTGGAGTCCGATGATCTGGGCGAATACCTGGCAACCGCCGGGCGCGCGGGAATGGAATCGGCCCGGGGCAACTCCGGGACACTGCTCTCGGTGTTCCTCATCGGGTTTTCCGAGCCGCTCCTGGGGCAGCCACGGCTGACCGGGCCGCTGCTTGCGGCTGCCCTGGAGCGCGGAAGGGTCCGCGCCTGGTCGGCCCTGAGCGACCCGGTGCCCGGGACCATGCTCTCCGTGGCCGAGTCGGCGGCCCGGGCGGCCGGCAGTGCGGTGGCCCAGTCGAACGCCGATCCGTCCAGTCGTGCGAACCTGCGCGAGGTACTGGCCGCCGTGCAGGAAGTGACGCTCCAATCCGTGGTCAGCACGGAGGACCAACTAGGGCCACTGACCCAAGCCAAAGTGGTCGACGCCGGAGCCGTGGGCATGATGCTGGTGCTCGATACGCTGTGTGCCGCGGTGACCGGCGAGGAACCCGACGAATCACGCTATACGCCGCTGCACGGCTATGGGATCCAGGATCCCCATATCCATGCCTCCTCCTCGACCGAGGAAGGCGTCGAAGTGATGTGCACGATCACGTTGGGCGCCTTGGAGGCGGCCACGCTACGGGCCCGTCTCGATTCCCTCGGGAACTCGGTCATCATGAGCGCCGTCAATGGACCCGACGAGGCCTACCGGTGGCGCGTCCACGTCCACGTCGATGAAGCCGAGGACGCCCTGGAGGCCATCCGGGAGGCCGGTGAACCGGTGAACGTCTCCATAACGGATTTGTGCACCCACAGTGGCTGATTCGACGTCCTTCGGCCCGGAAACGCCCCTGCGTTCAGCCATTGGAAGTCGCGCAGCCGACGCAGTGGCCAAGGCCTTCCACCTCGAAACATGTGGGGAACTGCTCCACCACTTCCCGCGGCGTTACCTCGACGTGGGTGAACTGACGCGCATCGACCAACTGCCGTTCGGTGAAACGGTGACCGTGGTTGCCCGGGTCGTCTCCTCGGAGCAACGCAGAATGCAGCGACGCAAAGGCATGCTGTTGCAAGTGGCCGTCGAGGACGAACTCGGCGACACGCATGGCCGACTCAACATGACCTTCTTCAACGGGTACAAGGCTGCCAAGGACCTGACCGAGGGAACCGTGGCCATGTTCAGCGGAAAGGTCGGTGCCTACCGGCAGACCCTCCAACTGGCCCAACCCGAATACGCACTCCTGGAAACCGCCGAGGATGCCGAACCCCGACCGATCCCGATTTATCCGGCGACGGCCGCCGTCAGTAGCCAGGCCCTACGCGGCATGATGGACCTGGTGTTGGCTGGCGTCTCACCGGAAACTTATCCTGATCC
>JBBSRM010000429.1:0-1525 GCA_038243055.1 Actinomycetales bacterium
CACCTCATCGGTGTCTTCATCGATCAACTCGCTACCACATTGCTGCTCGACAAGCGCGCGCAAGTCGTCGTCGGCATCTTCGTCCCACCCCAGCTCTTGCACGACCATGCCGTGCGTGATTCCGAGCTTCTCGGCGTCGTTTCGGGCATCCCCCGCGGCGACCACGGTGCGACCCTCCTCTGTGTTGGTGCTGCTTGATCAACGCGGCGGTTGCCGCGCAGCACGATGTATCGAACTGACAAGAGCGAACAGGTTCGAGGACGTCTGCGCAAGCCGAGAGCCATCCGCGCCCACCGCGTCGGTCACGCGCGGACCTCGTGCTAGGAGGTGCACGTCGTCCGAATGGCATCTAGATGGAGGTTGTAATTATCAGTTGCGGCGTTGAACGGAGCGGACTTTCGCAAGGGAATCGCGGCGATCACCGACTCGACGGCAGTGGCAATGGCCGGCACTTCTTTGGCCAGGGAATCCGACGGCGGCAGCGAGCTGAGGCCGGGCAGGGTCCGCAACCGTCCGGGCGTCGGCGTGAGGTCCGCGACCGCCTTCTGCTCGGCCGCCACCAGTTCCGGGGTGGGCGACTTTGCCGCGTTGGCGACTGCCAAGTAGTCGTTGACGGATTTGGTGGCCTTGGAGGTGATCGGCGGAATCAGTAGGCAGAGCACCTTGCGGCCCGAGGTGGACGGATCCGACGACGAGGACGAGGACGATCGGGAGGTCGATGTCGTTGACGACGAAGTTCCTGTCGGCGCTGTGGCCACCGTCACCGCCGGATCAGGGCGCGCCTCACCGTCGACCTGACCCGTACACGCGGAAGCCAGGACACCGGCCAGTACCGCCAACACCGCGACCGGTTCCAGACCGGCTCGCGTCCTGCGCATCATTCTCGTTTGCTCCTGCCCGTGGCCACCCGATGTCGGCTGAGCAGCACCGAATTGTCGCGTTGACGCTACCCGCTGGTACGGGTCCGCAGTCCCATAATGGACGATCATGCGGCACCATCGTGTCTGGGTCACACCCCGGCCCACACACCAGGGAGGAGCAGACCGTGGCTGAACAAGCGAGCGGGTCCGCCAGCAAGAAGACGGCCACCGCAGCGGCCCCCGCCCGCGTGCGGGTGATCCGCGAAGGGGTCGGCTCTTACCTACCCGACACCGATCCCGAGGAAACCGACGAATGGCTGGAGTCCTTCGACGCGATGCTGGCCGAGGCAGGCCCGCAGCGCGCGCGCTACCTGATGCTCCGTCTGATTGAGCGGGCAGCTGATCGCCGGGTGGCCCTACCCGCCCTGACGTCGACGGACTATGTGAACACCATCCCCACCGAGAACGAGCCGTGGTTCCCGGGCGATGAGGACGTCGAGCGGCGCTACCGGGCCTGGATCCGTTGGAACGCGGCGATCATGGTGCACCGGGCCCAGCGCCCCGGAATCAGCGTGGGTGGTCACATCTCCACCTACGCCAGCTCCGCGGCACTGTACGAGGTCGGCTTCAACCACTTCTTCCGCGGACGGCAGCACCCCGGCGGC
>JBBSRM010000430.1:0-1521 GCA_038243055.1 Actinomycetales bacterium
CCTGACCGAACTGACCGAAGACCTCGACGAAGTCGTCGAGTCCGGGCTGCGTTGCGACGAGTCTCGCCGTGTCACTGCGGGAATCAGCTGCGCCGCCCTGGCGGCCAACATCGATGCCTCGTACTCGTGGATCGGTGCCTTCGACTTCGCCAGCCCCGGTTCGCAGAAGCACTTCTGGTTCTCCTCGATCAACAACGAGGAACCACGCCGGGCCCTGCAGGGCGCCGATCTGGGAGAGGCCGTCCAGCATCCGGTGGACATCGCCCGCGCCGTGGCTGCCCTGCGTGCAGAGCTTGCCGAGGCTGACCCATCAATGGACGTCGGGGAGTTCCTGCTCACCCACCCGAGGCACCGCGCCACCGTGGGACGCGTGCAGAACATCGGAGCGCTTCCCTACGGCGAGGTGCGTGACAACCTCTTGGGATCCGAGTTCCTGCCGCTGAATGTCCAGCGCTTCCAGCTGGCCCTCTACGGCATGGAAAACTACACCCCGCAATCCACCGACTGGCTTCGAGTGACCCTGATGGCCGGTGCCCCGCGCATTGCCGATCTGGCCAACGGCACCGCCGACGATGGATGGATGTTTACCCGCCGGCCTCAGGAGGAAAACAGCAATGACTGAACCACGCACCTCACTCACCCTTGAGGCACCCTTGGACGCCAGGGCGGTGGATCTGCACGCCGCCACGACCATCGTCGACGGCCTGCAGATCAGCAACTGGGACCGCAAGACCCTCGAGGAGCTGCGGGCCGGGGGAATCAGCGGGGTCAATGCGACCTGTGCCGTCTGGGAAGGCCCGGCCGACACACTCAAGGCCATCGGCGACTGGTACCAGCTGGCCGCGGCGAACCCGGACTTGGTCGCCCTGGCCACCACCAGCGACGAGATCCGCCAAGCGAAAATCGACAACCGGATTGCGGTGCTGCTGGGCTTCCAGAACACCAGCTCCTTCGGCGACGACTTCCGCATGGTCGAGGTCTTCCACAGGCTCGGCGTGAAGATCGCCCAACTGACCTACAACATCCAGAACCTTGTCGGCGGGGCCTGCTATGAACCCAAGGACTCGGGGCTGACCCGGTTCGGGCACACCATTGTCGCGGAAATGAACCGTGTAGGCATGCTCATCGACCTCTCCCACGTGGGCAACAAGACCTCGCTGGATGCCGTGGAGGCCTCGGTGGCCCCGATTGCCATCACCCACTCGAACCCCACCTGGTTTGTCGAGAACCCGCGCAACAAGCCTGACGAGGTCATCCGCGCGGTGACCGGGGCCGGCGGAGTGCTCGGCTGCTGCCTCTACCCGCTGGTCATCGGGGGCAAGGAAGCCGTCCTGAAGGACTTCTGTCAGATGGTTGCCCGCCTGGTCAATGAGCTGGGACCGGGCCGCGTGGGACTGGGCAGTGACTGCACACGCAACTGGGACGACGAGTTCGTCGGCTGGCTGCGCAACGGCCGCTGGCAGCCCGAGGGCGAGACCAAGGCCACCTGGCCCGAGTGGCCTGAGTGGTTCGTGGGCCCCG
>JBBSRM010000431.1:0-1513 GCA_038243055.1 Actinomycetales bacterium
CGGGGCTGGGATTCGGGCATCCGGCCGAAGCGGTGGATGCGGTGAAGCTACGACGGCTGCACCGACTGGCCGGTGCCTGGTGTCGTGCGGCGGGCCAACCCCGACGGCGTCGCCGCGTGGACGTCATCGCCATCGTCGCCGCGCCGGGTCAACAACACCGGATCGCCTACTTCAAGGAAGTCACCCCATGAGCCTGGGCAGGGCCGCCGGGGTGTCCCTGGTCGGCCTCAACGGGCACATCATCGACGTCGAGGCCGATATCGGGGGAGGGTTGCCCGCCTTCGTCCTGCTTGGACTGCCGGACGCCTCCTTGATCGAAGCCCGCGACCGCATCCGCTCGGCGGCACGCAATTCGGGTGTCCCACTGTGTCCGCGGCGCATCACGGTGAATCTCGTGCCGGCTTCGCTGCCCAAACGGGGATCCTCATTCGATTTGGCGATCGTTGTTGCGGCACTGGCGGCCGCCGGGGAGATCGAGAATCCACCCGATGTCGTCCACCTGGCCGAACTCGGTCTGGATGGAACCCTGCGACCCGTTGCCGGAGTCCTCCCGTCGGTGATGGCGGCAGTGCGGGCCGGGCGGCCACGAGTGGTCGTGGCGGAGGCCAATGCCGCCGAGGCGCGACTGGTTCCCGGTGCCCAGGTGGGCTCCTACCGACACCTGGGCGAAGTCCTCTCCGACTATGGCTGCCTCGACACCGTTGTCCCAGCCAGGCCGACGGCGCAGGTGCGGAAACCGGCGACTGCCGCAACCACCACGGCCGCCGCCGACACGACCAACGCGTCTGCGGAACGAGCCGATCTCTGCGATGTGATCGGCCAGCCGTTGGCACGTTTCGCCCTGGAGGTCGCCGCGGCCGGCGGACACCACCTATTGCTGGTGGGCCCTCCCGGGGCGGGGAAGACGATGCTTGCCGAACGGCTGCCCGGGCTGCTGCCCGACCTGGATCCAGTCGAAGCCATGGAGGCCACTGCCATTCATTCGCTGCACCGCGGTACGGCAGGATTGGATCGGCTGCTGTTGAGGCCACCCTATGAGAGTCCGCACCACAGCGCGAGCATGGTTGCCCTGATTGGTGGAGGGGCAGGACTTCCGCGGCCAGGGGCCGCCTCACGCGCCCACCGCGGGGTCCTGTTTCTGGACGAAGCGCCGGAATTCAGTTCCAAGTCGCTGGACGGTCTCCGGCAGCCGCTGGAATCGGGGGAGATCACGTTGCACCGGGCAGCCGGGATCGCCACCTACCCGGCCCGGTTCCAACTCGTGCTGGCTGCTAACCCCTGCCCCTGCGGGCAGAACACGGGCAAGGCCCTGGACTGCCGCTGTACACCGATGCAGCGCCGCCGCTACTTCGACCGGCTTTCCGGACCCCTTCTGGATCGGATCGATCTGCAGATCGAGGTTCCACGGGTGAACTCCGTGCATTTGGGGACGGGACGTGGTGAGGAAACCTCCGCAACCGTCGCCGGCCGGGTGGCCGCGGCACGCCAGGCTCAACGCAGCCGACTCCGGGCC
>JBBSRM010000432.1:0-1512 GCA_038243055.1 Actinomycetales bacterium
AGGCGAGGAAGATGACGAACACGATCCCGAGGTAGCCGCACAGGAAGAAGAGCAGGAACGCCAGTCCCACGAGCAGGGGCTGGAGCGTGAGCACCAGCAGCAGGGCGATCACCGGCAGCACGAGCATCGCGATTCCCAGCACCAGGGTCAGCAAGTTCGCGAGCCGGCGGCCTTCGCTGCGCATCATGGTCATCCCGTTGGCGATGAGGAATCCGGCCAGGACGATCACCGCGAACGACGCCGTTACGCAGCATGCGCCGGTCCTTGCGGCGAAGCCAGACATAGAGCAGGCCCAACAGGGCGGCAATGACCAGGAAACTCACCCGGCCAGAATAGCAAGGCAGCCTGTCTAGACTGGAGCCGTGCAGCAGAGCCAGAAACCCCAGACGACGAGCACCGGCGCCTCCATCGCCGCCCTCTACCACTATCCGGTCAAGGGCCTGTCCCCGCAGCCCCTGGCCGAGGTCCGGCTCCGACCCGGGCACGGTTTTCCCGATGACCGGATCTACGCGCTGGCCCGGGCCGGCGGCAAGTACGTCCCGGACACGGCGCAGAACCTGGGCAAACGCAATTTCCATGTCCTGGCCCGCGACTTCGCCCTGGCCGGGTTGCGCAGCGAATATTCGCACTCCACGCAGACGATCTCCCTCACCCGTTCGGAGCAGGACGACGGGAAGGTGGTGCACGCCGACCTGTCCACCCCTGCCGGCCGCGACCGGTTGGCGGGCCTGGTGGCCGAACTGCTCGGCCTGGCTGACGACGACGTCCCGATCATCGCCCACGAACCAGGTCGGCGTTTCCCCGATCTGCTATCCAAGGGCGACGAGGAAGCCCAGGCCGTCTCGATCATCAATCTGGCCTCCGTCCGCGAACTCGCCCGGGTCGCAGGAACCGAGGTCGACCCCCTGCGTTTCCGCGCCAATATCTACCTCGACGGTCTGCCGCCCTGGGCCGAACGGCAGCTGCCGGGCGGTTCCCTGTTGGCCGGGGAGGCCCGGCTCGAGGTCTTCCAGGAGATCGGCAGGTGTCCGGCCACCGAGGTGGACCCCGTGAGCTCGAAGCGCGATCTGCCGGTCCTGCAATTGCTCCACGATGCCTTCGGGCACACCAACGTGGGCGTCTACGCCCACGTGCGGACCGGCGGAACCCTGCAAGCGGGCACCGCCGTCGTTCCCGGATAACCATGGCCGGGGCCCGGGTGGCGGGACTACGATCAAGGCACGTCGACCATCCGGATGGAGGCAGAAATGACCGACCAATCCACCGGATCCCTGCGCACAGGAGCCTATATCGACGGCAGGTTCCGCGATGCCGCCGACGGGGCCACATTTGCGTCCCTCTCCCCCGCTACCGGCCTCCCCATTGCCGACCTGGCGGCCTGCGGGCCCCAAGACATCGATGCCGCCGTGGCCAGTGCCCGCGCGGCCTTCGACTCCGGGGTCTGGTCCGATGCCGAACCCGCCGAACGCCAACAGGTGCTGCTGCGCCTGGCCGATCTCATCGAGGCGGCCA
>JBBSRM010000433.1:0-1503 GCA_038243055.1 Actinomycetales bacterium
ATCTTCACATACCGTTCGGCCATTTCCGGGCTCCGCTCCTCGTGTCTGCTCCCGGCCGTTCGGCGGGGTGCTTCCCTTATTATCCTGCACCGCGGCCGCGAAAACTGGCAGCATGGTCACCATGGAACACGAGCACGACGAGACACCCACCGACGCCAGGGCCTTCTGGAATGCCCGTTATGGCGAGCGCGAGAGGATCTGGAGCGGTGGGGCCAACCAGGCCCTCATGGATGAGGTCTCGCAGCTGGAACCCGGCAGCGCGTTGGACCTGGGCTGCGGGGAGGGTGGCGATTCGATCTGGCTGGCCGAAGCAGGCTGGCAGGTCACCGGAGCCGATATTTCCACCACGGCGCTTGAACGCGCCGCCGCGGAGGCACGCTCCCGCGGCCTCCACGTTCAGGACGTCAGCTGGCTGCACGTCGACCTGGGCGAGGAGTTTCCGCCGGGGACGTTCGACGTGGTGTCCGCCTGCTTCCTGGCCTCACCGGTGAACCTGCCCCGCGGCGAGGTCCTGCGCCGGGCCGCAACCGCCGTGGCCGAGGGCGGAACCCTGCTCGTCGTCTCCCATGCCTCAGCCCCACCCTGGGCCCGTCATCGGCATGGGCCCCGCGACTTCCCCACCCCTGCCGAGGAGCTCGAACTGCTCGGACTCGACGAGGCCCGGTGGAACATCGAAACGGCTGAAGTGAGGCAGCGGGAAGCGACCGGACCGGACGGCGAGAACGCCACCTTGGAGGACACCGTCGTCGTCGCCCGGCGCCGCTGAGCCACCTGCCCTCGCGGCTCCTGCGACGCGAGGATCAGAGGAGGCCGAGCCAGCCCTTGGCGATGGCGGCAAAGGCGCCGACGAACGCGATGATCAGGATGAACGCGCGGGCGTGGCGGTCATGGATATAGCGCTGGAGTCGTTCACCGCCGAAGATCCCGACCACGATGGCCAGCACGATCAGCGCCCAGTACCACCAGGGCAGGATGAGTTGCTGTTCCGGGGCGAGGATGATTTTCGAAACGACGGAGACGGTTCCCGTGACGGCAAAGAACGGTTGCATCGTGGCGGCAAAGGACCGCTGGTCCCAACGGGTGAGCACCGCATACGCGCTGACCGCCGGACCGCCGACCCCGGCCATGGAGCTCGTCAACCCCGAGATCGCTCCAGCGGTGGCGCGGATGCCCGACCCTCCGACGGCGACGCTGGAGCGGGAGAGGCCCAGGGAGAGCAGCAGGGCGATCAGCACGATGATGCCCACCGAGAGCGAAAGGACTGCGGATTCAAGCCGGGTGGCAATCAGCGCACCGATGACGGATCCGACGACGCTGAAGGCGGCCAGCCAACGGAACGCGGACCAGTTGATGTCCTTCCATACCCGCGGGGTGATCAGCGTGGAGGAGACGACGCCGCAGATGTTCACCAGCAGCACCCCCTCATGGGGGCCGAGCAGCAGGACCAGGAACGGAGAGGCCAACATGGCGAATCCCAGCCCGGCGACCCGTTGCGCCACGGCA